>NZ_NEXR01000013.1:0-8913 GCF_002810365.1 Psychrobacter sp. L7
AACCATGCACATGATAATGACAACATCCACCATATCAGCGCCTGCTATCTGCCATTTCCGCATCATCACCATATCCCCTTTGGTGAACAGCTGGACAAACTTGGCGCACCGCATCCCAGTCTCACAGGACTCATGAGTGCCAGTATCGTTGATACCGCCAGTGGCAGCGCCGTAGACACTGACCGCAACCACCGCGCTCATATCCGTTACCACTGGCAAAGTGAAGATAGTAGCGACGACAGCAGCCACTGGATACCCATCGCCAGCCACCTCGTCGGCGATCACATGGGACACACCCAGTCTTTGCGTCACGGACAGCACGTCCTCATTGACTTTATTGGCGGCGACATCACCCATCCCATCATCATCGGCAGCACCCATAACGGACAGGGTAACGACGACGCCCAGCACAACCGCATCGCCAGTGACACAGACTTCATCGACGCCACCAGCCCCGTTTGGTTTATCAACCAAAGCCATGCGTATCCCATCGACGGCATCAAAACCCAAAGCATTGATAGCAGTCGCACCGGAGAAGCGACTAAAGACCACGCTATCAACGGCTACAACCAGCTCATGTTTGACGCTCATCCTGACAGTCCACAAATCAACCTGTATAGCAGCAGCTACCAGTCGAGTCTCACCCTCGGTCACCTATACCAACATAGCGACCATACTCGTGGTCAAGCACGTGGACAGGGCATCAGTATAGAGACTGAGGCCGCCGCCAATGTGCAAGGGAGTACAGGTATTCATATCAGCAGTCAAACATCAGGCAGTCAATCAAAGCAGCATATGAGCCATGACAGTCATAGCAAACTGCAAACCGCTGATCAGCATCAACAAGCTTACGCGCAGCTAGCTGACATCCATCAGCCAGTTGGACTAGAAGGCAATGCGAGTAACAAGCAAAGCGGCAATAAAGCAGACAGTCAAACCCCCTTTGCCGAATTCAGCCAAGACACCAACGGCAACAACTTAAACGAATCAGGACAATGGCAACAACCGCATGTACTCATCGACTCCCAGCGTCATCTAGCCCTATTAAGTGGACAACACAGTCAGCATACCAGCACGAAGAGCACGCACAGTCATGCGACAGGTAGTACTCACTATCATAGCCAAACGCAGATGAACCAATTAGTCGCAGGCGACATTCACTATTACTCAAACAAAGCGCAAACCCATACCGCCGCCCATGGCGATGTGACCATACAAGCGCATCAAAGTGAGATGCGCCTCGATAGCGAGCAAGTCCTACGCATTCATAGCCGAGATAATATTGAGATCATCGCCCCTGATACGCTCACCCTAAAAGCAGCAGGGAGCGGTATTGAGCTATCAGGGGGCAATGTGACGTTTATTACGCCTGCTCAGGTGGGATATAAGGCGAGTAAGGTGGTTTGGGGCAGTGGGGGTGGAGAAGCTAAAAACTTAGTGATGAAGCAGATGCAGTTTGAAGCTTGTGAAAAGTTGTCAGAGCAGGCTGAGGACAATCATGCTGCTAGTACCGACTTATAATAAAAATGACTTTCACTCAAATATTACACGCAGATATAAAAGCATGACAGCATAGTGAATATCCAACTGAAAAAACCATTGGGCTTAAGCTTACAGACGCAAACGCTTGACTTTAGGGTGCTTAGCACCTTTGATGTCATCCTTGTTCATCATAGCCAGACAGAATTGATCGCAGAGATTAGCACTGCCTTCCCTGACGCTGTGTATTCATTAGATCAAGAGCTGCTGCGCTACCATATGATTGATAGTCCAGTCATGATCACGCTAAGCTCAGATATTAGTAATATCCTAGAGCTACATTTGCAGCAGTGTGAGCTTCTATCTCGTCATCACGGCATACTCACATTACTGGATTATACCGCACCCAATATAAGAGCGCGAAAAACAAGAATCAGTGCAAAGGAGTATCTACCAGATGATCCTGAATGGCAGCAGCTAATAGTTAATACAACTGATGTAGATAACTCTAAACAAGATGCTAAGCAAATCGCTAGTTCACTAGGATTGAACCAAATCATTCAAAAAGGTTGTCAAAAAAAGCATTTTCGCTACTTAGATGCGCAGGTACTGATTCACCTGTTACCGCTGAAACAGCACCACTATATCGCCAATCGCTATGGCTACCCCAAGCGACTTTGGTTGCCAGTAAATGGCAGTTGGCATAGCTTAAACAATATTCATCACTATAAGCCCAATCAAGTCAGTGCAGCGCAGCGTCTACCAAGATACTGTCCCCTAAGCCAAGCCCAATTGGATAATATCAGTATACTTAATCGCTTCTTTGCCAAAAAAGGCATTGAGGGTAGCGATCTGATACTCAATTACTACGGTACACTGCTTGGCTGGCTTCACAAAGCGAATACGCAACTAATAACAGCGACGCATCTCACCAATACTGTGGATCGTATGACAATGATGAACAGATGGTTATATGAGTGCTATGAACAATCAAATTTAGTGACTGACATTAGATAATTGAGAAATAGGGAATTAGGTTATGGCAGAGCATAATAGGTGTGAGCAGTGTTTGGCTGAAGGGATTACGTTGTTACTTACGCGTTGGGGTTGCACGTTTGAAGATAACGTTGAAATTTATGGTAGATTACTTCGTGAAGGCTATGTTTATATTATTGATAATAATAGAGAGTGGTATGGCTATGTCGTCACACAAAACCGCTATCTAAAACAATTCGATGTGAAAAATGTAGAAAAGACTCCTGGTTTGCCTATCGTTGATTATACTTGTCATAGAGGCGATAACTGTACGGCATTAAACAGCTTTATCCGTATTCCCAATCCAAACAAAGATATCGACACATTATGGGTCGCTTATAGCCCTGTTAAATGGACAAAAGCAGTCATTGAGAAACATCAGAATAACACTGATGGTGCTAAAACTAATAATATGATCGAAGTACCTGTATCTGCTACCCAGTCAAAAAGTGAAACATCTCTAGGTGTTGATTCACAAAATGCTGGCAAATACGAATTATGGGAGTACGATCCTGAAGGAGACGGTAAAAAAGAAGACTTTCAACACTTTCCTATCGAATACCTTGGTTATGTCAATCCGTTTACTAAAAAACCTTATGATCTAGATAAATCAAACGAAAAAGATAAACTCAAAATAGAGCTATCAAAAATAGAAAATAGTGGAAATCGTGTATTGAACGTTTATTTTAATGACGAAATTGGAAAGCTCATTGATTTAAACGAGTTTATGATACAAGCACAACTTGCGTATCGGCCATCAGAAATTGAAGTACACAATTATACAGTAGCGACTCTAATTAGTACTTTAAGAAATAGTATTGACGAGAAAGCGAAAGCTGATGCCCAGCGTCACATAGATAGAGTTAATGAACATACTAAACTGATGCAACCTATGCCTAGATGGGAGGGGGATGGTCCAAGCGAAGCGGAACAGCAAGCAGAAGAACAAAGACGTCAAGAGGGCGCGTCGAGATATTTTGAGCGACAACGACAATCAGCATGGTCAAGCTACAGTAATTTGATTCGTGAAAGCGAAATGAATAGTTGGCTTGCAAATTTTGAAGCAATATCTAAACAGCGTCAAGATGAGCTTTATGAGGTGCTACTAAAGCTATCTAGTTACTACTATGTAGTATTCGAAGGGGAAAGACTTAAAAATATTATGACTAACTGCTTTGACAAGAATGATGAAACAAGCTGCGTTTATTACACACTCACCGTTCAGCAGTTCTTAGGTTCAACCGCTACTATGCCTATGTTGACTGAGTTATACGATTTACACTTATCCCAAAAAGCAGCAAGCGATGATGACAACTATCTAGCACGCGCTTTAGCATTTAATCAAGATCAAGTCCTCAATCACATTGAAGGGCTTCCAGCCATCACGGCAGGATTTACCACAAGTGAGATTGCAACCAATTCATGGTCGGGACTGTTATATACAGGTTCGGCTGCTATATTTGGTAGATATGATGCTATTGCTGATCAAGTAGGAATCACTATTGGGTTAGCCGAACAGCTTGCCGTACCGTTTATGAATAACTATCGAACAGGTCAAACTTTATCTGGACTCATGCTTTCCCAGAAAGAGTACCTATTTGGTTATCATCATGAAAAAGCCCTGATTATAGTCAAAGGACAAGGAAGCTATGCTGATGCAAGAAAAGCGCTAATAAACGGTATTATGCACATCGCAGGAGATGGAAGTTTACCTACTAAAATACGTGAAAGTGTCGATCAAGCACTCAAGACTTCAGGGGAGTCTGCCAGACTCAATAAAACCATTAGTCAAAACTTCATCTACTATATAGATAAAAATCAACTCAGAGCAGGAATGAATGTCTATCAGAATAGTAGTAAAGTCTATTCTGACAAAAACACGTTGAGACAGGTAATTGATCAGTCAGTTAATATGACCTCTGGACTATATGACCAAAGTTATAAGGATTACAAACGTTTTGCAGATATTACCAATCGAAGAATAGAACTAGCGGTCAGAACTCACTACTTCGGTGCAATGCTACAAACTGTGGCATGCGTCTTTTTAGTCAGTGCATTTTTTCAAGCAAAAACTCAAGAGGATAGACTAGTAGAAGGCAGTAAGGCAGCCGCAGGATTGATGGTGTTGTTAGGCGGTAGTTTAGAGCTGCGCGGTAATGCCAGCAAGCTATTGGCAAGTGAGCTTGAATTAGCAAAAGGTGCTGGTCAATCTGTAAATGCTAAAAAATTGTCTGATGCTACTCGTCAAGCTAGTCGATTATCTATAGTTGCAAGAGGTCTAAGTCTTGGCGGTGCGGCGATATTTGCAGGGTTTGACTTTAATTCAGGAAATGAAGCTGGACGTAATGACAATAGCGTCATGCAATATGCTTACTATGGTTCAGCTATAACAGGAATGGGGTCAACATTATTTCTTGCTTTAAGTGCTAGTACTGCGGTAACGGGCATTGGAATTGTCTTACTCGTTGGTTTTATCAGCGTCACCTTATTTATTGGCTATTGGAAAAAAACAGGTATGGAGAATTGGCTCAAACATGGTATTTGGGGAATTAATAGCAATAACTGGTCATTTGAGCATACGCTAGAACAATTTGACCGAGCGGTGGCTGGTGAAGATATTGACCTCGAGGATAACTAAATGATAGATATCAACGGTAGAAATCCTTTTGCAAAATTTACTTATAGAGAAGTTAATCAAAAACTAGACAAAACCTTCGGTATGGGTCTTGGCGGACGAGTTCAGGAACTCAAAGATTTTAAGTGGCTAGATAAAAAACAAGGTTACGACGTACCGCTCTATCCACAGCGTACAGTGGTACAGTTTAACTCAACCTATATGGAATTAACAGGACGTCAAGATAGAATACGTGGAGACGTTACGTTTGGCAGTATATTCTTTTTGACTATCATTAGTATTGGAATATATTACACGACTGCCAGTGTTTTATTAGATATCAGTAAAGGTAATACCTATGCCATTGCCTATGTTGGAGTTATCACAGTCTTACTGATATTAATGGCTATTTATTTACTAGCTCTACTCTCAACCGAACTGTTTACCTATACCTACCTACCGATTCGTTTTAACCGTAAAACACGTAAAGTCTATGTCCGTCAAGCCAATCGTAAAGTCGAAGTCTTTGACTGGGACGAGTTAAAGTTTTATATGGCAACCACTTATAAAGACGGTGGTGATGTTCGCGGTATCACCCTTGCTGACGATGGTATGACCATTACTGGTATGTTTAGCTTGCCCTTTGTCAGTGATTTAACAGCTAAAGAAATACTAGGTGGAACACAACTGAAACAACATTTTGAACTTGTGCGCCGCTATATGGAAGGCGATGATGAGCAACTTATAGAAGTCAAGAATGCTATTCGCTATATTCATCCCGTGCATAAAAAAAGAGAAACACCATTAGTATCCTTTCAGCGAGCTACACTAGCCGCTCTTGATTCAGATGAAAATATGGAATATCCAAAGCAGGCATTAAGACTGCATTGGACACATTTAGCAGTCATCATACAACTATGGCTACGCTATCTAGGACGTCTACTCTCTATCAACACCAGTATTACCCCTAAATTTAGTCCTGAGATTGAGGCAGAGAGTCAGATTGACACGAATGACCCGCACGACTTAAATAAACACTTACCCGAAGGGAATATTGAAGAGGCCAACCAGCCCATTTGGAAAAAGTTAGTCGTTAGCGTCGCACTTATTTTATTCGGTATTGTTATGCTGTTTGCCTTTGCCTTCTTCGTCGACATGATTGGTAGCATTCGTGGGCATCATCCAGACTTCTTTGGTAGATTATGGTATTTGTTTAGCTTTAATTGGTTGTTTTAGAAGAGGAGTTTGTAAGCTTTATCGGCGTCACCCTATTAAGCTTATTTAAAGGCCTTATCGCCTCTTCTGATAATGACATTAAAGAACCACTACATAAATTTGGTGCAAGTATCGCAATTCTTGCTGGAGGTGTGGTACAGCATAGAGCTGACGTCGTTGGTTTAAGAAGGGAGCTCTATGGGGCAGTGCCAACTAATAGTCCTTATAGAAAACTAAAGTTGACTAAAATGGTAGAAGGTACTGAAGTCGCTTACTCAGGTTTAAAGTTTGGGTCTAGAGCACTCAATATCGGAGGGGCAGCTGTCTTTGCTTATTATGATTATCAAGCAGCCCAGGAGAATTATGCTAATGATGATGTCGTAATGGGAACACTATATTTCACGTCTGCTGGCTCAGGCCTTATCTCAACTGGCTTACTCGTATTTGGCGTTAGTGGTTCGTGGGTACCAGTAGCAGGATGGGTCATTTTAGGGGTATCGATTGTCGCTGGTTTGGCTATCATGTGGTTTCAAAAAACACCACTGGAAAAATGGGTCAAGTATGGTACTTGGGGGATAGACTCTAATGGGTGGTCATTAGACTTTGAGAAGGCACAGCTAGAAAAAGCTTCTGAAGGCATAGAAATTGACATTAAGGACAACTAAAAATGAGTGCATATCTTGTAGACATGGAAGGGCGGTTTCGATTAACCAAGAAACCGCCATTTTTGACCCCGGGATATCAAGCCGTCGGGCAAAAACTTGATGATGTAAAAGGTATTTATAAAAGAGTACCGCTGGAAAAAGATAAAACCTATGAGGTGCCATTGCACCCACAACAAACGGTGGTGCAGTTTAATTCAACGTATCTAGAAACCACTGGACGCAATGAAAGAAGGCGCGGTGATGCGGTAGGATGGGGACTGTGTTTAGGGTTTGTTGGAGTGTCCATTAGTAATGGCATCCTGTATATGATTATAAGGTTCACAACAGATTTTGATATCTTATTTCTGAGTGTTGGTATTATTCTCGCCTTGTCTATGCTCTTATTTTTTGTTCCATTAATCAATGCGCTTTCAACCGAGCTGTTTACCACATGGCATTACCCAATTCGCTTTAACCGTAAAACGCGTAAGGTCTATGTCCGTCAATATAACCGTAAAGTAGAAGTGTATAACTGGGATGACTTAACCTTTTTTATTGCTTATATCAATGAAGACAGAGACATTAGAGCGGTAACCTTTGATAAAGATGGCAAAACTGTGACAGGCATGTTTGCGCTTGCCTTTCAAAACAATGTCATAGATCAGAGCTTAATCAGTTATTTTGAGTTTATCCGTCGTTATATGGAAGGTAACGATGAGCAGCTAAAAGAAGTCAAAGAAGCCATACGCTATATTTATCCTATTCATAAAAAACGTGAAACACCCCTGATGTCGTTTAAGCGTTTGATACTTAATGAAGTCCATTATGATCATGAGAATATAGAATATCCTGAGCGGACTTTTAGAATACATCCTGTACAACTAATTACCTTACCTATGTTGGTACTACGTTATATCGGCCGTGTGATCTCCATGCTGACCAGTTATCAGCATCGCTTTAGCAAAGCTATTGAAGCGGAATGTCAGATCGATCCTAATGACCCTTATGATCTAAATAAGCATTTGCCTGAAGGCAATATGGAGCAGCGTAAGCAGCCTATTTGGAAAACGGTGGCTTATAGCGTAGGAATTGCCATTGCTACTATTGCTATGCTATTCGTAGGCGCTTTTCTTATAGATATGATGGGTGCTGCAAGACCACATGGTGACTATCCGAGCATGGTCGATAAGCTCTGGTATGTGGTTAGTTTGGGGTGGTTGTTCTAATGAATCATTGGCTACCTCACGCCCACGCGTGTCCAACAGATATCAGCACATCGCTACTCGCCTGTGCCGATATTGCCCAAGAGAAGAAAAATAAGGGCTTAACAGGACTACGCCATGAAGTGACAGTTATGGGATGGTTGCGAGCCTGTACAGTTAGCTTTTTAGACCTTGCCGAAGGTAATATCTATCAATCAAGCGCTAATCCTGCCTTGCATCCTGAAGTTCAGCGTCGGCTCATGTGGGATGGAACAAACAACCCATATAATATCTTACCTGTCACAGCAGAGCGCCAAGCGGCTTTTGCAAACCAAAATCAAACCGTTAAGCGGAAATGGTATTCAGGTATTGCTGTGAATGCGACGTGGTTTATTGGGTCTATATTGTATGTGATGTTGGTGATTGCATAGATAGTTTATAATGCTTTCAATAATAGGAAGTCAGCCATAGCTATCTAAACGACGACGGACTGGACAAACTTTCGACTCGCTATCAGA
This sequence comes from Psychrobacter sp. L7, assembly GCF_002810365.1. Taxonomy (NCBI): domain Bacteria; kingdom Pseudomonadati; phylum Pseudomonadota; class Gammaproteobacteria; order Moraxellales; family Moraxellaceae; genus Psychrobacter; species Psychrobacter sp. L7. The sequence continues at coordinate 8,708 of NZ_NEXR01000013.1, forward strand.
AAAGCAAAGTGCAATTGGCTAATATAGGTAGTCTTACAGGCAATATCCGTCACTTGAGTCTACCCAGCGTCCACGACATTGCAGGCAATCCTTATGTCACTGAACCAATAAGCCTAGTCTCCATTCACCACAGTATCAACAACCACATACCAGCGGACTGGCTTGGACATGCGCCCTTTGACCCGATAACCTTGCAGCCCAATACA
>NZ_NEXR01000002.1:0-234727 GCF_002810365.1 Psychrobacter sp. L7
GTTGTATGGTCAAGCCAAACGAGCAATTAGTACAGGGTGTGGAAGCGCAGCGATGTGTGGAGCTAACCTGTACTAATTGCTCGTTTGGCTTGACCATACAACACCCAAGTGGTTTGTATCAAGCAATTATATCGATATCACCTTTATCCTTGATTCAGTTAGGATAAGTGATACTTAAGTCATTAAGTAAAACAAACACAGACTCATATCTAACCCCCTTTGCTGACGACAATAGCACGATGGCACCACCTGATCCCTTCCCGAACTCAGAAGTGAAACATCGTTGCGCCAATGGTAGTGTGGCTCCGGCCATGTGAGAGTAGGTCATCGTCAGCTCCCTATACCCTAAAAGCCCCCTAACTTGATTGTTAGGGGGCTTTTTTATCTAAAACTGTTAACTGCTATTAGCTTTGGTTCTAGTAAGCGGCTTTTGACTCAATAACAAGTTTAAGCATCCAAAATGATTTGACTTATATCATTATAACTGCTAATTTTAAATAGTAATATTTATTACAGGTCTATAAAAGGATGTTTTAGGCTTGTAGCGTCATAAATGATTTGACGAGATAAATACTAAGTTTGTCTTTGACTTTTATTCTTACAGTTATCAAAAGGAATTGATAATGAAGTTAGCTCCTCTTTTTTCGATTGGTGCATTAGCTGCCGCGAGTCTTTTTGGTTGTTCAAATCAATCTGCGGATAGTACCGATGGTGTGTCAGCAAATTCTCAAGAAACCACTGTTCTACGTTTTTCTCATTTTTGGCCTGCAACCTCCTCAATCAGTACAGAAGTCTTTGAGCCATGGGCCAAGCAAATCGAAACTGATTCTGATGGCCGATTAAAAGTTGAGCTATACCCTTCAGCAGGTCTTGCAAAAGCTGACGTGACCTATGAGTCCGCTGCTAAAGGTACCATAGATATTGGCTCACAAGCGCATGGTTATACCAATGGACGTTTTCCATTAACGCAGATCACTGAGCTTCCAGGTTTGTCTAATTCTGCCACACAGATGGGCTGTATGCTACAAACCCTCTATGATGACGGCACCTTGGCCGGTGAGTATGAAGACTCACATCTCCTCTTTATGTATGGTGCTGGACCTGGCTCTTTGCACACGACCGATAAGCTAATACGCACGCCAGCAGATATGAAGGGCATGCGTATTCGTCGTCCTTCTGCGGTCGCTGGTGATATCATAGAAAGTGCTGGAGCCTCGCCTGTGGGTCTGCCTGCCAATGATATGTATACTTCTTTACAGCGCGGTGTCGTTGATGGTCTGAGCTTTCCGTGGGAAGCTGTGACAGCTTTTAAAATAGACGAAATCACCAAATATCATACCAATATTCCTTTTTATAGCTCTGCCCTGATGGTCACGATGAATAAGGACAAATACGACGCCCTGCCTGATGATTTAAAACAAGTTCTTGATAACAACTCAGGCATGGCGCTTGCCAGAAAGGTAGGTGAAGTATTTGATAAACATGACGCTATGGCAATAAAAGCGGCCCAAGCTAAAGGCGATGAGATTGTGGAGATTCCAGATCCATTAAATGATCCGGATTGGCGAGGCCCATTATTAGAAGGCACAAAGAAATATCTCAAAGATGTAAATGCTTTGGGCCTAGATGCAGATAGTGTTTACGAAAAAGCCAAAGCCGCCAGCGCCGCCTGCAAGGTCTAACCTAAAGGAGTCGCCGCATGGCCTACTTGGTCAAAATCAGTACCTTCATCTCACGGCTATGTCAGCTCATCGGTGGTATCAGTCTGATCATCATCGTTTTGACCACCATGCTAGATGTTACCGCCCGTTATATCTTCAAGCTCACCGGTGGTGAGTTTGGTTTCACTGTCAAAGGCAGCGTCGAGATTGTTTCTTATTTTATGCTGTTTGCGCTATTAGCTGCCTTTGCCGCTTTTGTCGAACGCTCACAAATCATTGTTGATGTTTTCACCCAAAAGATGCCCAAGTCTATCAAAGGTTATATGATGGGCGTCTTTATGCTGGGGTTCTTTGTCATCGGTATCGTCTTTGCTTGGGGGCTGTTTGAGAGCGCCGTTGATGCTATCGAGTTTGGCAAAGTCACCCAAGATTTGCGGATTTCAATGATGCCCATTTACCTTGTCAGCGCCTTTTTAAGTGCTTTGCTGGCCATTCGATCCTTGATCGAGTCCATCAATATCTTTAAGACAGGCGAGTTTTTTGACGCTGAGGAGACAGGCGCATGAGTCCAGAAATCGTTGGAGCCATCGGCTTAATCGTCATGATCCTACTCGTCGTTTTACGAGTACCCGTTGCCCTTGCTATGCTTGGCGTTGGTCTGGTCGGCTTTGGCGCTGTGACGGCACCGAGTGGCGCTGTACAAATGCTCAAAGACCTCCCCGTCGACGTTTTAGCCAAATATGACTTTAGTGCCATTCCATTATTTATTTTGATGGGTGTCTTTGCCACTCATTCTGGTATGGCAGGCAAATTGTTTGAAGCAACCCGCACCATCTTTGGCGGTGTTAGGGGCAGTTTGGGGATCGCCGGTATCGGTTCATCGGGTATCTTTGCCTCAATCTCGGGATCATCGTTAGCGACCGCCTCTACCATGACCAAAGTGGCCTTACCACAAATGGAGAAGTATGGCTATCAGCCAGGCTTTGCCTGCGGCATTTTAGCGGCTGGTGGTACGCTTGGGATTATGATTCCGCCCAGTATTGCCTTACTGGTTTATGCCATTTTGACCCAGCAGTCGGTCGGTGACATGTTTATTGCAGGATTTTTGCCCGGTATGCTAGGCATGGTCATGTATTCGATCACTGTCATGATCATGGTGCGCTGGAAACCACACTTGGCGCAGCGCGGTGAATCTACCTCATGGAAAGCCAAGCTGATAGCGTTGACAGGACTCATTCCCTTTAGCTTTATCTTTATCGTTATTATCGCTGGTATTTTCTTTGGGTTGTTTACCCCAACGGAAGGCGCTGCCGTCGGGGCGTTCGTTTCTTGGGCTTATGCGTTTGCCAAAGGCATGCGTATGAAGGGACTAAAGCAGTCGTTGATTGAAACCTTAGCATTATCTGCAGTGGTGTTTTTTATGCTACTAGGTGCAGAGGCGCTGGGCTACTTTATCTCAGTCTCTAGATTGTCATATACCTTAGCGAGCTGGATTGGTACCTTGGCAGTGAGTCCAATGGTGGTACTGATTTGTATTTTGATCATGTACTTTTTATTAGGGCTATTTATGGATGCCTTGGCGATGCTGGTCATCACCATTCCGGTAGTGTATCCGATCATCGTAGCCTTAGGTTTTGATCCGGTATGGTTTGGTATCATCGCGGTACTGACGGTAGAGCTTGGGTTGATTACGCCGCCGATGGGCATGAACATCTTTGTGATTAAGGCGATGGCTCCGCATATTAAGCTGTCCGATATGTTTCGAGGGGTAGCGCCGTTTATTGTCTCCGATGTGATTCGCTTGGTGATTTTGGTGGCGTTCCCTGCGATTTCTCTGGTACTGCTAGCATAAAGGGAGGCGGCTAACGTACAAGATAGGCAAGACATGTCGCGAACGACAACGCTATCTTTTTCAAATAATAGCCTAAACGGTAACTGTGTCTAAATGGCCATATTGTTTATAAAGCAATATGGCTTTTCTGTTTTAGTGATAATGGTTGAACGATAACGCTCGCTATCGATGCCAGCGCTAGTCATAAAAGTGCCATATATCTTCTGGTAGCGCCTTGTTACAATAAACTCTACCATGGAGCCTGACAAGTGAGAGCCTTTTATTATGGCAGTTGATTTTAGTAATACGTTGATTGTAGCGGTCTCTGCAACGGCGCTGTTTGATTTAACGGAGTCTGAGAGCTATTTATCACAGTTATTAGCGCAGCATCCTGATACGGCCATTAAGGCGTTTCGCGATTATATGACGGAGCGCGAAAACGATCCTTTGAGCATTGGCGCAGGCTATCCTCTGATAAAAGCGCTGCTAAACCTGAACAGGTACTGTCAGGCTGACAGTCAAGAAACTGAGCTAGAAGCGCCGCTGGTTGAGGTGGTTATCGTCTCAAAAAGCAGCCCTGATACTGGTATTCAGGTTCTCAATGCCATTCGTGAGCATGGCCTCAATATTTCTCGATCGGCTTTTATCTCAGGCAGCCCGGTGGCGCCTTATATCGATGATTTTAATGTGGACTTGTTTTTGACCACCAATCGCGAGGACGCTCAGCAAGTTGCCGATGCCAATATTTGTGCGTGTGCCATCTTGGATGCGACGCCTGTCAATACTTATGAGCTGGATACTCAGCAGCTGCGTATCGCTTTTGATGGTGATGCGGTGCTCTTTGATGACTCAGGTGAGCTGCTTTATAAGCAAAAAGGGCTACGCGCCTTTCATGACCGTGAAGCCAAAATGCGGGATTTGCCGATAGAGAAGGGGCCATATGCCGAGCTCTTGATTAAGCTCTCAAACCTGCAAGAGCGTCTGCCGGCGGGGCTTAGCTACTCTCCGGTAAAAATCGCTCTGGTCACCGCTCGCAACGCCCCTGCCGATTTGCGGGCTATCAAAACATTGCGAGAATGGGGCGTCAATGTCGATATGGCGTTTTTTTTGGGTGGACTAGAAAAGACAGCGGTGCTCAGAACCTTTGCGCCGCATATCTTTTTTGATGATTCAATCCAGCATATCGATGCAGCGCGCCGTTTTATCCCAACGGCTTTGGTGCCTTATCATTCAGCCTCGTTGCTACACGGTGATAGCTATTTGGCCGCTGATAAAGAAAACAGTCTGCTATTTATACCAGTTCCACGTTGACATACAATGTATCTGTTTAATTTAGAATCAACTATAGCGTAAGCATTAAATACAAGGCATAGAGTCAAGGGCAGGTCACGATATGAATGGGCAGCAGTTATTTTCTCTCATCATGACACGGGTCAAACAAGTCATCGGACTATATGCTTTTGTGCTGATTCCAATGTGGGGGATGTTTTTTTTAAATGAAACGGTCTTTTTTGGCATCTGGAATGTATTTGGTATTGTACCGCGTGCTTTAGATGTAGGTAGCATGATTGGGGTGGTCGCTTCATGGACAATGCACGGTAACTTTTCTCACCTATTGGGCAATACCATCACGTTGTTGCAGATTTTATTTTTGTTTGGGTTGTTTGAAAAAAACGCCTATCGTACGGTGATTAAACTGGTGATTGCCTCAGGGCTGGTCACTTGGGTCATCGGTTCGCCGTCTTCTATTCATATCGGCGCATCGGGGCTATGCTTTGCCATGATTGGGTATATGATCGGCGGCGCGGTATTTGCCAGACGTTGGGGCTACCTGCTCGCTTGTATTGTCATGGGTACAGGCTATTGGCTGATTATCAAGCAAGGTTTGATGCCGCAGCAAGGCATTTCATTTGCCGCGCATTTCGGCGGCTTGTGCGCCGGTCTGCTATTGGGTGCCAACTCCAAACATACCTATCAGGTAGGCTCTATACGCTAAACACGGTAGAGGCGTTATGGATTACTATCTGTGCAAACACGGATAAATAAAGAATCTGCTTTGGTCAATGGGTGCCATGTGCTGGTTTGCTGCACATGCTCATCAAGTGATAGGGTGCTGCCTGCTTTTGGCAATATATAATCTGCACGCGCAGGCGCCGCGCAATCGATGACTTGCGGGATTTTTTGTACGCTTCTACGTCTTTCAAACAGATAAAGAGTGACTAAGCGCATATCCGCATTGTCTACTTGGGCACGGGCATTTTTGATATCTGCAGCGATAAAGCGCAGTATTTGCGGTTTGGCATAAGACCAAGGCCGGAACCAAGTGCGACTCTCTGCTGTTTTGACCACCTCTACGCCCGCGGGCAACTTGCTGACTTGCTGAGAATACCAGTTGTATTCTTGGTGAATTTGGAAGGTAAAAATGCCAACCGCTGCAAAGAGTGGCACCAGCCACTTTGGCGCGCGTTTGCCCGACAGTTTACTGAGGTGAGCTATGATCAGTGCCAGTCCAGCCATACCAAACGCTGCGGCTATGGTGGCAATAAACTCAAAAAGCATAAAATCCTCCTTAATGGGTTAGAGCGGTTTGCGTTTTATTTAGGCAAAAATAAATCTGGCAACCATCCAAGACTTATTCTTCACCTAAAGGGATAAAAAAATCACTCACAAGCAGCGCCTGCCTGTGAGTGACACTTTACATATGATATCTATAATCATTCCAAGAAAAAAAGTGACGTTCAACATTTATCCTTTTAGCGTGGTTTGATTATAGAGTCAACATGGCTCGTACGCCTAGTGGTCGATGGCACCGCCAGCGCCGCGCGGAGAGCGAACACTTTCAACCAGCTCTTGGATGTGCAGCGGTGGCGCTTTTGTCGAATAAGAAACGATAAAGGCGACCGCAAAGTTAATCAGCGCGCCAATGGCCCCAAACGACAGCGGTGAGATACCAAACAACCAGTACTCTGCGGTATCGGGGAGGTTGGCAGTACCACTGATAAAGAACCAGCCTTTAAAGACAAAGATATATACCAAGGTCGTGATAAGACCGGCGAGCATCCCAAAGATTGCGCCCAGATTATTGATGCGTTTTGAGAAGATACCCATCATTAGCGCGGGGAACAAGGAGGCGCCAGCGATACCAAAGGCCAAGGCCACCACCTGTGCGGCAAACCCTGGCGGATTTAGGCCAAGCCACGTTGCCACCACAATCGCAATCGCCATAGAGATTCGAGCAACTTGTAGCTCTCCTTTATCAGTGATGTTTGGGTTGAGGTTTCGTTTGATTAAATCGTGACTAATGGCAGACGAGATGGCCAGCAACAATCCTGCCGCGGTCGATAGCGCGGCTGCCAAACCACCAGCAGCGATAAGACCGATCACCCAAGGTGGCAGCTGAGCAATCTCTGGGTTGGCCAAGACTAAGATATCGTTATTGACATCCAGCTCATTACCCGCCCAACCTGCTTCAGCAAAGCGTCCATCAAGCTCTTGGTCGTGAGCGGCTTGCGCCTTGGCGACTTCTGCCGTAGCAGCGGTGACATCGCCACCTTCTGCTTGCGCGGCCGCTAATGCAAGTTTTGCCTCACCAAGACCGCTATCGAAGTAGCGTTGAATACGGCCATCATTATTTAAGTCATTATATTTAATAAGACCCGTATCTTCCCATGTGCGCATCCAGTCAGGACGCTGCTCATAAGGCAGTGCCGGCTGATCAACGCCTTGTGGATAGATGGTGTCGTTTAAGTTCAGACGGGCCATGGCACCCACCGCCGGCGCGGTAAAGTATAGCAATGAGATAAAGACCAACGTCCAGCCAGCTGTCCAGCGCGCATCAGCGACTTTTGGTACAGTAAAGAAGCGAATGATAACGTGTGGTAGGCCTGCTGTACCAATCATAAGTGATAGCGTAAACAGTACCATGTTAAGCTTATTTGGCACATCAGCAGTATAAGCAGTAAAACCAAGATCAGTGACCACCTGATCAAGCTTGGTCAAAATAGGCACGCCGGACTCAGCATGCGTAGAAAAAAGACCCAAACCTGGAATAGGGTTGCCGGTCAGCTCAAGCGAGATAAAGACAGCCGGAATGGTATAGGCAATCATCAAGACGATGTACTGAGCGACCTGTGTATAGGTAATGCCTTTCATCCCGCCTAGTACTGCGTAGAAAAACACCACCACCGCGGCAATGATAAGACCTGTGTCATTCTCCACTTCTAAAAAGCGAGAGAAAGCAACACCTGCACCAGTCATCTGTCCGATAACATAGGTGGTCGATGCCACAATCAGACAAACCACCGCAATCATCGCCGCTGTCTTGGAATAAAAGCGATCGGAGATAAAGTCTGGTACCGTAAACTTTCCAAACTTACGTAAATAAGGCGCTAACAGCATGGCCAGTAAGACGTAACCCCCTGTCCAGCCCATCAAATAGGTGGAGGCACCGTAGCCACCCGCGGCCAAAAGACCCGCCATCGAGATAAATGACGCGGCACTCATCCAGTCAGCAGCAGTCGCCATACCATTGACGACAGGATGGACGCCGCCGCCTGCCACATAAAATTCACTGGTGGTCCCAGCACGAGCCCAAATCGCAATGCCGAAATATAGCGCAAAGGATAGACCCACAAAAATAATGTTAATCACATATTGACTCATGATCTATTCCTCATCTACGCCATATTGTTTGTCCAGCTTATTCATACGCCAAGCGTAGAAAAAAATTAAGACGATAAAAACCCCGATAGAACCTTGCTGGGCAAACCAAAAGCCCAAATCAGTACCACCGATTTTTATACCTGCCAAAAGAGGACGTAAGAGAATAGCAAAGCCATACGAGCATAATGCCCAAATGATAAGGCTGCCTAAAATGAGACGGACATTGGCACGCCAATAGCCGGATGGATCGTTGTGGTTTTCCATAGGACAACTCCTTTTGTCTTACCTAAAATATCATGATTGATCTCAGTCTTGTCAGTCTGATAAAGACATCTGACAAGCACGCACTGACGATCAGATAACGCGAGTGCTGATTTAGCATGATGACTATTTGCCAAGATCGCTGTATTTAAGAGCGCTATAACAAACAATATTTGAGGAAGAAAGGAGGGGGGCAGACCATCCACTGTCTTTGATTACCGTCTCGTCTTCCTGACAAGCGTCTTAAAGTTTTTAGTATGCCAAACAATCATGACAATAAGTGAATATTCAATAAGTCACAATGCCTATAAAATTTAGTCTATCACTTTCAAGTCTGTGTCACTGCAAACAAATAGGCATAAACCAAAAATCCTGCATAACCATTAGTAATAAAAACCTGATAGGTGGATGACAGTATGTAAAAACCATCACCGCTGGCTTACTTTATGCAGTAAATTGGTTACTTTTATCATTCTATAGGATGGGAGAAGCCTGCAGTATTTATTTTAAAAATAAATATCTTGAACCGATAAGTAAACGTGATGGTCGTGGCGCACCGAATCTCTATAAAATGCACAGCAGATTTGACGACTGAGCATGGTATGCTGGTTTTAATGGCGTTTATTTGATATAAAACGCAAAAAATAAGCAAGTTTTAAAAAATATTCACGAGGAGTTGATATGAGTGAAGGGATAGTAGGGTGGTTTAACAGCCTCGTAAATTATGGTGTCAGTATTATCTGGGGGAACAACGATTGGTTGATTGCCAGTAACCCTTGGTATGGTCTGCTGATGTTTGTACTGATTGGCGCAGGTCTGTATTTTACTGTCGTGACACGTTTTATTCAGTTTCGCCACTTTGGTCATATGTGGAAGCTATTGCGCGTCTCTAACCAAGGACGCAAAAATGGCGGTATCAGCTCATTTGAAGCATTGATGACGTCGCTGGCGGCGCGTGTGGGTACGGGTAACTTGGCAGGGGTTGCGATTGCGATTTATCTCGGTGGGCCAGGTGCAGTGTTTTGGATGTGGATGACCGCGCTGGTTGGTATGTCGACCAGCTTTATCGAGTCGACTCTCGCTCAAGCATACAAAGTCCCTCACAACGACAATGTGTACCGCGGCGGACCGGCCTACTATATCGAAAAAGGCTTGGGTAAACGCTGGCTTGCGATATTTTTCTCACTGTGTCTGCTCGTGGCCTTTGGTCTTGCTTTCAATGGCGTACAGTCCAACACCATCGCACAAGCGACCAACGAAGCCTTTGGCGTGCCAACATGGATGACAGGCCTTGTATTGGTGGCACTGGTCGCGCCTGTGGTGTTTGGAGGGTTGCGCTCGGTGGCTCGTATCGCGGGCAAAATCGTCCCTATCATGGCGATTTTGTATATTTTATTGGCACTGTTTATTATCATCACCAACTTTAGCCAATTCCCAGCTGCCATCGCCTTGATCGTAAAATCAGCTTTCGGATTTGAGCAAGCGGCGGGCGGGGTCATCGGTTATGGTATCGCTCAGGCGATGATCAACGGTATCAAACGCGGACTGTTTTCTAACGAGGCAGGCATGGGGTCGGCACCCAATGCGGCAGCTACGGCTAAAAGCCATCCTGACCATCCCGCGGTGCAAGGGTTTATGCAAATGCTCGGCGTGTTTATGGATACGCTGGTGATTTGTACCGCAACGGCTTCTATTATCATTTTGTCAGGCGTGGTCGACCCCAATGTCGAGCAAGAAGGCATTCAGCTGACGCAGCTGGCATTGTCGCAGTACGTGGGTGATTTGGGTATTATCTTTGTCGCCATTGCCATTTTCTTCTTTTCTTTTACTTCCATCATTGCCAACTACAGCTATGGCGAGTCGAACCTTGAGTTTATCTCAGGCGCCAAAAACGCCAAAGTGATGATCATGATATTCCGCTTTATGGTATTGGGAATGGTGTTTATTGGTGCTATCGCCAGCTTGCCCGCGATTTGGAACTTTGCGGATTTATCCATGGGTATGATGGCACTCGTCAACTTGGTGGCTATTTTGCTCTTGTCTCCTGTGGCGCTACGCATACTGCGTGACTACGAGCGTCAAATCAAAGAAGGCAAATCAGGTACACAAATCAAATTTGACCCTGATGATTTTGTCAAATTAAAAGACGAAGCCAACCGTGACGCTTGGACAGATTAAGATGGGTTGTCGCGTCATTTAATTGAGGCATTGAATGTATAAGTATTAAAAAACCGCCCTTATAAACTAAGGGCGGTTTTTTATTGCTCAGCGGTGAGCAGATGACTGCTCAAGGCTCTCCAACACCATTACATGTTTGGATAGTTGGGGCCACCGCCGCCTTCTGGCGTGACCCAAGTGATGTTTTGTGATGGATCTTTGATATCACAAGTCTTACAGTGTACGCAGTTTTGCGCGTTGATGACGAATTTTGCGCCTTCGGCATCCTTGACCACTTCATAGACGCCCGCTGGGCAGTACAAACGCGCAGGCTCGGCATAGAGAGGTAGGTTGATCGACACTGGCACGGTTGGGTCAGTGAGCTTAAGATGTGTTGGCTGATCTTCTGCGTGGTTGGTATTAGAGATAAATACCGACGACAGCTTATCAAATACCAGCTTACCATCTGGTTTTAGGTAGGTCGGCTGATAGGCATGGTTGGCACGCTCTAGCTGATCATAGTCAGGGATGTTGTCATGCAGGGTCAGTGGCATTTTACCTTTTAATAGATTGTGCTCGATAAAGGTAAAGGCGCCGCCCATAAACAGACCCATGCGATGTATCGCAGGGGAGAAGTTGCGTGACTCATAGTTGTCTTGATATAACCATGACTCTTTATACATAGTGGTATAAGCCACCACTTCGTCGTGCTGGCGGTCAGCTTGCAGCGCCTCAAAAATCGCCTCAGCCGCGAGCATGCCTGATTTCATCGAGGTGTGCGTGCCTTTGATTTTGGCTGGGTTTAAGAAACCAGCATCGTCACCGACCAACACGCCGCCTGGGAAGGTGAATTTTGGTAGAGAGTTTAGGCCACCTTTGGTCAGGGCGCGGGCACCGTAGGAAATACGCTTGCCGCCTTCTAAGACGTTTTTGATAACAGGGTGCGTCTTTAAGCGCTGCATTTCATCAAATGGCGACATATATGGGTTGTGATAAGACAAATCTGCCACCAGACCAAAGCTGACTTGGTTGTTTTCGTCGAAATACAACCACCAGCCACCCGTCGAGCCAGTTTCGGTCAATGGCCAGCCAAGACCGTGCATGACCACGCCTTGCTCATGTTTTTCAGGTGCCACTTCCCACAGCTCTTTTAGACCGATACCATAATGCTGAGGATCGGCGTCTTTATCGAGACTAAAACGGCTGATTAAACGTTTACCCAAGTGACCGCGGCTACCTTCAGCAAAGATGGTGTATTTGGCCAGTAGCTCATAGCCTGGCTCAAAGCTTGGCTTGGCCTCGCCGTCAGCTGCCACACCCATATCGCCTGTCAAAATACCACGTACTGAGCCGTCATCATTATATAAGATATCGGCGGCAGGGAAGCCTGGGAACATCATCACTTCTAGCTCTTCTGCCTGTACGGCAAGCCAGCGCACCACATTGCCTAGAGAGACGATATAGTTGCCATCGTTGTGCATCGGTGCTGGGATTAAAGGGTCAGGTACTTTGGTTGAGCGCGTGGCTGAATTGAGATAATAAAAACGATCTTCGGTCGCAGGTACGTTGAGCGGGGCACCTTTTTCTTTCCAGTCAGGGATGAGCTCATTGAGCGCGCGTGGCTCGATGACTGCACCAGATAAGGTATGAGCGCCAAACTCAGAGCCTTTTTCGACCACACAAACCATAAACTCATCATTGCCCGCCTCAATGGCAAGCTGACGCAGACGGATAGCCGCAGACAACCCTGCAGGACCGCCGCCGACGATGATGACATCAAACTCCATAGACTCGCGTTCTATCTCAGGCTCTGCAGCCACGCTTTGTGCTTGCACGTCTTGCTCGACCGTATCTGTCGCTACCGTATCGCCATCAACGACTGGCTTTTGATTGTCTTGCTCTTGCATACCTACTCCTAAACTTATGGTGGCTTATCTCAGGGCATCATTAGCTTAACAATTAAATAATAGACTTGTGGCGCTAACATCACTCGACATATGGCTGCCCGATAAAAACTGTCTGCGCCGTATCAATAACAATGAGCTGGGCTCTTTGCGAAAAACCATTTATGCAAAGATATCAACGCTTTAAAAAACGCCTCATTGATACAGCACCCACTTAACCATGTAAATAAAAACACGTAAATGAAAAATCGTTACTCATTATAAAAGAAAAGTCTTACAAACACGATACGCATTTGTGAGTATCGATGTTAAGGTGAAATTAAAATAATGAGCTAATTATGATGATTGATTGACGACAAAGATTCATCATACCTGAAACTAAAATTTATAGTCATAATAGATTTGCCAAACTTTGCATACTAGATAGGAAATCATAAGATGGATAGCCATAACAAGCAAGCCAATAAATACCAGAACGATACGCCACAAGCCCCAAACGACGTGCCATCAGACCTAAATAGTATGGATGCATTGAGCCAGTATCTAAAGACCACTGCTGGGGCGCGCGAGGGGCGAGCCATACCGCCACTAGAGCGCTGGCATCCTGAGCAAGTGACGGATATGGATTTGGTGATCAAGGCAAATGGCGAGTGGTGGCACGAAGGCGGGCAAATGACCAGAGAGTCATTGGTGAGTCTGTTTGCCACGATTTTGTGGAAAGAAGAAAATCAGGGCAAAACAGAGTATTTTTTAAAGACGCCTGTACAAAAAATTCGTATTCAAGTTGAAGATGCGCCGTTATTGATCAACGATGTGGGTATCGTTGAAGAGGCAGGCCTGCGCTGGTTGGAGTTTACCACGATCACAGGCGATGTCGTTCGCTTAGATGACGAGCACAAAATCGTCTTAAAGGCGTATAATCCTAATGTACCAGACAAGCATACCGAGAGGCAGCCTCAGGCCAGCAGCGCTCAAGCCAATAATGCACAAAACGCCAAAGACCATCAGCAACAAGCCGCCGAGCAGCAAATACGTCCGTATATGCCCGTCAGGCATGGCTTGATGGCACTGATCGGCCGCAATACGTTTTATCATTTGGCTGAGATTGGTGAGCTGACAGAGCAAAACGGTGAGACGATATTAACCTTACAAAGTGGCGGGCAATGCTATCAATTATCGATGCCTTAAGCTATCAATGTCTTAACGTACCAATTAACGTACCAATCAAATTAGCAATAACTTAAGCTATCAAGGCCTTAAGATATTGCTAATTTGTAGCATAAACAATAAATAGCAAAGCGTGACAAAATATGTGTAGCAGTTTGATTGACTACCGACAAGTCACGCAATCAGCAGTATAAAGATACCGATATGACCAAAAAAACGACAGTACAGCCATGAAGGGTATGAGCGAAAATGACGCGCTAAACGTGGATAGGGCACATCCTGAAGCTGTGCTAGCCAAACACATGAAGACAGCGGCTATCCGGCAGACCGCTGCTCATGCGGTGGCAGCTGAGGCAACGACTTATCATGCCGACCCAAACGCACCGATAGGCTTGTTTGACTCGGGGGTAGGCGGTCTGTCTGTGTATCTGCATCTGGCCGAGCAGCTGCCTGCTGAGCGCTATGTCTATTATGCCGATACGCTACATGTCCCTTATGGCAATCGCGACAGTACCGATATCGAGAGGCTGACATTAAGAGCGGTCGAGTGGTTGTATCAGCAAGGCTGCAAACTTATCGTTATCGCGTGCAACAGTGCTTCTGCCTATGCGCTAGAGACGGCTAGGCGTTGTTATCCGCAGCTTCCTATTGTGGGATTGGTGCCAGCATTAAAACCGGCGGTATTGGCCAGCACTACCCATCGCGTGGCGGTGCTGGCGACCAAGGCGACCTTAAATGGTGCGTTACTAAACAAGGTTATCGATGCGTTTGCCCTGCCCAATAATGTAGAAGTGACTAAGTACTTTGACCCTCTACTAGTGCCATGGGTGGAGGCGGGCATGCCAGAGGAGGACGAGACCGCGCGGCGTTTACGTCAGCAGCTCACAGTCTTTGCGCAAGCTGGTATCGATCAGTTGGTCCTTGGGTGCACGCATTATCCGTTTTTTAAGGGTTTTTTGTTGGAGGAAATTGCGCGCCAGCAGTTATCGATACAGGTATTGGACTCAGGACAGGCGATTGCAGAGCGGGTCAAGCAGCTGCTACTGAGCAATCAGCTATTGGCAAGTGCTAATATTAAAGGCAATGGCTATAACCATATCAATGAAGATTGCAATGATGATAGCGAGAATGACAGCAACGCTCACCGAGCGATAGCGACAAACCATCAAATATCGCCTGTTGTTCGACTGCCGTTGACTTTTTATGCCAGCAAATATGATGATACGTTGGGCGCTTTGATAAAACAATTGGTCGGACAAGAGACCGTTTTGCAATACGCTTCTAAATAAGTGCTATTATGGAATTTCTGATCAGCGGTTTGAGTGTCAGGCGCGCCTATATGACGATGAAGCTGCTGTAGTCGAAATAAAATAATTCCATTTCTATAAGTTTATGCTAGTCTGTGCAAAACAAGATATTTGTGCTTTATTTTATCTGCTTGTTACTTATGTCATGACTGAAGCTTAGAGGTGATTGTGCCAAACCGTCGCTATCATATCCACGTCATATGCGCTGATAATGATCAATTGCTGGTACTGGACAACCTAGCGATATTTTTTCAGGCGCGCGCTTTTTTGACTTATGATGTGTCAAGCCAACTGTCAAAGGCGTCGGTATATGGGCGTCAATGCATCGACTCCTGCGACTATGCGTTGATGGTAATCGGTGATAGCTACGGTACCGTACAAAAAACCGGCGTCAGCCAAATGCATTTGAGCTATCTAAATGCCAAAGCCAAGCTCAAGCCTCTACTGGTCTTAATCAAAAACCAGCCGCCAGACAGCGCCATTAGCCGCCAGTTACAAGAATTTATCAACGCAGTGACCAAGCAAGACAATCGCATATACTATTATGACAATGCTGATGAAATCGAAAGCCTGCTGGTACAAGCCTATTACACCATCATTGCTGCGCATAAAGTCACGGGCGGCTGGATAAAGGCCAGTGACGAGGTTATTGAGTTTAGCAAACAAGCTACTACGCAAAAAACCGCTGAGCGGCCGTCCGCCAAAAAAGCCATCAACAAACACAGCCTGACCCAACATAATCTTGCCTACCCTCATGAGCAGTCCAAAGCCAGCTTTGCAGAAGATAATGTCAGTAACCTCATCGTTTTGACAGAGTCCTTTGAGATCTCTTATAGTGCGCAAGCCTATGCAGGGGGTAACCTGACAGATGTGACACGGCCGATGACGCTGACATGGCAAGAGGTGCTGATTGCCTTATCAAAAATTCCCTCGACGTTCTCTAGCTATGGTCTACAAACCGCCATCAACCGACTGATAGCATCAAAAGCTGAAGCAGACGTCAAGCAAGACATGCCAAATGTCCACGCGGTCGCGCGCTGTCAGATATCACAAGACGACTTAAACGTCTTGCAGCGTCAGCTGGTCAGTGCCAATTGGATACAGCTGACCACCTATGGCACACGGGTATCGCAGGAGCTATGGAAGCTGACTTTTTATGCAAAAAACTTGTTAAAAAACACCCCGTCTCAGTCTTAATCGCCTTTTTTACATTCTTCTCTTCTTTGGTAACTTATTTGTCTTAGCAGTCCTCTAGTGATAGCTGTCTCGAGCAGATATGCCGCAAGCATCTGCGCGCGACTACGTTTTGTAATACAAAGCATACGTGGCAGAGGTTGTGAATCTGAGCAGGACTGGTGATAATAAGAATCATGAGTCAGCGCACGTTCAGTCGATAGCCGAATGCCATGAACGAAATGACTAAAGAACAAAATCACTAAAACGATAACACGTCATACAATAGCGCTGAGATACGTATCATTGACGATCACTGAATAATTAAGGAGAGTAGACATGAGTAACTCTAAATATGATGAACGAAACCATGAAATCGACGGCTTAGAAAAAGCCATGCATGATGCCGATCAGTTTCGCACCCTAGAAGAGCAAGTTGCCGATATGAAACGCCGCGGCATTGACCCTAGCCAAGCCTACAAAGACTTGGATAGAAAAGAAGAAGATGCGGATTGGGGTGATGAAACATGGAAAGAAAATGGCAAATGGGAGCCAAAAACCCCTGCTGACCTAGACGACAAGGCACGGGAAAACTGGGATGGCGACAATGGTAAGCCCAATCCGCCGCCTATCGTATAACGCCGCGTCACTATAATCAAAGGATCAAAACGTAGGTTTGTCAAAAAGACAACGCTAAAGACTTATCTGTTAAATGTACCGTCCTAAAGGTCTCGTCCTAAAACACATAAAAAGGCCACGCTAGCTATAGCGTGGCTTTTTTGCTATCAGAGGGAGCGCGATAAAACCTAGCGGTTATGAGCCTTCATCAATACGTACCAGCTTGATAGTACCGTCGCTGCCGATCACGCGGCGATAGCGCGGGTTGCTAGACGTAGAGGGCTGCGGCGACTGAGAGTAAGCGCTTGGCGCGGTGGTCTGCTGCTGGATCAATTGCCCCATACGATCGGCAGGTGCTGGGTTTAAAGGCTGACTATTAACGGACGGATTGCCGGCTGGTTGGCCATATTGATTACCATACTGGCTTTGGCGAGGGGCGGCACTACCAACGATGGTACGATAAAATTTTTGCCCTGCACGGCCATCAGCAGGGAAGATACCGCGGCTGGTTTGGTATTGCTGAATTGCCGTACGAGTGTTGTCACCGATGATGCCGTCGACACCGCCAATATCATAGCCAGCATCGAGCAGTGCTTGCTGAATGTCTTTGGCTTGTTGGCGGCTGATACCTGGGTCATCTGTGGGCCACGCAGTGATAAAGTCCGTCTTGCTGCTGTCTTCGCGCGTGATCAGATCTGACAAGTGCGCGATGGCCAATGCGTAGTTTTCTGACGCGTTATACGAGTAAAAGGTATCAAAGTTTTTACCAACCAAAAACGCCGGCCCTTCTATACCAGCTGGTAATAGCAGTCCTGCACTACTCAAATCATAGGGCAGCGGGCTACCATTTGCCAATGTCAGACCTTGGCTGCGCCAGTGACTCATGGATTTTTTGTTTTTACGATTGGACGCCGCCCAGTAGCCATCAGGGAGTTTGACTTCATAACCCCACGGCTCCCCTGTACGATAGCCACGGTTGTCCAAAAAGTTGGCGGTAGAGGCTAGCGCATCAGGGACGCTATTGACGAGGTCGCGGCGACCATCGCCATCAAAGTCGACGGCCAGCTCCAAAAAGGTGCTCGGCATAAACTGCGTTTGCCCAAAGGCGCCCGCCCACGAGCCTGTCATGTCGTTTGGTGCGATATCACCGCGTTGGACGATTTTGAGCGCGTTGGCAAACTCCCCCTGAAAGTAGCTTTGGCGACGATCAAAGCAGGAGAGAGTCGCTAAGGATTCAAATAGCGGTTTTTTACCTAGTGTCTGACCAAAGTTGGACTCCACGCCCCAGACGCCAAGGACGTGCTCGGCTTTTACGCCATAGCGCGATTCAATTTGGCGCAGCGTATCACGCCATTGGCGCTTGGCACGAATACCATCTTCGACGCGCTCTTTGTCCACCAGCGCCGATAGGTAATCCCAGACATCTTTTTGAAACTCGGGCTGATAGTTAAGCGACTGAATAACGCTAGGATCAGGCTGAGCTGGGCGATAGTTGTTGAAGGTAAAGCTGTCTACGCCGCGAAACTTACTAGAGCCTTTTAGCCTATCTAGACACTGCTGAAACTCGCTATTGGACAAGTCTGGCGCTGGTGGTTTGGCCGCTTGGGCAGTGCTGGCAAAGCTCAGACCAATAGCCGCAGCCAGCATGGATAGGGTCGAAAGAGGAGTCAAACGCATGAGAATATCCTATAAACGTCAAAATTATTATGAGAAGTGGCTGGGACGTGATGATAAGTAATGGTTATAAATAAGAGCGATCAATAAAACAGCATAAAGTGCAAAATCGTCATATTTACTTAGAGTAACCAATCTACATAATAAAGAAAAGCGGTCGCAGCACCCTGTTACTATAAATTGACGTAGGTGTGAGGTTGCAAGCGGCTTTTGCTTCTTGTCAAGCTTCTATCAAGGATGTCGCTACGACTCTAAAACCTTATCCAGCTCTTTGACAAAACGGCGTATACGCTCAGCATTTTTGCCCAAATCGCTGCCACCAATTCGTGATTTACTACGAATATCGACCAGCCGCTTGCTACCTGCATCGGTGATACGTATCACCACATCGTCCTGAAAACCAAACCAAGGCGTCGTATCTGTCGCCTCCACAATACCGGTGTCTGCGTCTATCACCACCAGCTCCCAGTCCAGACTGCTAGCGGCTTGTTCGCAGGCTTTGAGCAGCGTAGATTTGGATTGTGGGTAGCTTAATGTGCTCAAGTCAGGGTAGGCGACGCGCTGCTGTGCTGCGCTCTCGGTGCCAGAGTATGTCGCAGGGTTTGGCGCGTCAGCCCGCAAAGGAATGATGGCCACAAATTTAGGCGGGTTGGTAAGGTCGGTTGAAATATCATGAATGGGTGGTACGCTTTTGGCTTTGTGCAGCATGGTGAGCGGTATGAGGATCGAGCTGCTCGCTAGCAGCATAGTGATGATGGTGGTGCGAAAGCTAAGCGTGTGGCGTTTGAATAACGCTTGTAATAACAACATGATCAGTGCCGCACCGCCTGCGAGCATCGCCAAACTAAATCCGGCAAAGGCGGTACCCAAATCCACGATGCCATATTTATATAATGGCCCTGGCAGTACGACCAATAACAAACCCATCAGGCTGACGAAGCTGATAAAAATTTTCATCAAATCTCTCTATGATTGTCTATTGCTGTGAGTAGCCAGCCATGGTCTGTGACAGATAGATCAGGCATAGAGCCGATAGTAGCAGAGGTGTTTCTACTTCATCAATCTGATAATACTGCTCAATGCTTGCTTCATTTACTGAGAAGGGCGGTCCGTCTTTTTTATCTTGATCATAAATAAGTATGAGTAATAACTACGCCGCATAGCGTAAAGGTGCGTCCTGCCAGATGACCTTTAGCCGAATGATGCACCCGTGATGGCGCGTCAGTTAATTGACCATATATTCGCTAAACTCTTTACGCAGTTTGGCAAGTTTGGGCGGGATGGCAAAGTTGCAGTAGGCTTGGCCTGGGTTTCTATTAAAAAAGTCTTGGTGCGACTCTTCAGCCTTATAAAACGTCATAGTAGGATGGACTTCTGTGACGACGTTGACGCCCATATCGCGCAGTTTGTTGATGGTGCGATCGACGGTTGGTTTTTGCTCATCGTCTGTATAGAACACCACGCTACGATATTGACTGCCGACATCATTGCCTTGACGATCTTTGGTTGTGGGGTCGTGAGTGGCAAAAAACACATCAAGTATCACCTCCAGAGGAACAACAGTGTCATCAAAATCGACCTTAATAACCTCCACATGACCTGTGGTGCCGCTACAGACGGCCTCATAGTTGGCCGATACTGCGTCGCCGCCCATATAGCCTGAGGTCACGGACGCTACCCCTTTTACGGACAAAAAGACCGATTCGGTGCACCAAAAGCAGCCACCGCCTAAGATAATGGTTTGCATAATTTTTCCTATTATTATAAAGAGATGATCAGGTTATATAATCACTTCACTCTAAAAGTGACATAGTGCTACTGGTGTAAATGTTGGTCGCAGACGGTCATTTTTCAACTTTCAACGACCTGCTTAAAGACTCTATCAACTCAATGATACGGTTAGTTTAACGACTGCTTCAATCATCAATTGATTGCCCTTAGCATGACCTATTTAGCTTAGCAGGGCATCTGATGGCAATAAGTAACAAACAGTAATGTTATAATGGGCTTTTGCTATTATCAAAACGAGTCGCCCCATGAGCCAATCCAATCCTGCCACTATCAAGCATGACACTTTATTTACCACACCTCTCGACAAAGCGGCGCGCTTTTCTTTTGATGAGCAGGTGGTGGCGTGTTTTCCAGATATGATTCGCCGTAGTGTACCAGGTTATGGGCAGGTGCTGGCGATGTTGCCTATTTTTGCTCGGCGTCATTGCAAGTACCGTCAGCAAGGCGATGATGGCCGCCGTGTCAGCCGTGTGTATGATTTGGGGTGCTCACTTGGTGCGGCTAGCATGGCGCTGGCTGGGGAGTTTGCGCCGCAGGATTTACAGATTAAAGCGATAGATATCTCGCCTGCGATGACCACAAAAGCGGCGACTGTGCTCAATGATAACTATCCTGAGCACGATATCGAAGTCGTCACCGCCGATATCCGCGATGTGACACTTGAGCCATGCGATATGGTGATTTTAAATTTAACGCTACAGTTTTTGCCAGCCGCCGATAGAGTGGCAGTGTTAGAGAATATCTATAACGCACTGAGCGAGGGCGGTATATTGGTGTTGACTGAAAAAACCCATGCGTTTGATGAGCAGTATGATGCGTGGTTGGTTGAGCGCTATTATGACTTTAAGCGCGCTAATGGCTATACCGAGATGGAAATCAGCGGCAAGCGTAATGCGCTAGAAAACGTCCTTATCACCGATACCTTAGACGGGCACCATCAGCGTTTGGATAAGGTGGGTTTTGCGCGGCATCTGACATGGTTTCAGTTTTTGAACTTTGTGTCGCTAGTGGCGTTTAAATAGGATAAAGGCAACTTAACTCAATAGCCAATATGATTAATAATAGTCTTAAACTAATTGAAAAACTTAATAAAGTAACTTAAATCTACTCAATTTAGTATCTCTCGACAGTTGATGTCGCTTAAAGGTGTTTTATACTTGTATTTATAAATATTTATCTATAGAGTTATAGGAGTTATACTTAATATTAAAAGTGAATTTAAAGAATAAAGTAATAAAAAATTTAATTGAGGAACAGCATGAACAGCTTGGAAGCTATTGAATTAAAAGAAAAAGCTATCAAAAGTATCAAATATCTAAAAGCACGTCAGGCGGGTTTTAAAGATTTTAATGTCTTAATGAAAGCTAACGGCTTATCTGCATCGGTTGGGATGGATAGTGTTATTAATAAGATAAATAAATTAGATGAAGAAATAGATAAAAAAACTATCAAGAAATTAGCAGTAGCAATAGATGACTATCTAAAGAGGCATATTATGTTTGCTTCAAAGAGAATTTATATTTATAAGTTAAATAAGAGCCAACTGCTAAATATAAAATCTGGATTTCATTGTGGAGATTACTTTTCAGATAGATTGGAAAAAGGAAATGAAAAATCATTTGATATAACATTGCCTGAAAACAAAATAAAGAAGACGAGCTTAAAAATATCTTTAAGTAAAACCCTTGAGGTTTTTTATATTAAAGGTCTTCGTGAGTATATTAATAAGGAGTCTATGCCCTCTTTGATTGATGAAGTAGACGATAATGATGTGCGTGAAGTTATTGATGTATTTAAGGTAATTCGAAACAAGATAACTGTTTTCGATTTTATTGCGCTTGATTTAAAAAACGAAGCTTTAATCTTAGGTTTGGATTTGGAGAGTAGCTTCATTAGAGCTGAAATGAATAAATCCTATGCTCGGCTTTATGATATTTTTAAAAATCATTTTAATATTACTAATGTTGATCCAATGGACTTGAGACCATGTATTGAAAAGATGGAGCAAGAGAAAACTGGTAATATACTAAAACACAAATTTTCGACAGATAATGGTGGATATAGTCATACTAGTGGAAGCACATCTAAAAAACTAGACACTAGAAGTGATAAATTTTATATCAATGGAGAAAAAAATAGTATACTTGACTACTATGGAACTATTAAACGCTATTCCTTACAGAAAAATGAAGAACCTATTATTTCTATTGAAATGAGCTATCGCGAATATGCTAAATCTGCTTTTTCAAAAATTGATTATGCAGTAATTACTGATGTAAAAACAGAAAAAGGCTTTCAATTCTGCATTGATAAAATTTTCCAACATGCGTGATTCATATGAATAACATATTTCATTTATACATAGTAAAAATACATAAGCATACATTTGGTCGTGATGATGCAAGTGAAATTAATTATTCCTGTAAGAATATATTAAATGAAATAATAGAACAAAATAATTTATCTAAAGATTCAATATTCAATTATTCATCTCTTTTTAAGAAATCAAAATTAAAAGAAGAAGATAAAGATGTATTTATACAGTCAGTTTATGTGTTAGCACATATTAATGTGAAATTTTTAGAACAACGCTTTCATTATTTAGATAGTGCTGGTTGTTGGGAGGAAATGGATTTAGAGAATATTTTTCAATCGTACAAAGAGAATGAGTTCTATAATCCTATAACGCACGAAAAAATAAATGAAAAAAAATTTAATGATATTGTTTTACCTTATTTTTGCCCAACTGAAGAATTGATTTCATTGCTTAAAGGAGTCAGGCAATGAGTATAGGAAATACTATAAATGACTTTATTTCAGCTCGTGAATTGATGATGCACGACCTGCATTCAAGATTTTCGTATGATGAGTTTATTGAGTTACTTTATAAGGACTTGGAATATATTGCTTCTGTTATGATGGATGGAGTTGAAACATATATTGATATGTCTGAAACAGAAATATCACGTCAAATTTATAATAATTTAAAAATGAAAAATTATGGTGCTGAATTAGATAGTGACAAAAATGGAAATGCTGATATTTCAGTAATATCAGGAAGTTACAAATGGATAAGTGAAGCAAAAATTTTTGGTGGTGCAAACAGATATGGATTTGATCACATAAACGAAGGTTTTTTGCAATTAACTACTAGATATAGTAAAGGAGAAAGTCATGCTTATCATGGCGGATTATTTATTTATATAAAACCAAAAGGAAAAAATGATACAGAAAAAAGCGTAATGGATGGATGGAAAGCAATGATAGAAAGCAATAAGTATGAACTGAATAATCTAGAAATCGATGGGCATCATCAAAATAAAAGATACTTAACAACTAAACATGATCATCAAGTTAGTGGCTATCCATATGTCGTGAAACATATTCCTATTTGTCTACTTCATCTTCCAGAAGATAAAAGTGGGTTAAAAGCCGAGAAATATGCACTAGCTAGAAAAGAATATAGAAATAATAGCTAGAGTATTTTTTAATTAGATTATACGGTTGAAAATGATATAAGTTTTAGTCAAGAAAGTATGATTTCAATAATAATAGCATTGAATTAGCTAGAAGTTAGATTTAGATTGGAGAATAAGTTTTTTATTATAATCTATAAAATATTTAATCAGAAACAGGCTTAAAATAATCGATTGTTATTTATTTGGAAGCTATTTCTAGAGTAAAACTATACTTTTAAGTCTTTTGCTATTACGGCTAGGACTTTATCTATTATTATCCTTTATAATAGGAAGTCTATCCTTTCAAAAACCACTATCCTATGACAATCCTGCACCAAACCATTGCCAACGCTGAACGTGAGCTATATTTAACCTTATTAACCATCGCTGAGACGCATCCGAGTGCTTATGAGTGGCTGACGAAATTACCCGAATGGCTCACCGCTATCAAAGATAAGCGCAACTATGCGCATGCGCCCGCTTATCAGTCCTCAGTGGCGCGTTTGCCTGATTTAAACGTCGATAGCGTGAATTTAAATAGTTCAGCTATTACTATTAACGCTCCTCTTAATGACTCTGAGCGTAAGCAAGCTTTAGCGCTACTTAAGCAATTAATGCCGTGGCGAAAGGGACCGTTTCAAATAGGTCATGAGAGTTCAGGCATTCAGATAGATACTGAGTGGCATAGCGACTGGAAATGGCAGCGAGTTGCGCCGCATTTGGGCACCTTAAAAGGACGGCGCGTGCTCGATGTCGGCGGCGGCTCTGGGTATCATGGCTGGCGTATGGCAGGGGCTGGCGCGGAGACGGTCATTATCATCGATCCCTCTTGCTTGTTTTATCATCAGTTTATGGCGATTCGGCATTTTGTCGGCGCGGCTGATAGTTATAAAACGCATTATATCCCCGTCCCACTCGAAGCCTTACCTGAGCATAGTCAGCTATTTGATACGGTGTTTAGTATGGGGGTGCTCTATCATCGTCAGTCACCCTTTGAGCATTTGCAACAGCTAAAGGGGCAGCTGGTCAAAGGCGGCGAGCTGGTGCTTGAGACGTTGGTAATCGAAGGCGATGCCAATACTGTACTGGTGCCGCATGACCGCTATGCGCAGATGAATAATGTGTACTTTTTACCCTCTGTTGCAGCGTTAATCGGCTGGCTTGAAAAAGCAGGGTTTACAGACGTGCGCTGCGTCGATGTGGCCACGACTTCGACCAGTGAGCAGCGCCAAACCGAATGGATGACGTATCACTCTTTAGCAGATTTTTTAGATCCTAATGACCGAACAAAAACTGTAGAAGGCTATCCTGCCCCGATGCGCGCGACCATTATTGCCAAAAAATAGCACAGTAAAACAGTGCAGTGTTTAGTCGCTGTTTAGCTGCTTCGAACCCATTTGGATGGCTGTCGGTTGAACTGAAGGCACGCCCTAGAGGGTTGGTTAGATCAACCATCTCTCAAAGGCGACCTCTAATAAGAGCTTGAGTAAAAAGCCCACAAACCCAGCACCCAGTGCCAAAAAGATCCAAAACGTCCCAGCGCGTCCAGCCTCAGATTTTTTAGAGATGTCCCACATAATAAAAAATAAAAAGGCGATGAATATTGGTAGTAAGACGTACAATCCCCAGCTGGTGATGGTACTAGCAGCAATAGCAAACATAAAATAGTCCTATAAAGTGGTGACGCGTTGTCTGATTGTCTTTATTATTTTATCGTCTGGATGATGACAGGCGACTCGGCTCAGGTGGGACGTATTGCTTCACTACAGCAAGACAGCAATACAAACCATCATTATAGCGTGGAATGTACTGGGTATAAACTACCACAAAGCCTTGGACAACAGTAACGCTACAATCATAATGCTCGATGTTTCGTCACGCTTAGCGCAGTGCGCGCCGTCTTTATCAGATAGCCAAGGGTGAGGGGCAAATTGGGCTTAAAGTGTTGTATTTTGACACTAATTTCATCGTAAATAGTGCAATACAGCACAAAGATTGTTATATTTATAGGTTACTTGTTTTTTAGTATTAATGTCTCTTTTGCCTAGCCTGTCGTTATTATAATAATCCCATATCGACTGCTCGCATTCGTCATGTTTTATACCGTTTTTGTTGTTTATTTAATTGAGTTTATACCCTATGTCACAAGCCCAAATCGATACCTTAACCGCATTATTTGACCAAGCTGTTCAAACCTTACAGGCGCAAGACATCTTGCCTGCTGATTGGCAAAACAATAGCCAGATTACCCGTACCAAGGATTTGAGCCATGGTGATTTTGCCAGTAACATCGCGCTGACGGCAGCCAAAGCAGCTAAGAGTAATCCGCGTATGCTGGCTGAAAAAATCGTCGCCGCGTTGCCTGATAATCAAGACATTCGCCAAGTCGAAATCGCCGGCCCTGGTTTTATCAATGTGTTTTTGAACAGCGATGCCAAGTTTGCAGTATTGGCAGATATCTTTGAGCTACAAGACCGCTTTGGTCTAAGCGAGCAATTTGCCGGGCAAAAAATCCAAGTCGAGTTTGTCTCTGCCAACCCAACCTCAAGCCTGCATGTCGGTCATGGTCGCGGCGCAGCGTTCGGTATGAGCGTGGCCAATTTGCTAGAGGCGGTGGGGTATGACGTCACGCGTGAATACTACGTCAATGATGCCGGTCGCCAAATGGATATTTTGGCAACCAGCACCTACTTGCGTTATTTGCAGATCAATGGCGAGCAGGTGACTTTTCCGGTCAATGGCTATCAAGGCGAGTATGTCCGAGATATCGCACAGACTCTAAAGGTGCAGCATGGTGACAGCTACGTTCATCCTTTCGCTGACGTCGCCAAAGACGTACCAGCAGATGCTATCTTTGATACCAATGCCGATGGTGAAAAAACACTGGTATCAGGCGACAAAGAAGCGCATATCGATGGTCTGATTGCCAATAGCAAATCCTTGCTAGGTGAGGGTTATGAGCTGTTTTTAGACGCGGCGCTGAGCAGTATCTTGGCGGATATCAAAGATGATTTAAATGACTTTGGGGTGCGTTATGAGTGCTGGTTTAGCGAGCGCTCAATCGATAGCGAGATCGAGCCCGTCTTACAGATACTAGACGACAAAGGCTATCTGTATGAAAAAGATGGCAATATTTGGTTTAAATCGACCGATTTTGGTGATGAAAAAGACCGAGTGGTACGCCGCGCCAATGGGCAAACGACGTACTTTGCCTCTGATATTGCTTATCACAAAAACAAGTTTGACCGCGGCTTTGATAAAGTCATCAACGTCTGGGGCGCAGACCACCATGGTTATGTCCCGCGGGTAAAAGCGGCGCTGACTGCGCTTGGCATCGATGAGGCGCGCCTCGATGTGGTATTGGTACAGTTTGTGGCCTTATGGCGCGGTAGTGAAAAAGTACAAATGTCGTCACGCTCAGGCAAATTTGTCACCTTGCGCGAGCTGCGCTCTGAGGTGGGTAACGATGCGGCGCGTTTTTATTATGTGGCGCGTAAGCCTGAAGTGCATGTGGACTTTGATCTGGAGCTGGCCAAGTCGCAAAGTAAAGACAACCAAGTCTATTACATTCAGTACGCGCATGCGCGTGTCTGCCGCGTGTTAGAGAAGCTTGAAAACAGTGGTTTCGTGGTAGATGATGCCATTGGTCAAGCGCAGCAAACGAGGCTAAGCGCTCCGAACGAAGATGAGTTGATCAAGCTGCTAGCAGGCTATCCTGCGACCTTAGCGCGCGCGGCGACTGGCTATGAGCCGCACGTCTTGACCAATTATCTAAAAGAGCTGGCGGCGCTGTTTCATGGCTGGTACGACAGCAACCGCATCTTGCCGGTGAGCTTGACATCAGGTGAGACACCGAGCACTGATGAGATGGCATTGATGCAGGCGCGTCTACGGTTGTCAAAAGCGGTGCGTCAAGTATTGTCCAACGGACTTAATTTGTTAGGGTTGTCTGCCCCGTCTAGCATGTAGTATAAAGAGACGGCTGATAAGCGTAATTTAATGATAGTTAAATTCAGTAGGGAGAACCAGATCCATGCTAGCCAAAAAACCTAAAGGCGCGACCGAAAAGCGCAAAACCAGTAGTGTGTCAGGCTTATTATGGATGTTCGTCGGGGCGATACTGACCTTGATGATTGGGGTGTTTATCTACCTCTCGCCATTGTTTGATTTTAGTCCAGCAGATAGTGCCGCCGGCGATGACCCAGACCGTCAGGTACAGCCGCGTGTCGATACTGACACGGATAATGGTGATTATGAGTTTTATGACATATTGCCCAGTCAAGAAATGGCGACGATTCCTGATGAAGACATCGCCGAGGTGGGCAACAGTGCAATAGGCGATATCAATGCCTTTGAGCCGGATGTGGTCGTCACTCAGCCGCAGGATAGTAGCGCCAGTCGTGAGGATGAGTCAGGCAATTTCGGTATCGCGGATGGTACAGCGACAGCGCCTAATCAAGGCAATGGCGCGGCAACTGGCGAAAACAGTGATGAGATTGTCATTGTCGAAGAAGACGCCACTTACGATGGCCCTGCGCCTACTAGCAATAGTAATGGCGCTAACCGTAGCAATAACTCAGGTGCCGGGACCGCTAGCGTACAGGCTGCCAAACCGGCAGCTACCTACATTTTGCAGATCAATAGCTTTGGTGATGCTGATGAAGCAGATCGTCGCCGCGCCCAAGTACTGATGGCAGGTGTCGATGCAAGAGTGGTAAAAAACACCACAGGTAATGGTTTGCCCATCTATCAGGTCATCTCACGGCCGATGAATAATCGTCAAGCGGTGACCACCGCCCAGCAGCGCCTACAAAATAACGGCATCGACTCTATCATCGTCGAGCAGCGCCGCTAGCATCGGCAGCTTAGGAGGATGACTCGTTTATAAAAAAGGCGTTGCTTACTGGTACGAGCGACGCCTTTTTTATCGTTTATTTTAGGGCATGTCTTCAAATCACTCGATAGCTATCTAAATGGGCTAAAATGGCCAAATTTTGCTAAACATCGTCAAATAGCTGGTCAATATCACGATATTAACGGCGCTATTTTCCTTGTTTGACCGCAATTTATCTCCAAAAATTACAAAGAGCATGGCTATGACTGTATCGCACGCAGTAGCACCCCACGGTGTCATTAAGGCTTTTTTTCAAAAGTATTTTATTGATGCTTTTACTGGCATGGCGTTGGGCTTGTTTGTCACCTTGATAGCTGGTCTTATTATCTCGCAAATCGGTGGTTGGTTACATTTGCCAGCACTGGTGGCTGTCGGCAAGCTGGCTTCAGTCATGATGGGGGCGGGTATCGGCGTGGGTATTGCGTACTATCTAAAAGCACCGACGCTGGTGATGCTCAGCTGCTTGGTCGCTGGTATGCTCGGTGCCCACTCCGAGGCGCTAATGGCAGGGACGCTATTTACCGCTCAGGTAGGTGCTCCTGCGACTTTTGTCGCCATACCCGGCAATCCGATTGGCGCGTATTTGGCATCGGTATTTGCGTATCGCGCTGGTACATGGATCGCAGGTAAAACCAAACTCGATATCTTATTGGTGCCATTGGTGGTATGTAGTGTGGCGTTGCTGGTTTGTGCCCTTCTGAATCCGCCCATCGTCGCTGCCGTCAGCGCTATTGGACAAGGTATTCAGGCGGCCACTGAGCTGCAGCCGTTATTGATGGGGATTGTGATAGCTGTGGTGGTGGGTATTTTGCTGACACTTCCCACCTCCAGCGCAGCTATATGCATTGCTATCGGACTTGGCGGGCTAGCAGGCGGTGCGGCGGTGGTGGGCTGCGCGGCGCACATGATCGGCTTTGCGGTAGCGAGCTTTAAGGACAACGGCATGAGCGGGGTGATCTCTCAGGGGCTTGGCACCAGCATGCTGCAGATTCCCAATGTACTAAGAAAACCATTGGTGCTATTGCCTGCGGTCATCGCAAGCGCCATTGTCGGCCCCATTGCGACCGTCGGTTTTGGGCTGGCCTGTACTGCAACTGGCGCTGGCATGGGTACGGCGGGGCTGGTAGGGGTATTTGGCGTCATCGAGGCCTCGCAAGGACTGATGAGCACAGCACAGCTATGGACGGCGATTGTGTTATTGATGTTTGTGCTGCCAGCCGTGATTGCCGGTGTGGTCGCTTATGTGATGCGCCGTATGGGCTGGCTGGTAGAAGGTGATATGAAGCTACCTTAAGCACTACTATGATGGTTATGCATACCGCAAAAAAGCCCAGTTATTTATAGCTGGGCTTTTTATCTGAGTGCTTTTATTGTCTAAACCATTGAACTTTACTAACGGCGTACATCAACCGGCGCTCCGCCTTTTGGCCAATCTTTGTCTTTGTTGGCTTTGACTGGGCGCGGCAAGTGGGTGAAGTAGCTGGCCACATCGATGGCTTCTTGATCGGTTAGGGTATTGCCTTGACCAAACGGCATTTTACCTTTGACAAAAGCTGCTGCCTTATAGGTACGCGCCATACCTGCGCCGTCGTTGAATGAATTTTCACCAGCGACGGCAGGATATACGTAGGTGCCGTCGTCATTGTATTGACCTTCACCATTGTCACCATGACAAGTGCTACAGGTCTTGGCAAATATCTCCTTGCCTTTGACGGGGTCTGGGGTCAGCGTGTTGTCGACCTTGACAAACCCACGGCCTTCTGGCGATACCCCTATTGGCATATCTTGCGATAGCCATGTCATATAAGAGATAAAGGCATTCATCTCCTCTGAATCTAGATCCAGTGGCGTGCCGTTCATCGAACGCTGAAAGCAGCCATTGACCCGTTCTTGTAGCGAGTTGACGCGAGCATCACGCGAGCGGTAAATCGGAAAGATACCCGGTAGCCCATTCCACGGTGCGGCATAGGCTTCTGAGCCATTGGCTAAGTGACAGCTGGTACAGTTGAGCTTGTTGCCGACGTTATTTGGCAGCTCTCGGTACGTGTGATTGGCAAGCTCCAACCCTCGGCGGACAGCGGCGCCATATTCATTATCAGGGATGGTCGACTCATCTGGCATGCTGATGTTTAGTTTGGCACCGGGGTTTGCGGCCATGTCGTTTTTAATCTCAGCGGCGCGTGCTTCAAGCGATTTGACGCGTGCGAGGGCTTCTGCTTCTTCGACACGGTCCACCGCCTTGGTCTCTGAGTCGCTACAGGCCGTGATGCCAGTGGCACCGACAGCCACGATAGTCGCCAACAAAAAAGGCGACGGTATTGCTAGAAATTTTTTCACTGGAATATCCTTATTATAAAAGATAATATCTGAATATGTATTTATATGGTAATTTAACCGTCATGCTGATAGAACTGTGCCTAATCTATGTCTGGAATAAGTGCTGCATCAATAAAAAATCAAGCCGGATATTTAGCTGGTAAATAACAATATAAATAGATAATAAGCAGTAAGTTGCTAGAAACATAATTGTAGCAAATATAACGTGTTAAAGTATATAAATACGTAAAGTGTCACAGATTATGCGCAAGCGTCTACTCGCAAATAAGGTCAAAATCGCCAATCATAAACGCAGTGCTATCGATAGCGACAAACCGAAAAAAGGCGCTTAACCACACATGGGTTAAGCGCCTTTTTGTGTCAATTCTAAGTACAATCAGTAGGTAACTGTCTCATATGCGATGAGTGTCAATTTTGCTTGCTGCGACTACGCCGACAGAGGCGACGCAAAACTGCCCCCAGTCGTACTGTGTCTGTTTTATAGAGAGGCGACTCCAAATAGAACAAGAAAAAGTTATCTGCCATGATTGGGTTTTTTGGCACGTTGCGGTTTGAGCTTACGTGAGAGTTTGTTGGCGTCGTTTAGTATCTGGCTATATGCTGAGGGAAAGACGCGCTGTACGGCATCGATCATTTTGGCATCGTTGCCAATCAGGCAGCGGCGCTGGTTGGTCGCTACCGCCTGCAAAATAAGCCAAGCGGCCTCACTGGCATCGAACTTCAAAAACTTATTAAAACTTCTGATGGCTTTGGGGCCAGTACGCATGCCGATGTCATTGATGCTGTCATTACCGCGTGCACTATTGGCAATGTTGGTTTTGATACCACCTGGATGGATACAGGTCGCTGATACGCCGCAGCGCTGGATATCGAGCTCTTGGCGCAAGCTTTCGGTAAAGCCGCGCACTGCAAACTTGCTGGCGTTATAGGCAGATTGTGAGGGTTGGGCGGTCAGTCCAAAGAGACTAGAGATATTGACGATATGACCATGCTTAGAAAACTGGCGGGCGTTTTTGTCTGTGTGATTGCTATTGTCCGTTTCAGTGGCTTTGACACTATTTTTAATCAAAGGCAAAAATGCTTTGGTGCCATAGACCACGCCCCAAAAATTAATATCCATCACCCATTCAAGCTCGCTGATACTACTGCCTTCTACGGTAGAATACAGCGCCACGCCTGCATTGTTAAAGATAAAATTGACTTTGCCGTGCTCATTCATCACTGCCTCTGCCCAGGCTGCGACGGCTTTTTGGTCGGAAACGTCAAGTACTGTGGTGCAAGCGTCGATATCGTAGCCGATGAGCAGCGCTTTGGTCTGCGCCAGCTGCTCAGGATTGATATCAGATAGGGCAAGGTGACAGCCCATTTTTGCCAAATGAATGGCCAGCTCACGCCCCATACCAGAGCCTGCGCCCGTGATAGCAGCGACATGATCGCGATAGTATGGTGCGATGTCGTGATTTTGTTGAGAGGCGATAGGAAGGTGGCGGCGTAGTGAGCTTGCCATAGTGGCCATGTGGTTGCGCATAATAAACAATCCTTTGTCATCATCATTATTAGTGGGTATCTAAACCGCATATCGCAGGCGCGCTATCGCTACCAAAGATATGGGCTTAGATGGATAATCTACCTTAGCATGATTTATGCGGCACCCTGATAAGGTTTGATAAACGCCGCTGTCATTTTTTATGGGTTTTTTTATGGTCTTTTATACGCCTTTTGTGCGCTTGGGCATATATATTTACGCATACAGACGAGCGGACACAAAAAAGCGCCTGAGCACTGCTGCTAGACGCTTTTTTAGGATTGTTATCAAGATAGCCTACCACTTGTCCTGCTATCTTCAGTCATGCTCAGATTAAGCAATTTTAGGCGTTTTGCCTTCATTGATGACCGACTCATCGACCATCACGGTTTTGGCGTTTTTCATCGATGGTAGCTCATACATGGTTTCTAGCAAGGCGTTTTCTACGATAGAGCGCAGACCACGCGCGCCTGTTTTGCGCTCCATGGCTTTTTTGGCGATGGCATCGAGGGCTTCTTTGGTAAACTCAATCTCAGCGCCTTCCATATCAAACAAATACTTGTACTGTTTGACCAGCGCGTTTTTTGGCTCGGTCAAGATTTGCACCAGCGCTTCTTCATCCAGCTCTTCGAGCGCGGCAAGTACCGGCAGACGACCGATCAGCTCAGGAATCAAACCAAACTTAATCAAATCCTCAGGCTCGACTTGCTGAAGCAAATCTGAGCTACGGCGGCTGTCGTCTTTTGAGCTGACATCCGCATTGAAACCGATACCGCCCTTTTCGGTACGCTGCTGAATCACTTGGTCGAGGCCAGCGAACGCACCACCAACGATGATGAGGATGTTGCTGGTATCGACTTGGATCAGCTCTTGCTGTGGATGCTTACGGCCACCATGAGGCGGGATAGCAGCAACTGTGCCTTCGATTAGCTTGAGCAGGGCTTGCTGTACGCCTTCGCCCGATACATCGCGCGTGATAGACGGGTTGTCGCCTTTTTTGCTGATTTTATCAATCTCATCGATATAAATGATACCTTGCTCAGCTTTGCTCACATCATAGTCAGCCGCTTGCAGTAGTTTTTGCACGATGTTCTCGACATCTTCACCGACGTAGCCTGCTTCGGTCAAGGTAGTGGCGTCGGCCATGGCAAAAGGCACGTCGAGCAGGCGCGCTAAGGTTTGCGCGAGCAGTGTCTTACCAGAGCCGGTCGGGCCAATCAGCAAGATATTGCTTTTTGCCAATTCAACCATGGCATCATCAGCGCCAATCTTGGCTGTTTTGTTATCATTGGCCAAAGTCTGGCTAACTTTTAGGCGTTTATAATGGTTATAAACCGCCACCGCCAAGGCTTTTTTGGCCGCGTCCTGCCCGATGACATACTCATCAAGCTTGGCGCGTATCTCTTTTGGCGTTGGTAGTTTTTTATTGACCCACGAGGTATCAATATCGCTATCGTCGCTCTGCTCGGCACTGTCTGCGATTAAGTCGGTACATAGCTCGATGCACTCATTACAGATATTGGCGTCGTCAGAGGCAATGAGCTGTTGTACGTCACTTTTGGCTTTGCCACAAAATGAGCACTGTGGGGTGTTATCTTCTGCCATAAAAGGCGCTCCTAAAATTTAAAGCTTATAAGTATTCTGAGTATGTCCATCAATGCCCAAACAGCAAGTGCTCAGGCATAAAATGTAACAAAATGGCTGCGGATATCGCGATGATGGCGCGGCGCCCAAAGCCTACAACGAAGTCGGACGACGCTCTAGTACTTCATCGACCAGACCGTACTCTTTGGCTTCTTGCGCATCTAGCCAAAAGTCACGTTCGACGTCTTTTTCGATCTTCTCAAGCGGCTGGCCGGTGCGCTCAGCCAAAATGCGGTTTAGGCGATCACGGATTTTGAGGATTTCACGGGCATTAATCTCGATATCGGTCGCTTGACCTTGCGCGCCGCCTGATGGCTGGTGAATCATCACGCGTGCATTGGCAAGTGAGTAACGCTTGCCTTTTTGGCCTGCTGCCAATAGGAATGAACCCATGCTATACGCGCCGCCCATACAGATGGTCGATACCTCAGGCTGGATAAAGTTCATGGTATCAAAAATTGCCAAACCGGCACTGACTGAGCCGCCTGGTGAGTTGATGTATAAATGAATGTCTTTGTCTGGGTTTTCTGCTTCCAAAAATAGCAACTGAGCAACGATAAGGTTGGCCATGTGGTCTTCGACTTGACCGGTCAAAAATATCACACGCTCACGCAGCAAGCGCGAGAAAATATCAAACGAGCGCTCACCGCGTGAAGACTGCTCGACCACCATGGGTACTAAAGCAGATTGCGGAGCGCTTTGGATGTTTTGTACGTCGTTGTGCGCACTCATCAACATATCAAAATGCGGGTTGGCGGTGATGCGATCATAATCTGTCATAAAGATGTCCTATGTATAAGTCCATAAAATAAAGGGTTTGAGGGTAGCGAGTGGCCAAGTTTTGCTGACGGCTTATCATTGTAAATACGGCCGTTTATACCTAGTACGAGCCAGATGCCATAAAACCATCTAGGTGTCGCTAAAAAATAATTGAGCTAATGGTAACTTTTTTATTAAGGCAATAGTAACTTTTTAATGTGAAAATTGATAAATGACTGTCTATTAATAAGGCGTCTGCAACCATTTATCAAGGGGTTGGTCATAAACGAGGATGAAAAACACTCGATAAAAAGTCAGTCAGTGTGGGCGTACGCGTCAACACTCTATCCATCAGTAACTATCTACCAAGAAAAATGCCCTAACACAATGGTTAGGGCATTTTTGTATTACCTTGGCCGTCGTCACCAATGATCACCCGTACTTAGCGATGATAATAATGGTCTGGCTGGACGACTAAGCAAGATTACATTGCTTGCTGCTGCTGAGCGGCGAGCAGGTCTTGGTAGCTGACTTCTTTGTCAGTTACTTTACCTTGGCTGATCAAATAGTCGACCACTTGGTCTTCTAGTACCACAGACTCGATGTTGGCGCGTTGCTGCTTGTCATTGGTATAGTACTCGATGACTTCGCTTGGGTCTTCGTAGTTTTCGGCCGCTTCTTTGATGAAGTTTTCGACACGCTCTTGGTCGACTTCTAGGCCTTTGGTGTCGATGACGCGAGCGACGATGATGCCAAGACGGGCAGCACGTAGCGCTTGCTCTTCAAACAGCTCATTTGGCAGCATGTCTTTGTCAAAGCTGTCAGCACTGGCGCCGAACTGCTGAGAAAAACGCTGCATCATCATGTTGCGCTGACGCTCGATTTCTTGCTCTAGCATGGCGTTTGGTACGTCAAACTCGTTCTTTTCTAGCAATGCATCGAAAGTCGCTTGCTTGACTTGGCTACGCGCAGCGTTTTTGATTTCGCGTTCCATGTTTTTGCGTACGTCTTCTTTTAGCTTCTCAACGCCGCCTTCGGTCACGCCAAATAGCTCTAGGAACTCGTCGTCGATTTCAGGTAGCTTGGCTCTTTCCACCAATTTTACATTGATTTTGAACTGTGCTTCTTTACCGGCTAGGTTTTCTGCTTGGTAATCTTCTGGGAAGGTCACATCGATGACTTTTTCTTCGCCAGCTTTCATGCCTTTGATACCCGCTTCAAAGCCAGGAATCATCTGGTTGCTACCGATGACCAATTTGAAGTCTTCCGCTGAGCCGCCTTCAAATTTTTCGCCGTCGATAGAGCCTTCAAAGTCAAAGGTCACTTGGTTGTCTTTGGCTGCTTTGCCTTTCTTTTCAACATACTCTTGACGCTGCTTTTGCAGGTTTTCGATCATGGTGTCGACGTCTTCGTCACTGACGGTCGCCGTGTGACGCTCAACTTCGATTTCATCGATACCTTGTACGTCGATTTCTGGGAAGATCTCAACAGTGGCTTGATACACCAAAAAGTCGTCTTCTAGTTTGACGTCGTCGATGTTTGGCATGCCAACGGCGCGGATGTCTTCAGCTTTGATCGCTTCAAAGACCGTATCACGGATCACATCGTTGATCACTTCTTGCTGGATGCCAGCACCGTACTGTGAGCGGATGTGCGACATTGGCACTTTGCCTTTGCGGAAACCGTCGATTTTGGCGGTTTTCGCCACTTGGCTGATGCGGCCTTCTACTTTGTTTTGGATTTTTTCTACGGGGACTTTAACCGTCAGCTGAGTCTCTTTATTAGATAGCTTGTTGGTTGTGACTTGCAAATCTGTAGCCATGTTAATTACACCTTTAGGGTTAAATAATAATGATAGACAATCGCACCTCAAAATACGGGCGTGTGCTGCTGATTGCCGTTGGAATAAATAGGGGATAGTGATAGCGCGCAGTCGCTCAGCTGGCCTTTAAGCAATCGCCTCAGGCGTCCCTATAACCTAACTGCGCCAATGCCATAAGGCCAAGCGCCGTCAGGCAGCGTTTGAGTACACGCTATCAAATATCAATAATAAACCGTTTATGCCGCGCATAATAACGCTTTTTGCTGAATTATACAGGCAAATAACGGCCTTCAACAAAATTTTAAAAGTAGAACAGTATAATCTATCTGTTTATTAAAGTAAAAATTATCTGTTTGCCTATTGTTTACCTATAAAGCGTTCTTTATTTACCTCATGTTTGATGACATGCATCAGTAGCGCTAACGCTATTTTAGAGCGCGCCAACTGTCATAGCGCTAGCTGCGCCAATAACTGCCGAATGGCTTGGCCGCGGTGACTGATGTTGTTTTTGTCAGCGGCGCTCAGGCTGGCGGCCGTCGTTTGTAGCTTGGGCAGCCAAAACAGGGGGTCGTAACCAAAGCCGCCGTCGCCTTGCGCTGCCTGCAAGATCTCACCATGCCACAGACCTTGGGCGATAATCGGCAGCGGGTCATCGGCATGGCGTACCATCGCCAGCACACAAACAAACATGCCTTTGATAGGCGTATCTGGCGAGGCGGCGCGAATAGGCTGCAAATCAGCGATGAGCTTGGCGTTGTTTTTAGCATCATTGCCATGCTCGCCTGCGTAGCGCGCCGAATAGATGCCAGGCGCGTTGCCCAATACGGGCACGCATAATCCTGAGTCATCTGCAATGGCAGGCAGGTTGCTGGCTCGGCTGGCATGCCGCGCCTTGATGATGGCGTTTTCTACAAAGCTCAATCCATCCTCGATGGCATCATCGATACCGAGCTGGCCTTGTGGGACGATCGTCACATCCAAATCTGCCGCCGCAAATAGGCGTTTAAACTCAGCAAGCTTGCCTTTGTTATTACTGGCGAGTACCCACTGGCTGGCAGCGGTCATCTCATTTGGCGATGGTACGGGGTGACCAGATAGTCGGTCTGTGGTAGTGCTCATAAAATCATTCCATCAAGTCGAGGGACAAAAAAGACGTTACCAGTAAATGCGGTAGACTAAATAGAGTAGGCATGCATAGTGGCTCGCATCCGCCCATTTATTATACCGGTTAAGCTCAAACAACCAGATAGCGTGGCTCGATAAATAACCAATTGCTATACAGGTTGTATCGTCCATAACATTTAGTAACTGATATTGCCGCGTACTGTTGCTATAATAGGTGCCAAGATTCAGTGAATGATATCTTATAGCTTGTAAATATTAAGTTAATAAACGCTCGCGAAGTCAAAGACTTGGCTTTCGGGCAAAAAATAACACTAATGTTACTTTTGGATTCGTGACAATACGTGATATCGTGAGTAAAAATATCATGTATTAAACGACAAAAGTATTAAGCGATAAAATTCATCTCAAACAATAAACTCAGCCAATTTAGCTCGGTATGTTGCTTGCCTCTTTGAGGCAGGTGAGATAAGAGCGGCAAATAAGCAAGGATAAAATAATTATGTCAAACATTACTCTACCAGATCTACCTTATGCAAAAGACGCGCTAGAGCCACATATCAGTGCCGAAACGCTAGAATACCATCATGACAAGCACCATGCCGCGTATGTCAATAAACTAAACGATTTGCTACCAGGCTCTGGTCTAGAAGACAAAACATTGCCAGAGATCATCGAAGCCACGGCAAAAGATGACAGCAAGCAAACCATGTTTAATCAAGCGGCGCAAGTATGGAACCACACGTTTTACTGGAACTGCATGACCCCAGAAAACGGCGGCGGCGAACCGACTGGTGATCTCAAAGCGAAAATCGAAGAAGATTTTGGTAGTTATGACAAGTTCCGCGAAGAGTTCAAAAACGCAGCAACCTCACAGTTTGGTTCTGGTTGGGCATGGCTTGTCGCTGATAAAGTCGGCGGTAAACTATCAATCGCGAAGACTGGTAACGCTGATAACCCATTGGCACACGGTCAAGTCGCGGTATTGACTTGTGACGTATGGGAGCACGCTTACTACATCGATTATCGTAACCGTCGTCCTGACTATGTTGATACGTTCCTAGACAAGCTCGTGAACTGGGACTACGCAAATGCGAAATATAAAGGTCAAGATGCGGGTGTTGAGAAATAATCTGTAGTCACTAAGTATTTGATTTACTTTATAAGTAGAAAAGAGGACGCTGAGAGGCGTCCTTTTTTTTGGCTGCTCTTTTATGTTCTGCTGCTGTTAATACAGCTTCACTTTACAATGACTATTTATATCTTTTACTTAGAGTTGTCAGCTATTAACGTTCTTATTTCATGGATTGATAATGTCTTGTCTTTCTTTCTATGAACGACACAATGACAGTTTGCGCATAAAGGAATTAAGTCGGTTTCTGGGTCTATCTCTTTAGGTGTTTCAAATTCTGAAACAGGAACTATATGATGAATATGAATAAAGCCTTCTGCATATTCTCCATAAAACTCTCCAAAGTTAAATCCGCAAGCAGTACAAGAGTCACCGTGAATAGCAATTGCTTGTTTTCTATATTTAGGATTTCTTTCGTATGTAGTTACATAGCGTTTTGATGCTTTACCTTCACTGAAAGATTCAAGCGAATCTTGATAATGTTCTGCATTTTTATCTGAGATATAAGCTGTTTTTTGCTCTGAAACCTTATTGATCCTGCTTTTAGAGATAATCAGCTGATAAGTATCCTCATCGATAGCTCTTACTCCATCGCGCCAATAATTGGATTTTCTCGAATCAGGGATTGTTTCTAAGTATTTGGACTCATATTTTGCTAAAACAGCTTCTTTAAAGGGTATGAAATCAGTAATAGTAGCAAAAAAATCATTTTTACTACTTTCTTTGTCGGGGTAGGTTTTACCGATTTTAGC
This sequence comes from Psychrobacter sp. L7, assembly GCF_002810365.1. NCBI lineage: Bacteria > Pseudomonadati > Pseudomonadota > Gammaproteobacteria > Moraxellales > Moraxellaceae > Psychrobacter > Psychrobacter sp. L7. The sequence continues at coordinate 39,652 of NZ_NEXR01000002.1, forward strand.
GATAGCGAAATAGTGTGGCGCGTCAGATAACCTTTTACTAGAAAATTTTTTGTTCTTCAATGTTCCTTTGTAATAAATGACTTTCGTACCTGGTTTGAGGTGCTTTTGGTATCTTTTCGGGAAATGATAAAGAACACCAGTTTCATCGGCCCAAGCCGATTCGTCATTTTCAGTTATTATTGTATACACGCTATGTCCTTATGTTTCAAAATTAGCAATAGTATGAGTGCTATAAAAAGAGGTTGGTTTTTAATTAGGTCCATAAACTCTGTTAGATCACCTCAAACCCAAACTTACCCAATGCCTCACGTAACATCGCAATATTATAATAAGCATGCGCGTTGACGGTGTTTTGAAAAAAGATATAGAGCGTGTCAAAGTGCTGACGCTGATTGGCAATCGCTTGCGCCCAGTCCTGCATCTCAGCTTCAGAGTAGCGATAATCATGCCGATCGCTGGCGCTCATGGCATCCCACCAGTTCAGATTATTACCATGCATACGCAGGTAACCGGTGCGCTCAGTAAATATCAGCCGTGATGGTGGTAGACCGCTGACTTTAGGATAATCAACGCTGCACCAAATGAGACCTTGCTTGATAAAGCTATCGACCACTTGCGGGGTATGCCAGCCATTATGACGAAACTCAATGGCGAGTGGGTAGTCGCCAAACCAACTGACCAGATTGGCCAGATACAGCCGATGCTCGCGAGTACGATCAAAGCCATGGGGGAATTGCAATAGTAGGGGCGCGAGCGCATCGGCTTCGATGAGTGGGGATAGGGCGTTTAAAAACGCTTGTGCGTGCTCGCTTGTGCCTTTGCGCGCATGGGTAAAGTCTTGATGCAGCTTGACGGCGAATTTGAGCTCACTATCGGCTTGTACGTAGGCCTTATTAATCATACCAGAAAAGGCTTTTTGGCCGATGGGCGCGTAAAAGGTGCTATTGATCTCGACCGCGCCGTATTGACGAGCATATTCGCGCAAAAAATCTGTCTTTTTGGTGCCGGCTGGGTACAGCGTACCAAGCAAGTCGGTATCGCTATAGCCGCCGGTGCCAAGATAGATACGCGGTGTCGGGGTACCGTCCATGCTGACCACCCTTTATCGTTTTTAATGTTTATTGCTACGCTTATTTTTTACGTGACCATAGCCATTCGATGAGTGCCAATAAGGCGTTGGTGTCCTTATTACCGCTCAACTCACGCAAGATAGCAGCGCGTCCGTCATTAAACAGCGACTGCGCATAGTTGGTCGCCTGCTCAACCCCCATCAGTTTGACATAAGTGGATTTATCCAGTTTTTCATCGCTACCAGCAGGTTTACCAAGGGTGTCGGTGCTGGTGGTGACATCCAAGATATCGTCTTGGACTTGAAAAGCCAGACCAATATGCTGGGCGCATTCTTGTAGCGCCATGCGCGCTTGCGCGGTCGCGCCAGCACAAATCCCGCCCATCAGCATCGCCGCTTCGATGAGCGCGCCGGTTTTATCACGGTGGACGGCTTCTAATTGGCTTTGGGTAATGTCGGGGTTGGCTTCGGCATTGAGATCCAGCGTTTGCCCTGAGACCATACGGCGAGCGCGCGGCGCAAATACCGCGAGCAGCTGACTGGCAATCGCGGCATCAAATGGCGCAAAAGTCGGCAGCTCTGCGGTCAGTACCTCAAAGGCGAGGGTCTGGAGCACGTCCCCTGCCAGTAGGGCGGTTGCCTCGGTAAAGACAATATGCGCGGTTGGCTGCCCACGACGCAGCGCGTCATCGTCCATACAGGGCAAGTCATCATGTACCAATGAATAGGTATGCAATAGCTCGACGGCCAATGCCGCTCGGCGCGCCATATCATAATCGGAGTCGTTTTCTAACAGGCTTTCTAATAGAGGGTTTGCCGTGCGGCCTTGCGTCATGGTCTCAGAGGTATCTGGGCTGATAGGCTGTGCCTCGCCATGCCAGCGATTATCATTCACGCTGGCGAAGGCGCTGGCGACCAGTAGCGGACGCACCAGCTTACCTTGCCCCGTCATCACATATTGGCAGGCATCCAGCAGCGGGCTTGGCAGCTTGGCATACGCAAATAACACCTCGATATCTTTGGCAATCTGCGTGCGCACAATCTGATGAAATTGCTTGGTTTTATTATTGATATGGTGATCAGTATTATCATGCGCGCCGTCATTTATACGCAAAAAAGACATAAAGCCAGAAGTAGGAGAGACAGTCATAATCCAACCATTTATAAAAGAGACAAGAAAAATAGCGATAGTGTAGCATGATAGCTGGCCCTGCTTATGAAGCGCGTATCATCCGCGCCGCGTTTTTGGCAGTTTTTTGTCAAAGAGCATGCTAAAAAACACAAGAGGCAATGTCATCTGCACTGCGGTACGCCCTGCAGCCAACCCTCGTTACGTATTGCCCGTTTTATTTAGTGATTGAATGTGTTGTGATGAGGCGGCTGTCCACTGAGTATACAACTGGTCACTTAAAGCACATTAGTCACTAGGTAAAGGCGAGTCTCGACTTAAGAGTGACTTGTGAGTATGGTATTAGCTTGTGACAGTGAGGGGCATAATCCCCTACACTAATTGCCGTGGAAATGGGCTGATAAAGGCAGTCGCCGGCGTGAGTGAGCCGGACTGCCTAAACCGTCATCGCTGCATCTACATGCGATGGCGCTCCCCAATCAGCACCGACAGCCGTAGTAGATACCTGTAATATATAAACAAAGCGCCAAACGATGTTGTACAAGCGACGTAAAAATAAGTACATTACTATGAGCGCTGGATAATAAAGATATCTTCACTGTGCGCCCGCTAGTGGTTTGTCGTCATGACGATGTTTGTCTTGGTGGCAGCATCGGCGCACAGTGCTATTACCCATTTTACTAACAGTAACTGGCTATTGATTGTAATCCAAAACGTAGCTTTCGTTATATAGCAAGGAGTTTCAAATGGTATACCAAGGAAATCGCATCACGGTGACAATGCTAGAAGACGGCATCGCCAACATGCAATACAACGCCGAAAATGAGAGCGTGAACAAGTTTGATGCCGAGACCAACAAGCAGTTTGGCGAAGCGGTCAGCGCTTTGGAAAAAGCCGACGACGTAAAAGGCCTTATTGTCACTTCAAGCAAAGGCGTGTTTATCGCGGGCGCTGACATCACAGAGTTTGTTGGCTCATTTAAAAACCCAGAAAACGAGATCAAAGACTGGGTGGTGAGTATCAATGATACCTTTAACCGCTTTGAAGATCTGCCATTTCCAAAAGTAGCTGCCATCAATGGCGCAGCGCTTGGCGGTGGTTGTGAGATGACCTTGGTGTGTGAATATCGCGTCATGAGCGACAAAGCCATCATCGGGCTACCAGAGACTCAATTAGGTATATTCCCGGGCTTCGGCGGTACGGTACGTAGTACGCGTGTCATCGGTATCGACAATGCGCTTGAGCTAATCGCTACTGGTAAACCAAAAAAACCACTAGAAGCGCTAAATCTTGGTCTGGTAGATGCGACCGTCCCTGCTGATGATCTGCAAGACGCTGCGATTGACCTAGTGAAAAAATGTATCTCAGGTGAGCTTGACTGGCAAGCCAAGCGTGAAGAGAAGCTAAATCCTGTAAAGCTCAACCAGCTTGAGCAAGCGATGGCGTTTAACAGTGCCAAAGGCATGATCTTCTCTAAAGCCAATCCGAAGCAGTACCCAGCGCCTGCGATCGCGATCGAAGCAATCGAAAAGCATGTCAATCTGCCACGTGATAAAGCGATCGAAGTCGAAGCGGCAGGTTTTGCCAAAGCGGCAAAAACCCCTCAGGCTGAGAGCTTGGTCGGTCTGTTCTTAAACGATCAATTGGTCAAAAAACTGGCCAAAAAGCACAGCAAAAAAGCACATGAAATCTCTGAAGCGGCCGTACTTGGCGCAGGTATCATGGGCGGCGGTATCGCGTATCAGGCAGCCAGTAAAGGCTTGCCAATCATCATGAAAGACATCAAGTCTGAGCAATTGGATTTGGGTATGGGCGAGGCCAGCAAGCTACTTGGCAAAATGGTCGAGCGCGGCAAGATGACCCCAGCCAAAATGGGCGAAACGCTCAGCCGTATCCGTCCGACTCTGAACTATGGTGATTTTGCTGAGACTGATATCGTTATCGAAGCGGTGGTCGAAAATCCAAACGTCAAACGTGCGGTACTCAAAGAAGTCGAAGGGCTAGTAAAAGACGATTGTATCCTAGCATCAAATACCTCGACCATCTCTATTACTTATCTAGCTGAAGTACTTGAGCGTCCAGAAAACTTCGTCGGTATGCACTTCTTCAACCCAGTACACCGTATGCCACTCGTTGAAGTTATCCGCGGTGAGAAGTCATCAGAAGAAGCCATCGCGACCACTGTGGCATTGGCCTCCAAGATGGGCAAGGTGCCAGTGGTGGTCAACGACTGCCCAGGTTTCTTGGTAAACCGTGTCCTCTTCCCATACTTTGGCGCGTTTGACTTGCTGCTCAAAGAAGGCGCTGATTTCGTCCATGTCGATAAAGTCATGGAAAAATTCGGCTGGCCGATGGGTCCTGCTTACCTAATCGACGTCGTCGGTTTAGACACGGGCGTACATGGCGCAGAAGTGATGGCAGAAGGATTCCCTGACCGCATGAAGCCTGATTATAAAGGGGCGATCGAGCATCTATATGAAAACGAGCGCTTAGGTCAGAAAAACGGCGTTGGTTTCTATAAGTACGAAACCGACAAGCGCGGTAAGCCAAAGAAAGTTGCTGATGACGCCACTTACGAGCTACTCAAAACCACGACAGATAGCGACAAAAAAGAGTTTGATGATCAAACCATCATCGACCGCACCATGCTGGCTTTCTGTAATGAGACCGTCCGCTGCCTAGAAGACAACATCGTCAGCACGCCAAGTGAGGCAGATATGGCGATGATTATGGGCGTTGGTTTCCCGCCGTTCCGCGGTGGCCCTTGCCGTTATATCGACCAAATGGGTCTCGATAACTACTTGGCACTATGCGAAAAATACGCACACCTTGGCAAAGCCTATGAAGCGCCGCAAAAGATTCGCGACATGGCAGCCGCTGGCGAGACTTTTTACGCCACAGCGTAACGAGCATACCGTATTAGGATAAGTGGGGTGCGTTTGCTGACATCGTTATCGGTGATAAAAAAATAGCAGACGCACCGTTTTGGTCGGTTTCATCAGGTCTGGCCTGCCGCGACAATATCCAGATCCAGCGCGAAAACATCTAGATAGTTATCGTACTGATGTACGGATCGCGTGATAGATGGCTATAGAGCCTGATTAAATCGACAACACTGACAATAAAAATTGAAAAGGAAGATAGTATGACAACTTTAAGTCCAAAAGATGTGGTCATCGTAGATGGCGTACGCTCGGCGATGGGAAGATCTAAAAACGGTATGTTCCGCCATGTTCGTGCTGATAATCTCTCAGCAGAATTGGTGCGTGCTTTGGTAGAGCGCAACGATTTTGACACCAACGATGTCGAAGACATCATCTGGGGCTGTGTCAACCAAACCCTAGAGCAAGGTCTAAACATCGGCCGCAATATCGGCCTGCTGGCTGGTATTCCAAAGACTGCTGGCGGCCAAACGGTCAACCGTTTATGCGGCTCTTCTATGCAGGCGCTACATACCGCTGCCGCGCAAATCATGACCGGTCAAGGTGATGTCTTTATCATCGGCGGTGTTGAGCACATGGGTCATGTTGGTATGATGCATGGCGTGGATCTCAACCCAGCAGCCTCTAAACACTATGCTAAAGCCTCAAACATGATGGGCTTAACCGCTGAAATGCTGGGCCGTATGAACAACATCACCCGCGAAGAGCAAGACGCTTTTGGTCTTGAGTCACATCGCCGTGCGTGGGCTGCGACCACTGAAGGCCGCTTTGATAATGAAATCATCGGTATCGAAGGCCATGATGCAGATGGCCGTCTGCAGCTATGTACCGTCGATGAAGTGATTCGCCCAGATGCGACGATGGAGCAAATGCAAAAACTGCGTCCAGCCTTTGACCCTAAAGGCGGTACAGTGACTGCCGCGACGTCATCTGCACTCTCTGACGGTGCGTCAGCGATGTTGGTCATGAGCGCGCAAAAAGCCAAAGATCTTGGTCTAAAGCCTCGCGCTCGTATTCGTAGCATGGCTGTCGCTGGCTGTGATGCGGCTATCATGGGCTACGGTCCGGTACCTGCGACCAACAAAGCCTTAAAGCGCGCTGGCATGAGCGTCGATGACATGCAAACCATCGAGCTAAACGAAGCCTTTGCTGCCCAAGGTCTATCTGTACTTAAAGCCTTGAACCTGACGGACAAGCAAGACATCGTCAACATCAATGGTGGCGCGATTGCACTGGGTCATCCACTAGGGTGTTCAGGTGCTCGTATCACGGTTACCTTGCTAAACGCTATGGAGCAGTCTGACACCGAGCTTGGCCTTGCAACCATGTGTATCGGCCTTGGCCAAGGTATCGCCACTGTGATTGAGCGTGTATAAGACTTTTAACGAGCAATGTTAGTCTGGTTTATTTAACAAAAACTCCAATCTCTATGATTGGGGTTTTTTTTATGGTTGCATGCTAAAAATTGTATGACAAACACGTGTTTATAACGTGTGCATAAGTTGTTAATAAAAATTATCTGCATTGACGCCCCTACAAATCTATGACTAAATAACAGTGAAGCGAACAAGCGTATGAAATGAATAAAACCTATAAGCCAGCACTATAATATAGCTATCATTGTCAGTCATACAAGGAGTGTACTATGTCTACCATGATTACCGACCGCACGTATCGTATCGCTCGCGAAAATACCCAAGCGATGCTGATCGATGTCCAAGAGCGCCTTACCCCGCATATCTATGATCACGAAAATATCGTCAAAAAAACCGTGGCACTGATTAAGGGGCTGCAGGCGCTTGATATCCCTATCATGCTCAACGAGCAGTATAAAAAAGGCCTTGGCGATACCTTGCCTGAAATTCGTGAGGTGCTTGCAGATAACAATGCCAAAAGCTTTGAAAAAGTGACCTTTAGTGCGTGTGATAACGATGAGTCATGGCACCATTTGGCGCAGCAAAACCGCAGTATTGTGTTGCTGTTTGGGGCAGAGGCACATGTATGCGTCATGCAAACGGCGCTTGATTTATTAGACAACGGTATGCAGCCGGTCATCATCGGAGACGCTGTCGGTTCGAGATTTCCGTATGACAAAAAACAAGCCATTCGCCGTATTCGCCGTGCAGGTGGAGTGATCAGCACGGTTGAGTCTATCTTGTTTGAGCTGTGCCGCAGTAGTCAAGATCCAGCGTTTAAAACCATCAGCAATTTGATCAAATAGCCTTTTGTCCAAATTGCTTTGTTTGTGCTGCCGCAAGTGTGTGGGTCAGATATAAAAATAGCGCTTGAGGCTATCAGCGCTATTTTTACGTCTAGGGTCGGGTTTTGTATTAAAATGAGCGCTACATTTGCTGACTGCTTAAGAGAGAGACATGCCATCCAACCATTCAATCCACCCGACACCTTCAAATGACAATGCCTTAACGGATACTGCGCCTGCTGATCATATCGATATCGATGATGTGACGCATTTTTTATTAGAATTAGATGCGCTAAAGCGTGTCAATCGGCGCAGCTATGTCACCCAGACCACCCGCCGCGAAAACTCAGCTGAGCACTCTTGGCATTTGGCGATGGCGTGTTGGTCGATTGCTGACTTGTTTGCGCTAGATGTCAATCACGAGCAGCTGCTCAAGATGGCGCTGGTTCATGATTTGGGTGAGATTGATGCTGGTGATACTTTTTTATACGACAATACGCGTCATACGGCGCATATCGAGGAGCGCCAAGGCATGGCGCGCTTGCAAGCGGAGCGTGGCAATGGCATTGCTAACTTAGCAGCGGTCTGGGAAGCACAGGAGACAGGCGATAGCAAAGAAGCGCAGCTGCTACGGGTGGTGGATCGCTTATTGCCGTTTTTGCTCAACCTCAATACCAACGGGCAGACGTGGATTGAGCTGGGGGTGACGCGCTCGCAAGTGGCTGGCGCGCATGCCTTTATCAAAGACAGCTTTCCGCCTATCCATGACTGGCTGTCACAGCGTATCGACCATGCGACCAAGCAAGGCTGGCTAATCGATGCATGACCAATAAAATCGTTCGCTTGGGTCAGTTTGGTACGGCTAACGCTGGCCGCGGCACCTATCGGCAGCGGCGCAAAACTGGCACACGATGCCAAAAAAAAATAGGCGTGCTGCGACCCTTCGATGCTGCCCAAAATCATCCCAGTAGCACTGTGCTTATTTTAGATTGATCAACTATGGTCACATAGATAGCCATTAAAAAACCCAGCCAAGCGTGATTATTCGCGCTTGACTGGGTTTTGTCTTAAAAAAACAGACAGATTATCTAGCCCAGTAGCTGTCCCATTTTTACCACACTATTGGCTTGCAGGCTGTCTTGCCAGTCGGCTTTGGCGGTTTTCGGTAGTACGACTATCGCAGTGGAGCCGAGATAAAAACGTCCAAGTTCATCGCCTTTTTCAAGCTCCATGTCGTGTTCGGTTTCTTGAATATCGTCGGTACGGCTGATTTTGCCAGTGGCGACTGTCTCGATACCAGCGACGATCATCGCGCCGACCATCACGACCGCAGCTTTGCCGTAGGCGGTATCAAACAGACACACCAAACGCTCATTTCGCGCAAACAAATCAGGTATGTTGGCAGCCGTGGTGTTGTTGACAGAAAACAGCGTGCCTGGTACATAGCGGGTTTTGGTCAAGGTACCAGTAAACGGCATATGAACGCGGTGATAATTGCTGGGTGCCAGATAGACCGTGGCAAAACTGCCATCGGCAAAATAATGCCCATCTTCGCTATCGGCCAGCAGTTGGCCGATATCATAGTAGCGCCCTTTGGCTTGCAAAAGCTTATGGTCGTCAATCTGACCGAGCTGCGAGATGATGCCGTCAGCTGGGCTGACAATCCCCTGAGGCGTGGCGTCGATAGGGCGCGCGTCTGCTTTTAACTCGCGAGTAAAAAAGTCATTAAAGCTCTCATAAGCACCTAAGTTTTGGCGCTCATACTCATCCAAGCTGATATGATAGGCTTTTGCAAAGCTACGAATAAAGGTGCGCTTGACATAGGGGTGGCGACTGGCAGCCAAACGGCCAGCGACTTTACTGAGCTTTTGTTGCGGGACAAGCTGCTGCAAGGTGGTGAATACATTCATAATATGGCGACCAAAATAAAGGTGAGAGAGTAATAAATAGGCAAATAAATGATGATATTTTATCATGGACGGCCTAAGTTTGTATGAGCATAATTGGTAAGGGAGCATAAATGAAAGCATTGATACAGCGGGTACATGGTGCAAGCGTCAGCGTCGATGGGGGTTGTGTCGGGCGTATAGAGCGCGGCGTGCTGGCGTATATCGGCTTGGGGCCTGAAGACGACCTACAAACGGCCAAGCGGATGATTGATAAAATTCTTGGCTATCGTATTTTTGAAAACGACGATGACCCTGCCAAATATGGCAAACTGGACAAAAATGTCCAGCAAGTCGCTGGAGGGCTGCTGCTGATATCACAGTTCACCCTGATGGCGAAGACCGACAAAGGCCGGCGTCCTGATTTTGGCGGTGCCATGCCACCAGAGGCAGCGCGCGTGCTGTTTGCTCAGCTAGTCGACTATGCCAACAGTCAGCACCCTCAGGTAGCGACGGGTCAGTTTGGCGCAGACATGCAGGTTATGAGTATCAATGATGGGCCACTGAATTTTATATTAGACGTGAGCTAAAGCATCAAATGTGAATCATGATGGTGAGTGCCATCTGTTTGAGGGAAGTGGCTTGGTTTATAGCAGCCGCTTAAATGACAAATGTCATCAAACTGTCACAATTACCGCGTTTAATAGGCAAGCAGTGGCGAGCGATTATCGCCCTTTTTTATACGTCTGTTTTGTCCCTTATCACTGAGAATACCCTATGTATAATGAGCAAATTTTGATTGTTGAAGATGAACCTGCAATCCGCGAGATGGTCGTCATGACGCTAGAGATGGCCGGTTTTGATAGCTTGCAGGCAACGGACGTATCAGAGGCGCACCAACAAGTGGTCGACCATCGGCCAGCGCTGATTTTGCTAGATTGGATGCTGCCTGGGGACAAAAGCGGCATTGATTTTTGTCGTATGCTCAAAAGTGATGAGCTACTCGCTGAGATACCCGTCATCATGCTGACGGCCAAAAGCGAAGAGGACAGCAAGGTGCACGGTCTGGATGCGGGCGCAGATGATTATATGACCAAGCCTTTTTCGACGCGCGAGCTGATCTCAAGGATCAAAGCGGTGTTGCGCCGTAGCAATGCTTTGAGCGCCGACAAGACCATTGAAATAGGTAAGTTAAGCCTCGACCCCAAAAGCCAGCGGGTCATGGCGTCTGGGCAAATCATCGATGTCGGACCGACCGAATATCGGTTGTTGGCGTTTTTTATGAGCCATCCTGAGCGTGCCTATACGCGCACCCAGCTGCTTGATCAAGTGTGGGGCGGCAATGTCTATATCGAAGACAGAACCATCGATGTGCATATCAAACGCCTACGCAAACTGCTGCGCCCTCATGACTGCGATAAGCTGATACAAACGGTGCGCGGTACTGGTTATCGCTTCTCACGCTTTGTTGAGGCCAAATAATCGGCACTCATACTGCCAAAACAGCCGCCGCAATTCTGTTGCCAGTCCAGCTATCATCACCATAGTTATCAGTAAGTGATTATCAGTAAGGGCCACTTAGCAGATAAGGGTAGTCATCATTATGATAACGAGAGAACAAGTAGGGCAAAAAAATAGGTCACGAAAAATGGATGAGTAACATAATGTCAAAGCAATGTACCGAACAAGATATCTCAGAGCCGATAGCGCTACAAAACACCACCGATCAATTAAAAAAAATAAGAAGTGCGCTGCGGGCGCTGCGCGATGCGGTGATTTTACTCAATGACAGTGATGGTCTGGAATGGTGGAATCAGGCTGCTGAAGATTTACTATTATTGCAGGCAGCAGATAAAGGCCGATGTATTTTTGACTTTATTGGCGCATCTGAGTTTCGCCAGTACTATCAAGCGCCGACGCTGGCTGACGAAGGTGTACATATAAAGTCATGGCGCGCGCCTGAGCGTTATTTAAAGTGTGAGCTGACCCCGTTTGCCGACGAAAAGCTATTGATCATCTACGATGTGACGCGTCTGCATCATCTAGAAGAGATGCGCCGCGATTTTGTGGCCAACGTCTCGCATGAGCTGCGTACGCCGCTGACCGTGATGATGGGGTATTTAGAAAACTTTTCGGATCAGCCAGACATGCCGCCGCACTGGAAGCGCGGCTTTGAGCTGATGACCCAGCAGACAGCGCGCATGAATAGAATCGTCAATGATTTATTACTGCTATCGCGTATCGAAATCGAAGAGACTCATGAGCTACATTATATCGATATGACCAAGCTGCTGACCCATATCTATGATGATGCACAGGCCTACAATCAAGAGTACGGTCATAGCATCCATCTACAGATAGACACCTATGATGGGCTGTACGGCTCAGAGATGTATCTGACCAGCGCCTTATCCAATCTGGTGATCAATGCGATTAAATACACGCCAAAAGGTGGTGATATCACCGTCAGCTGGACCAAAACAGCAGAGGGTTGCCGTTTCGCTGTCGAGGACAATGGCATCGGTATTGCGCCTCAGCACATCGCCCGCCTGACAGAGCGTTTTTATCGTATCGACAAGGGTCGTAGCCGTGCCACAGGCGGCACAGGCTTAGGGCTGGCTATCGTCAAACACGTCTTATACCAGCATGAAGCCAACCTACAAATCGAGTCGGTAGAAGGCGGCGGCTCGACATTTAGTGCGGTGTTTCCGCCAAATTACGTGCGCTCTGCTGCCATTAGCTGAGGTTTGATGGCTATTAATATAATATTTGATGGCTGTTAGCCAATGTCAGATGGATACGCAAGCAATCGTCGTGCTTATCATGACAGGCTATCGAGCAGGCTCGGATTTTTGTAAAAGCGGGTAGGGATTGACCGCATTGCCTTGGATATAAACCCCATAATGCACGTGCGGCGGTGTGCCCTTGGCGTTGCCGCTATCGCCGACATAGCCGATGATATCACCCGCATCGACCCAGTCATTGGGGGCGATATCGGCATACTCCTCTAAGTGAGCATAGTAGTGCCCAGTGCCGCCAGGACCGACGATGACCACCACACGCCCGCCTAGGGTGTTTTCGCCGACCTTACTGACGATGCCTGCTGTCGTCGCTTGTATCGGTGTGCCTCGCGCGGCAAATATATCAATCCCTTCGTGTGTGCGGCCTTGACTGCGCGCTGCGCCCCACGTGTCGCTCAGGTTTTGCTGAGGCAGTGGTGAGGGCAGGCTGTTTTCTGTTGGCAGATCTTGCTGCAATAAGCTGAGCTGTTGCCATTTGGCGACGACAAAGGATTGGGTTTGTTGGCTGATGCTGGGCCATAATCTGTCTAATACAAACAGCAACATCAACAATACTGCTGCCCTGATCAGCAGCTTGAGCAGGCGGCGAAAAAACCTAGGCCGCGGTGGTGGATTGGGCCTTGATGGTGGCTTGTTGCCATCGGTGATCATAGCGATCCTTTGTCAGTATGGTCATAGATATTATAAGAGACCTGCGCTAGCAGGTTTGTATCGCATTGTTATATCTGCTTGTTATCTTTGGGTTTTAGCCCCATAAACAACAAAGCAGTCTATGGGATACCGTGCGTTTTTGCGCTGGATAAAACAGACTGTTATTGATTATGGATACCCCACGTGCTACAGCGAGTTTTATGACTGATTGCCTCAATATGCCAAGTCTGACTGATACTGCTTTGGTTATCGATACCGAAACCGATCAAGGCCGTGACCCAAGACCGATTCAGGTTGCTACCATCAACGTAGCGACGGGGTTTGAGTGGATGAAGTACTTTAATAGTGGCCGCGCCATCTCACCGGTGGTCATCAAAGTACATGGTATCACCGACGATGATGTGGCGGGTCTTGAGCGTTTTGATCTACAAGCGTTTGATTTGCCCACCTACCTCATCGGCCATAATGTGCGCTTTGACTGGCGCGTGATAGGCCGTCCGACTACCAAGCTGATCTGTACGGTGCGGCTCGCCCGTGTGGCCTTCCCAGAGTGGCGCTACTACGGTCAGTCTAAATGTATCGAGCAGCTGCTGGGCAAGTCTGCAGCGAGTGAGCTGACCTGCGCCGCCCATGATGCGCTGGGTGACGCCCGTATGTGTTACCTGCTGTATCAAGCCTGCTGCACGCGTCTACAAATCGCGCCGACAGACTTTGCTGCGGCTCATGCCATCGCCAATCGAGCCAATCCTGCCAGTAGGATGCCATTTGGCAAATATAAAGGCCGACTTATCACCGAAGTGCCCATTGGCTATATCAAGTGGATGCTAGGTAATATCCATAATTTGCAGCCGTCGCTATACTCTGCTCTACGCCAACGCGTCAAAGCAGAAAACGCGCAAAAAGATTGACGCATCAAAAAGTCGTGCCTTAAAAAGCCATGTCCTAACACTGCTGCTCCAACCAGTCTACCGCCATTTGCCATAGTGCTGGGGCTTTTGCATGGGTGCGGCGACTAAAATAGCGCATATGACCGATACGACTTAAACCAAAATATTGCGGGGTATAAAAACGCTTTTCGACAGGCATCTTGGTAAACACACGTATCATGTCGTCCATATTTTCGCTGTTGGCGATATCATCGTCGCTAAACCCCAGCCATAAAGCGGGCATGCTAAGCTCATCATAAAAATGAGTATGTATGCTGTGACCAAAGGCGGTTTTGATATAGCCTGCGCCATTGCACCACTCGCGCCACTGCCGAGCAACGCCGCGCGGTAATGGCTCGCCCATACCGATTTTATCCGCTGGTGTATAGCCTAATACCAAGTTACTAAGCGGAATAAAAGCATCCATAAAACCCATGGCCTTGAGCTTATAGGGCATGTCCATGTTTTTGATTTGCCCTGACGAGCAGGCGACATTGAATACAGATTGTATGGTCTGATAGTTTGGCATCAAGCCAATCAGCTGACCGCCGGCACTGTGACCGATGATGTGATATGTGGTATCGGCAAACTCATCTTGCAGAGCATCAAGCACGGCTGGCAGGTCATGACGCCCCCAGCTGATCAATGAGGCGTCACATTTGGGTAGCTCGGTGCTTAACGACTCGCCGATACCTTCGTTGTCAAAGGTCAATACACCAAAACCGCAGGTGGCCAAATAAGTGGCAAAGTGGTGATAAAACTGACGTTTAATACCAGTGGCAGGCGCTATCATGACCGCCGCTTTTATCGTATCTTGCGGGCGATATACTGTCGCGGCTAGCGGCTGATTGCGTTCAGTCATGATACTCAGAGCATCGGTTTTTATGACATGGCTGTCTGTTGGTAGGGGGTTTTGCGGTTCTTCCATGAGTCGGCCTTATGGTCTGATCTATAGGGTGGGGGCTGGCGTTTTATGGTTGTAGCGGCTACAAGGTTTGGGCAGCTCGGCTGGCTCTAACGGCGTGATGGTCAGTCCGTTATGAGACTCTGATGCGCGGCTTTGATGATATCAAGCTCATGTAACAGCAGCGCTTATGTTAAGATAAATGAAGGTAGGTGAGGCGGGCAATGATGACTTGTAAGTTCTATACGCTATGACTGGAGCGGTGCTTTTTCGCATTTTTATCGTCATCTGTCAACTGAGCACTCACCTAAAAACAATAATATAAAAATTAAGGAAGCACTATGCAAATGAAAATCAATAACGACACTTATGAAGTAATCACCAGTCAAGATATCACCAATATCGAAAAAGCCGTCGATAAATCCTCACTGACCATGCCGCTGGTTGCGGTGTATTGTGGCTCGCGTCTAGGTAATCATGAAGTGTATGAGCAAGCCGCTCGCGAGCTGGGTCTTGCGCTGGCAAAAAACGGCATGGGTCTGGTCTATGGCGGTGCTAGCATTGGGCTGATGGGGGCGGTGGCAGATGAGGTCGTCAACGGCGGCGCTCAAGCGGTCGGTGTGATTCCAACCTTTATGCTCAAACACGAAATCGCTCACAATCAGTTGACGCGCCTACATTTGACCGACACCATGCACACGCGCAAAACCGTCATGGCAGAGTATGCCGATGCTTTTATCACCTTACCAGGTGGGCTTGGCACGCTCGAGGAGATCATGGAGATTGCCACGTGGCGTCAGCTTTATCAGCACGAAAAACCCATGATTATTCTGAATATCAATGGGTTTTATGACCGAATGATAGAGCACTTGGCCTATACCGCTGAGCAAGGATTTATGAAGCAAGAAGATTTGGCGCGTCTGGTGGTGTGTAATACCATCGGTGAAGCGATTGAGATGCTAAAGACTGTGGTCACCATCGACGATGCTGTCGATACAGAAAAAATGGCGGGCAGCGAAAGCTAAAATGTGCAAAGTCTCACAGACTGCCAAACCCAGAGATTAAAGCTCTCAGAGAGCAAGACGCTCAGAGGCCAAAAAGCGCAGACCATCCAATAACGGTGGTCTGCGCTTTTTTTATTGAATTATTGAGTAGGAATTTTGCTTCGTCTGCGCTGTGAGCGGGATAGAAGCAAAAGTAAGCCAAGATCAGCGATGCCTCATAAGCTAGACAGTATGGCCTCACGGATACCATGGTTTACTCCTGCCATGGCCACTGGAAAACCGCGCTGCTCAGCCAGATCGCGAGCCACACTATCGATGGTCAAGCTATCGTTGTGCGCCAGATATGGCCATTTATGAGCATAGCGGTGACGGTTTGCGGGCGTATCTGTTGTCACCAAACCCAGCTCAGTCAGCTCATTGACGATTTGATCCGCTGCAATTAAGGTCGAGGAGGCTTTGACGTTTTCTGCACGGGCATAGCGGATATCAGCGTACAAGCTGACGTCAGCGACGCGCAAAGTATCGTCTTCTCCAGGGATTTGCTGCCCACCATACAGGGCATTGCCAACGCTACGAGCACTATGAAAGGTCGGTACAAACTGCGCCACATAATCGATGGCTTGTTGGCTACGCGCTTGTAGCGGCGCTTTGTCCCAGCCATCCTCGATGTAGTGTACGTACTGCTGCGGTAGCTTGGGCTGGGCGCTGTCAGTATTCGACGCTACCAACCCATCATCAAACAAAGTAATGGCATGACTCATGCCATGAATCTGAAAGTAACCATCAGGATAAGGCGTCAGCTGTGCCATGCCCTCAGGGGTGCCGCGATTGCCATAGACGATGATCTCGGGTATCTGACCACCAGCTTCGCCCCAGTGGGTGATATAGGAGGACTTAAATTCGACCATACGGGTGACGGCGACACCGACCATATCATCGATGACCCCTGTACGAAATCCGCACGCATTGATCAGGTAGTCGACCTCGATAGCGTCTTCTTGCACCGCCTCTGTCGAGCTGCTTGCTGATTGGTAGTCGATGCGCCATTTGGTCACATGGTGATCGGCGTTTGTACAGTTTTCACAATCGACAGGCATGACCTGTGTCACCGTCGTATCGGTAAACACATGAGCGTGCTCATACTCTGCCAATGCTAGCTGTGCTGACGCGGCAAGGCGAAAGATATTCCAGCCGTACTCTTGGACGACGATAAGCGGGAACTTGACTTTGTTTAAATCCAGATACTTGGCAACTGGTATCATCCACTCATCGACTGTGCGAGGGATGGCGACTTGCTCACGCTCGGCCAGCGCCAGCAACTGCTCATGGTTATAGAGCTGATAGTAGTCCTCGGGCTCGCCCAAGACTTTATTGTTTGGTTCCTGCGCAATCAGCTCGCGATAGGCGTCTGTCAAAATATCAAGGCGTGGTAACAAATCCTCAGGCAAGCCCTCATCGCGTGTCGGGACGGCGAACACGGTGGGGCGCACATCGATGGTATAAGGGTATAAGCGCAAAATATCGATACACTGCTTGAGTAAGGCGACGCAGTCTTCGTCAGGGATTTCGCGATACAAGTTGCCGCCGGCATGCAAGTGGCACATTGGTGGGCCGTCGATGAGAGATTGTTTTTTTTCAAACACATACGTCTCAAGCCCTAATGCAGCCAAGCGAATGGCAATCGTCGCGCCTGCCGTGCCGCCGCCTAAGATACCCACACGCTTTGCCGGTTGCGGCATGTCCGCCGTCTTCGCCGATGCTGCATCAGTGGCTGTATTGGCTGGTATGCCGCTATGGCTAGAGTTGGTGTTGTGATAAACGTATTGCGTCATTGTCGTTGTCATATCCTTGATAGCCTGAGCCGCGCTTAGGCTGCACTTATTGATTATAGGGTCGGTCGCTTTTAATATGCGTGCGCCTATCGCCAACTTCAACATCTTATCGTCATTGTTAGTCAATGCTGATCATTCATATAAAGCTGTTTTAATATAGGGGATATTTTACGAAAGTTGAGGCGAGCATAAGATGACAAATACGTAAGTACATGCATGAGTTTTGTCAGTAGAGCCGAGAGCATGACAACCCATAGGCTGTAAAAGCGACAAGGCGCCGTGGTATAAAAGGTAGGCAGTCTGGTGGTTTTAGAATAAAAATTAGCCAAAACGATAAGGGGTGACCGCTGCAAGTAGCGTTGATGTTTGTAAAATAATCCGGCTTTTGTAACAGTATATATTGAGACAAACGCCGCGTTTTTAGCCTGTGCTATATAGTGAACAAACCTTAAAATAGCGACAGCGCTACTGGTCTTCACTTTTTTTATTTGACAGCAATGTGTCTTATCTTTATCCACATTTTTAAAATAAAGATACGCCCTAGTCAAGAATAGCCATGATGGTGGCTGCTTTTTGTGTTGGCTTATGAGGGTTAGGGTGATGGTGATTCAGATGATGGTCGTATAAAAGACGAATGTGAAGGGCGCTCTATATATCTGCGAGCGCTTCAGCTGGTGTGGTTTTTGCCGCAGGCACGGTAGTGGCAGGTTTTCTATATAAGGGGAAAAAGTCTGAATGTGACTCATCTGGGGTCAGTCTACGCGCGGCTACCAGCTTGGCATACTTGTCTGGATTGATGATGAGCCTATAGGTCTTAAACAGCAACTCTTGTGAGCTAAAGCCTTTTTTGTACTCGTATAAAGAATCCAGCGCCCCGCCCACACCGCCGCCTAAGTGGAGAATTTGATAGTTATTTTCTCTACCCCAATTGCGGGCGGTATGGGTAATTAGCTTGGAGGGCTGCAGATGAGAGTAGGCAACGCACGTGCCACCGAGGTGAAACTGCATGATGCCAGACTCTCGGCAGAGGGTATAAATAGCAGACGCAATCGGCGTATCGTCTTGATAGGCGGTGATGAGTAGTATCCGCTCTTGTAGGTTTTCTAGCAGATTAAAAAAGTAATCGTCATCAAAAAAATAGTATTGATCGGCCTGCACATGCGCCATGGTTTCTTTATAAATGGTAGAAAACACCAGCGCACTGGCTTTGGTCAACCGCTCAATTTTGGTCACGACATTGTGCTTGATGGCTTTTTTGATGCCTCGGCGATGACGGTTTTGCGTCTCGCTCCAGTGCGCGGCCTCAGACTGACTCAGATCAGACATCAGCGTAAGACCATGAGTCAAAGCCTTACCAACCGTCGGTATCCAGTCTTTATTGATAATAGGGTGCAGGCGCATAAATAACGACACGCAGCCTTTAGCAAAAAGCCGCTCTTTCACTGCCTGCAGCATATAATCTGCCTCCGCATCACTAAGCGACTTGTCCATCAGTGGGCCACCATAGCCGTAAGTGGTGGTTGCATCCCAGTATGCTGAGTCTACTTCACGGATGATAATGGGCAAAAAAAGCTGTTTGTTTTTATAGGTGGCCATCAGTCCCATCGGCGTGCCTTTATCGACTATCGCCGAAGCCGTCACCCAGCCCGATAAATGATATATATCAAAATGACAGTGTTTTATCTTTTTGTCCCACTGTTGATCGATATTAAGAAAATCTATCTGTACGGTATCCATCCTTCTGCTCCCTCAGAGGTTTGCCTTTATATTCATAAATCCGTATATACGAATATACCAACAAACCAAGGGGTAAACAAGAAGAGAAAGGCTTTTATGTAATATATTGAATATAAAAGTATGAGCACAGGTTTTTAATTTAGTAGGGATCGGCGTAAAAGCGCCAGCACGGCTCTAGTGTGGGTAAAAGATGCCGCGCAAAGTTGGGACACGCTCTTGCATCAAATGCCAAAAACCGTTAAAATCGCGGTTTGATTTTCCCGCTGGGGAAAGGCTAAGTGAACAGAGGCGTGGTGTTGGGTGCTGGAATAAGCCAGTGATGCAGTTGCCACTCTTAGACATGTCCTTAGTGCCTCAGTTACGTATGCCAGCGTGTGGTTGATTGCTCATCAAGCCGCCTGATACATACATCGGACATAGAGAGATTATTATGCGTAAAGATATCCATCCTAACTACCAAGAAGTTTTGTTTCACGACACCAACGCTGATGTGTTTTTCTTGACTCGCTCAACGGTCAGCACAAAAGCCACTCGTGAGTACGAAGGTAAAGAATACCCATACTTCCCACTTGATATCTCAAGTGCATCGCACCCATTCTATACAGGCGAGCAGCGTAAAACCTCTACTGAAGGCCGTGTTGCTAGCTTTAACAAACGCTTTGGTGCATTCGGTGGCCGTAGCAAAAAAGCGGCTGACTCTGCTGAGTAATATGCGCTTATCGCGTCATGTTATGTGGCGCAGTATAAAAAAACCGCTGACCATTCAGCGGTTTTTTTATGTCAAATCAGCCAGCATCTGTTAGCGCTCAAGGAGCTGTGCGATTAGAGCCGCCAGCTGCTGCGCCCACAAGCCATAAGTTAAGCTGCTGGGGTGAAAGCCATCACTGGCAAACATCGCCGCGCTATCAATGGAGCCGCTGCCGCTGTGCATTTCGGCCATCATCGCAAAGTCAGCCGCCATGTAGTGTACACCGCCCTGAGCCTGACACACGTTTTGTAACACCTTATCGAGCGCCATGGCTTTGGCACCGATAAAGGCGTTGAGCGGCGCGGGTAGTGCTGGCATTTGTGCCATCGGTGGTAGGCTTGAGAAGACAATCTTACGCGCGCCAAACTTGCGCTGAGCAATGGCGATGATCTGCTCGAGTTGCTGTTGCCACTGGTCGGGGGAGACGTTTGCTGTGGTGTCATTGACCCCGACGCTCAAAACCATGAGATCAACAGGCTGGCTGGGCGCAGACAGCACATACAATCGCCGCAAAATATCAAAGCTGGTGTGCCCCGTCGTCGCCTGCAACGACCAGAAAATCTCAGCAAACTGGCTATGAATAACTGGCTGTTGCTGCAGAATGGGGATTAGCTTGCCTGCCAGCGCTTCTTGCTGTGTCAACGTCCCGACCCCTGCTGCTGCGGAGTCGCCGACGATCATCAACTGTAGCGCAGGCTTCGATGCTTGGGCGGGCGTCTTAGTCGCTGACACTAGAGTGACCCGGCCGCATCTCTCACCGGTAGGCTCAGGGAGGCGTACCGTATCACGTTTGACCTTGATGCCTTGGTACAGATAAATCGGCGCAAGCAGCATATCTTTTTTGGATAAATTTAGAGAAGCTACCATCCTGCACGCTCCCGAATGGTGGTCAGGCTGTCGTCGATCAACAGCTTACCGTCGACATACACATCCCGTAGTAGGTTGTCAGCAGTCGATAAGTCGTCGAGTTTGATGGTTTTTGGTTGGCCTTGGGTCTGATTGATCAACGCCAAGCGGCCTTTTTTTGAGCGTTTTGAGCGGCTGGTCACAGGGTCCTTATAGATATCCTTCCAAACGCCATCGATACAAATGGCGCTGGCCTTCATCGCCCAGCTCATGGTGTCGCGGTTGACTTGCTGCAATAATCCGCCGCCCATCCCAAAGGTGATGTTATCCGCGCCAAACCCAGCCTTTAGCACCACATCGATGATGCTGCCCAAAGTGTTTGGGCTGATGCCATCGCCTTGGATGATACGCACATAATCTGGCAATACCTTATAGCCTTTACTATTAATGGTGGTGCCAAACTTCACAGCCAAGCGCTCTAAAGCTTCGCGTACCACTTTGGCAGGCTCGCCGCTGTCTGGTCTGATGACCAGCGTGCCACCCATGTTTTTGACCTCGTCTTTGAGGCGGCCGCCCCAGATATTATCTATGGCGTTCCATAAGTCGTAGCTGTCAGAGACCACAGAGATGCTTTTGCCCGCGCCGCCAAACTGCGTAAGCATATTGGCAAAGGCGGCTGTCTCGCCGTCGCGGCCCCAAGCGGTCATGGTACTGTGCTCGGCGGCCGGAATCGAAAACGCTGGCATGTCTTTATCCATCCGATACCAACGGCTGGCGGCGACCAGCGCCGTCATCGAGTCGGTCCCTGCAAAGTTTACTAAATGCGCCAAACTGCCTAAAGCGACTGATTCTTGGCTAGAGGCACCGCGTGCGCCAAAATCATGCAGCCGAAACGTAAGCGAGTCGCTATTGTCGGCAGATTTTTCTAGGGCCTGACGAATGATGCCTTTACAGTAATGCGAGACACTAGCGACGGTGGAGGGGTACCAAATAGCGCGTAGCAGTGCGGTCTCGATATAGCTTGGTAGCCAGTAAAACTCAGGATCGGTATTGATGACTTGGCAGACGACGTTTGAGACAGGGACGATGCTGCCTTCAGGGACGGCCTCGATACGTAGTGGCAGGTAGCCACCGTGTTTATCGACCAAACGCTCCCAGCCTGCACGGTTAAAGGTCAAGCCATGCGCTTGAATGACCATTTCGGCTTCATCGATATCTTGATGGGTGATAGGGGTGCTGAGGTACTCTTTGATAAAAGCTTGTAGACCAAAAAACACCACGTCGTAGTCGCCTTTACGCGCCTCAATGTAGCTTGACAGATACTCACTACCGCTTGGATATTGCACCCAATGTGAGGTCTTGTAGCTGTCGCTATTTAAGAGTAAATTACTCAGATTGCCAGTGTACATTACAGAACTCCTCTGCGTTGAGATGCCGCGGCTGCCTTGTTATATGACAGCTGCGACGGTGAGCCGTTACCGTCTATCAGCGCTGGCGTGGAAAAGTTAAACTATTTAATCATGACACCTATCCAGTCACGAAAAATTAAAAATCTATTTTTGTCATATACTTCACATTTCATTGTATGAATCCCACGATAAAGTGTGGCCTCATTTAGTTCTACTCTGGAGATTAGAGCAGTAGAGCGATTATACTGGCTAATTTTTTTCTTTCTTAAAAATTTCTCAACTGCTGGGTACTCAATGTCTCGCTCTTCAATAGGAGTTTCATTCCCATGGTTTGTTTTGATAAAACTTACTTTTAGAGGGAAGTCTAGTCTATTATTTGTAGTTGCTTCCACTGAAAAGATCAAAGACTCGTTAGGTTCTAAAAATCTAGAAGCGGAAATATACTCCTTGCTATCGCTATCATCAATAACATAACATTTATATTTAATATTGGAATTCGCTATAACTTGGCTACCTTTAATTTTCGATCTTAAATCAATAGGTAGAGCACTAAATCTTAAACAATTAAGATATGAAAGCTGCCTCATTCTGTAGTTCAAAGGTGTGTTATCAGAATAAGTGATATTGGGAGTCACTATTCTGAGCTCTTCAGTCACGCCATTTTTTTCTCTTGTTTTGATATTTGAATATTCTTCAGGCCAGTTTACGAAATCTAGCAACCCCTGACCAAGCATAGTTTCGTTCTTTCTAGCTAGTCCTTGAAGCTTAGAAGCCATATCAACTGGCAGTCCGGTTGCTGAGACCTCTCCCACGTTACGATATCCAAAACTACCCCAAAGAACTTCTTTATCATTTCCAAAGTCACATCCAATCCTAAAGCCAAAGTCTTTGGCATCAAGACCTTGTTCATTCATCCAAGGTTTAATACTTTCTTCAAGTAGCGCTCTTAGAGTAATAGAACAGTTTATTGCATCAGCAATAGCATCTTCTTTCTCGGTAGAGCTACCTCCGAAAAATGCCATCACAGCGTCTCCCATTAGCCTATGAACATGTCCATCAAATGTACGGATAGTCTCTATACAAGTTCTAATTACAGCATTTTTGAAATTAAATATGAATTCTAGTGAATATAAAAGCGACAATCTAGTTGATCCTTTTATATCTATAAATAGTGTACAGGCATAATGCTCTTGAGTTGAGCCTGAGCTTTCTAAAGAAATGAAATCTGGATGCGTGCCGATAGGAGAGCGATTTATTCCATTTTTACCGAAATAAGGCCTGATTTTTGACTGCAATATAAACTCTTCCTGAGGCCCTAGAGTTAGCGACTCAGTTGAATCTTCTAAAGTCATTGAGTCATACGACTCATTCTTAACCAGCGAAGAAGTGTTATCATTTAAGAGTGCGAAATATTCTCCGAATATGCTTTCTAAGTTTGACATCTATTATTTAAATCCTTTTATTGTTAATAGTATTATAGAGACAAATAATAAAGGTAAAACGGCATACATTATTAGTCTAGCGGCAACTTTTATAAATCTAAACTTTTCATCAGTTATACACGCGAGTATAAAGGTCTGCTCGGATAAATCTTTTAAAAATTCCTGAGTGCTCATACTATCAATTGACTTTTTAAAACCATCACAGCCACCACTAATTTGAGCAACGTCACTATAAAAAATCAAAGACGTCTTAGCAATATAGGTTGTAGTATTGGGGAAAATAACTTTTAATAATCTAAATACTGATAACAACGCAAAGAGTATAGTTAATAGGCAAGATATTATTGTAATGTAGTACAAGGTTTTATGTGGGCATGATTCTGAACCAACAGAAATGACTTGAACAGATAAACCTATAATGATAGCACTAACAAAAGACATCATTAATCCGACTTTAAAGTTGGTTGTCGCTATGTAGTGATCGTATCGCTTCATTATGTCAAATAAAAAGTCTATTTTTTCTTTAGTGTGATTTTGGTTTTCATCTACAGAGCTTAAATCTGTATCTTTGTTATCATTCATATGGTTTACAACCCTACCATTTTGGTAATGATCGCATAGTGGTCTTCAAACATCATGGTGGCGTCCAGCTCAGCCAGCGGCAGCCAAAAAGCCTTGGCTGCATCGTCGCCGCCTTTGACTTTGGGTAAGCCTTTTGGGTCGTTTTTTAGCTGAAAATAAAACGCTTGGGTAATCGTACGACCGCGCGCGGAGCGGTACGGATCATCAAAGGTATGCTGACTATGGCAAGAGCCGCGTAATACTGGCTCAGGGACTTTGAGCCGTGTCTCCTCGCGTAGCTCACGGATACAGGCATCAAACAAGGTCTCTTTTGGGTTCACAAACCCACCGGGCAACGCCCAAAGCCCACGTCCTGGCATGCTGCGGCGCTCTACCAATAAGATATGGCCTGATTGTACAATCAGCGCATCAGCAGTCATAAAGGTAGGCGGATAGGGCGCAGCCTGCCATTGTCTTTTATATTTATCGATAAAATCGGCTTCTTCGTGCAGCTGTTGATAGTCTTCGGTTTTTTTGAAATCATCGAGCACGTGACGGGTGGACTCAGGCGTACGCTCAGGTGTTGGCGTCGCCCCCATTAGATAGCTGTCGCGGATAGGCGTGGCTGATAGGTTGTGATAATTGGGAACGGAGACAGAGTCCCAGTTGGGAAACAATGATAGATAATACGACGAGCTGTCTTTTGAGTGGCCTATCAGGCCGATATCACTTTGCAAATCACCTGTGACAGACTTGACGCCGGCTTGTACGTATTGAAGCCAGCGCGTGTCATTATATAGTGCATCATCTAACCCCACGCAGTGGATGCGCGCGGCATCAGCAGATGAGTACGCGCCCTTAATCATCGCGGCACGCTCAGCGACGCTAAAAGGATTGCGTAAGCTGCGTGGTAGGTTGGCTGAGCCAATCAGCATAATCACTTCATCAGCGCGCTGTAGCGCCTCGTCGACGACTGCTTTATGCCCTCGATGAAAAGGCTGAAAACGTCCGATAAAGACCAGATAACGATAGTGTCTGCGTTTATCTGTTTGCTGCTCTACTGAATCACCCATATGTGCCACTGTCCTGCCATTGATATGTCATTAATAAAAATAAAGGCTAAAAACCATGCTGCCAATACTGACACAGCAGCAGCGCCACTGACAAGTGCAAAGATGTTTTATACCGTGTGTGGGTTTGCTGATTATGGGTTTGCTGATTTACCAAAAAAGGAGCGAGCAGACGCTAACGCCTTACGGTGGTGATCATCTGGCGCTATAACGATCAAGTCATCTGACGTGCTGTTCGATCCAAGCGGCGACCGTTGGCCAAATCTCTGTCGCTGCATGACGGCTAATCATAATGCGGCTATGGGTATAATCGTCCAAATCACCACGGCTGCGCGCGTACTCTCGAAAGATATTGGTAGCGTTATTATTAGTAGAGGTGGGGACAGAAGAAGGGCTGTTATTAGTAGCACGGTTAAAGCCATCAAAAAACCGCCGACAGCCAGCGGTTGGGGAGATGAAGTTATCACCCTTGGCACTGATGGCATAGATAGGCATCATAACCATCGGCATGTGCTGTCGATAATCAAAAGGGGTATTGTCGGCAGTCTGTTTGCGGCTGCTATTAAAGTTTTGTTGTAAGTTCCAATCAAACCACTGGTTCATGGTGTGATAGCTTTCGTTGATCGGCCCCAGTTTGAGCTTTTTGGCAGGGATATAACCGACCGCTTTTGTCACAAGCTTGGCGGCAAGTATCTTGGCGTAGCTGATAGGGCTGGCGGCCGCCCCAAACGCTTGACAGGCAAACATAGTGGCGCTGTTGATTTTATCGATATAATCTGGATATTGAATCAAAAACATCGTCAGGCCCACGCCGCCGCCGCTATGGGTGACGCAGTGCAGGTTATTGAGTTGTAATTCATCAAAAAAGTAGCGAAAAGTCGCCTCATAATCATAGGTTGCGACGGTCTCAAAATCAAACGCCTCTTTAGGCGCTGGGCTGTCGCCATGGCCGCGCCACTCCATGATGTAGCACTGATGACCTAGACCGGCCAGATACTCGGCGATTTTTAGACAGGTTTGTTTGTCTGAAAAGGTGCCATGAGTCAAAAATATATTTTGTGCCTTGACGCTTGTGTCAGGGGCGCAAGGTGCGCCAGCCGTTGCGCCTGCGTGTTGTTTGATACTGTTTGCTACCCGCCAAACGGCTATTTGCTCGCCGTCCTTGGTCGTCACGAGATGCCGCGTCCGTGTCATCATAAAGCGCTCTTTTACCCTCAGTTTTTATCACAATATCCCTATAACTGCCGCTTAGTTATACCATAATTGATGAGTCTTTGATGGCCGTTTTGCGACCAACTGAGCCAAATGAGTATATGAATGAAGCAAATTGAGCGATAAAGGATAAAGGTATCAGAAATAAGGCGCTAGGAATTAAGGCATCAGGAATTTCAGGAATTAGAGCATCAGAGGTCAAAGCGTCAAGCGTTGAGCAACAACCACGGAGGTGCTGCTTGATAAATATGAGAGTCGTCTTTATATAAAGGAGAGCATATCAACGATCAGACACAGGGCAAGGCTATCTGCAAGCGGTGTTAATTCACAGTGGGGCAGTCGGAATTGTCGCCTGAATACGCTATAATAATGAGTATAAATGCCACAAAGCCTTGGTGGGCGTGAGCAACCCGTGACAGACACGCCCATCAGATGATAAATCGGTGCAGTTGGTACCCCCTTATATCGTTACACACTCTACATTCACGACACAGTAGCCACGACAGGTATCGCGTTTGTGTCATAACACATAGGAAACATTATGAGTGAGCACAATCAAGCTGCTAATCAGTTGGATCAGTCAGCAGACTATGAGTCAGCGCTAGATACTGAGCAAGCGGACGTAAAAAGTAACATCACTATCACAGAGTCGGCGCAAGGTTATTTGGCCGATTTGTTGGCCAAGCAAGACACCGACGGTATCGGTGTCCGTATTTTTGTTGAGCATCCAGGTACGCCGCGTGCCGAGTGCTGCATGGCGTACAATCAGCCAGGCGAAGAAGACAGCGCAGATTTGGTGCTCACGTATGACGATTTTTCGGCATTTATTGAGGCGGCTTCAGTGCCGTACTTAGAAGATGCGGTGATTGATTATAATAAAGACCGTTTTGGTGGGCAGCTCACCTTCCGTGCGCCAAACTCAAAAGTACCAAAGGTCGGTGCTGATGCCAGTGTCGAAGAGCGTATCAACTATATCTTGCAATCAGAGATTAACCCAGGCTTGGCCGCGCACGGCGGTATGGTGGACTTGCTAGAGCTGATCGACGAAGAAGGCGTTGGTCTGACAGCCGTGCTAAAGTTCGGTGGTGGCTGTCAGGGCTGCTCAGCGGTGGATATGACCTTGCGCCAAGGTGTCGAAGTCCAGCTTAAGCAGCAGATTCCTGAGCTGACGCAAGTGGTTGACGAAACCGACCACAGTCGTACTGAAAATGCGTATTATAAATAATCGGCGCGGCAAAGTCGCTCAAACCATTCAGCTTAGACAACGCTACTTAAGTCTTAAATAAAGCTACTTAGATCAAATAGTATGGTCGCTTATGAGTTTTTGTCATTAAGAGATGAATGATTTGCTATTCTTTTCATAAAGAAGTTGAGTTATGATTAACTCAGCTTTTTTTATGCCTATCGTTTTTGTAGACGGCGTTTAGCGACAGCGGCGTGAAGATAACGATTTGACATTTTTTATCATGATATCCTTATTGAATCATAAATACCTACATAGGAGCACAGTATGAGTGACGGACAGCCAGACCAGCAAAACCAGAATACACCGCGTCTTGAAACCTTGGCCATCCACGCCGGATACCAAGTTGAGCCAACGACTAAAGCGGTCGCCGTACCCATTTATCACACCAGCTCATACGCGTTTGACAATACCCAGCACGGTGCTGACTTGTTTGATCTCAAGGTTGCAGGCAATATCTATACCCGTATCATGAACCCAACCAATGCGGTACTAGAAGAGCGGGTGGCTGCATTAGAAGGCGGTATCGGGGCGCTGGCGGTGGCGTCAGGCATGGCGGCCATCACGTATGCCATTCAGACGATTTGTGAAGCGGGTGATAATATCGTTGCGGTATCGACGCTATATGGCGGTACTTATAATTTGTTTGCTCATGCGCTACCGCGTCAAGGCATCGAAGTACGTTTTTTTGACCACAAAGAGCCAGAAGCAATTCGCGATCTTATCGATGATAAGACCAAGATGGTTTTTGCTGAGAGTATCGGCAATCCGCTGGGCAATATCGTAGATATCCAAGCGCTAAGTGATATCGCTCACGAGTATGGCGTGCCTGTGGTAATCGATAGTACGGTTGCGACGCCTGCGCTCTGCCGCCCGTTTGAGTTTGGCGCGGATATTGTCATTCATTCATTGACCAAGTACATGAGCGGTACAGGCACCTCGATCGGCGGCGCGATTGTCGATAGTGGTACGTTCCCTTGGGGCGACTATCCTGAGCGCTTCCCGCTGCTTAACACCCCAGATGAGAGCTATCACGGTGTCAATTTTGTCAAAGACGTCGGCGCTGCGGCGTTTATCGCTCGTGCCCGTGTGGCACCGCTACGCAATACTGGGGCGGCAATCAGCCCATTAAATGCTTTTGGTATTTTGCAAGGTATGGAGACGCTCAGCCTACGTATGGAGCGCCATGTACAAAACGCCCAGGCCGTCGCTGAGTATCTGCGCGACCATGACAAAGTCGCGTGGGTTAAGTACGCAGGTCTATCGGACCATCCTGAGCACGAGCTGGCCAAAAAATATATGAAAGGCACGCCTTCTGCTATTTTAACCTTTGGGGTAAAAGGCGGGCTGGAGGCTGGCGCCCGCTTTATCGATGCGCTGCAGATGATCACGCGCTTGGTCAATATCGGTGATGCCAAATCGTTGGCGTGTCACCCAGCGACCACCACCCATCGCCAGCTCAATGAGCAAGAGCTTGCCAACGCTGGGGTCAGTGCTGACATGGTGCGTCTCTCTATCGGTATCGAGCATATCGACGACATCAAAGCCGATCTGGCACAAGCATTGGCTGCGGCTTAATATCGTCATACTGGCCATACCCGTACGCTATTTATGCGTCAAAAAAAAGCCCATATCGATAAGATATGGGCTTTTATTTGGCACGAAATATCGCTTAGATTGTATGTTTATTAAGCGGATAATACGCGCTGCGCAATCTCTTTATAGTCTTGGGAGGCAAGGCGCGGGCCAAATTGCTGAATGACTTGGGCGGCGACAGCGCTTGCCAGACGACCACACTCAGGCAGGCTATAGTGCTGCGATAGCGCATATAAAAAAGCGCCCGCGTAGTTATCACCTGCGCCATTGGTGTCGATGACATTGGCCACCGCTGGCGTGGCGACTTCATAAATCTCCAGCTCTGAGTAATCATCTGACTTATGAGCGATGATTGCGCCATTCGCGCCATCGGTGACGACTGCGGTCTGGCAATGCTCAAGGAGCGCGCGGGCGGCGGCTTTGATTTGTTTTTTGTCAGTAAATAGCTTGGCCTCTTCGCTATTACAGAATATCACTGCAACTTTATTGCCGAGCATATTGAGTAGGCCTTCTTTGGCAAACTTCACCACCGCAGGGTCGGCGAAGCTCACCGCGATTTTGGCGTTATGAATACCTGCTTGCTGGCGCAGCTTGGTCATCGCAGGTTGGATGCTCTCAGTCATCGCCAGATAGCCCTCTAGATACAGCCAGTCGGCTTGCGTCAGCGCGTCAAAATCGACGTTTTCTGCTGTGATGTCGCTTGAGGTTCCAAGATAGGTTTGCATGGTACGCTCGCCATCTTCGGTCACCGCCACCACACAAGAGCCTGTGACGCCGCCTGTATGTACGGATTTTTTTGAAGTAGCGACGCCTGCAGTGTGCAAGTCTTTTAGATAAAACTCACCTTGAGCATCATCACCGACGCGGCAAGCATAAAACGGCTTGCCACCGAGGCTGGCAAAGGTGTACATGGTATTGGCCGCTGAGCCGCCACCCGCTTGTTTTGAAGGTGCGATTTCTGCCAGTTTGAAATACGCCAGTAGCTGCTGCTGCTCCTCGATAGCTGCCAGTGTCATATTGCCTTTGGTCAGATCCGTCTCTTCTAGGGCAGCATCGGACAGTAGGTACTCGTGGTCCACCAAGGCGTTGCCTATCGCCATTACATCGTACATTTGCTCTCTCCTCACTCAATGATTAATTTGTTGGTATAGTATTTTTATAACCACAAGCTATTTTGCTTGTAGCTCAAGCAGGCGCTGATAGAGTGCGTTTTTTTTCACGCCAGTGATATCAGCGGCCAAGGCGGCGGCTTTTTTGACCGATAAATCCTCCAGTAGACGTTGTAGTAACGCATCGTGCACACTGATGTCGTCGGCGTCTTGTGCGGTATTGGCACCTGCGACTACCAAGACGATTTCGCCGCGCTGCTGATTGTCATCGGCTTTGACAAACTCAATCAAGTTGCCAAGCGTGCTTTTGTGCACGGTCTCAAAGGTTTTGGTCAGCTCACGGCAAAACGCCACTTCACGATCATTGCCAAATATCGCCGCCATGTCCGCTAAGCTTGCCAGAATGCGGTGCGGCGCTTCATAAAATATCAAGGTTTCGGTGCGTGTCGTTAAGGCGGTCAGTTGTTTTTGGCGACCGTGAGTTTTGGCAGGCAAAAACCCAATAAAGCTAAAGCGATCTGATGGCAGCCCTGCGACCGATAGCGCGCCAATGGCAGCCGATGCACCCACCACAGGTGATACTCTCACGCCAGCGGCATGCGCTGCTTGTACCAACTGATAGCCTGGGTCACTGACCAGTGGCGTGCCAGCATCACTGATCAAAGCGACGGAATGGCCTTGCTGGATCATCTCGATAATCTTTGGCGTTTGGATGGCGCTGTTGTGCTCATGATAGGCCCATAGCTTATTATGCGCTTTGGGCGCGTCAGCCTCGCTACTGTTGTCTTTGGTATGGATACCAAAGTGCGATAGCAGTTTGCCGGAGGTGCGGGTGTCTTCACAGGCAATGATGGCCACTTGTTTTAAGACATCGATGGCATGCGGCGTCATGTCGCTCAGATTACCAATCGGCGTGGCAACGATATATAAACAAGCTGGCATCGCGGTAGGGATGGACATGAAAACCTCTTATAAAAGTCGGGCATACAATATAGCGCCATGCTCTATCTTGGCGTTTGATGTGTGGTCTTTAGCACAACATCATAATAAAGACCGTAATAGACCCATGAATGCAAGCCATGGCGACAGATCATAGATATAGACAAGGCGCAAAAGTGGTTAGTTTATCATGTTGTGCTATGATAATTCTGAAATGTTCAGCAGGTATCTTGCTCTTATGACCCATCACAAACCCTTACGCCTTAGCTCGCCCAAGCAGCGTCAAGGCAGCTTGTTTGAGCAGCGCGCTTGTGCGTTTTTGCAGGCGCAAGGCTTGACGCTGATTGCACAAAACTGGCAACAACCCAAAATCGGTGAGCTTGACTTGGTCATGCTAGAGACGGGCGCGGCATGGTCGACCCTAGTATTTGTTGAAGTGCGTCAACGGCGCCAATCAGGGTTTGGCGATGCGCTGCTGAGCGTCACCAAATCCAAGCAAAACAAACTTATCAAGGCGGCGCGCTATTTTTTGCAGCAGCACCCTGAGTATAGAGATTTTGATTGCCGGTTTGATATCATTGCTTATGATACCGCAGGCAAGCACAAACTCGCAGAAGCCCACATATCTGAGTCGCCGCAGTGGCTGATAGGCGCGTTTATGGCAAATGCGTGGTAATACTTGGTAAGGCGCGCTTGGTGCTGATTCTTGTTGTATTAATGGGCCTGAGCGTGCGCGAGCGATGCGAAGGTGTTTGTCGGTTGAGTTATCGTTACCAAAAGCCTAAGCGTTCACCCAAAAAATTGAGTAAAGTAGCTCAATAAAAAAGCGATGGCATGTCTTGCGTATCAATCATCGCCAATATCTTACTTATTTCATCAGGCTCTAAGAGGTAAATCATGACACGGATGCACTTGCGCACTGCTATTTTTGGCTCATCATACCGCATGACGATAGGCGCTGTGCTGCTGGCAAGCGTCATTAGTACGGGTTGTACCACCAATTATCTGACCAACAGTACTCAAGGGACTTATGGTGTGCCCATGACTGAGCGTACCATTCCGCAGCGTCTGCTGGATCGTAGCATCGAACACACTGCCAAAATCAATGTCTATGGTCTAAAAGAAGACTTGCAGCAGACCAGCCGCATGAGTATCGATAGCTTTAATAGTGAAGTGCTGCTGAGCGGTGAGGTGCCAAGTGCTGCGATCAAGACGGAGATAGAAAACGTCGTCAGCTCCATGCCAGACGTGCGCCGTGTCTATAATGAGCTGACCGTCAGTGCCTCAAAGGGTTATAGCTCGACTGTCCATGATGGTTATATCACCTCAAAAATGCTGGCAAAAGTCGCGACAAGTAACGGCGTCAAAGCATCCCAAATCAAGGTGGTGAGCAACAACGGCGTGGTCTATGTCATGGGGCGTGTGACACCGACGCAGCAAAGCCACTTAATCGATATCGCCAACAACACCGTAGGAGTGACCGAGCTTGTGCTATTGACGACCGTTGTCGATGATAGAGGGGTAAAGATTGGTGAAGACGATATTATGTATGAGGACAATCTGGCCAATCCGGCGTTAGCGCCAGTTGTACAGCGCTCGGCTGCCGCGCGCGTTGCTGATGAGCCGAGCAGTGCAGTCGCGCCCAGCCCAGCCCGCGCCACCACGCCTATAGTGGTGACCGAAGCGGGTACGCCTATCGACTCCTCTGCTAGTGAGAATGTCGATATTTATCAAAATCCGTAAATACCTCGTGCGATCGTGAGCCAGTGCCTCGATTGTATTTGGCGCTGATATAGCCGCCGCTGATGACAAGAAGCCTAAACACGAGTAACAGGAAAAACACGAGAAATCTTTTGGCAGCCAGTAAACTGATTTATCTGTAAATGAGTGGTTAGATGAATGGCTATAAATAATCCGCAGTAAGTGACTGATGATACGTGGCTAGCGATAAACGATTGGTGATAAGTGAATAAGGGCTTATGATCAAAGTCGTGAGCCAATGTTGCACCACTCAATGTGTCACACACCCAAGCTGATAAATATGGCTAATAAAGACATAAAAAAGGACACTGGCGATGAAGGATCTCAAAACACGCAAGCGGCATCACGACTATGATGATGGCCACAAGCATCAGCACCGTCGCAAGACAAATGCAAAAAGCGCTGACACTCAAGCAGTAAGTAAGAAGGTGCTAAAAGTGACGGGCGCGGCGCTGCTGGCAATTGGCGGCGCGGTGCTGGCAAGCCAAAGCGCGCAGGCATTATCACCCTTGACTCTCGTCAATGGAATTACCTCAGGCGGCGGTGTGGGGGTCAGCAAAGACATCTTGTACGGCGATCAGCCCTTACAGGATTTAGATATTTATTACCCCAAGTCGTTGACCCGTGCCATGACAGCACAAAGCGCGATCAGTGATCGTTATCCGATGGTGGTGTTTGTCCATGGCGGCTCATGGGAGAGCGGGAGCAAAGAGCAATACGCCTTTGTCGGTCAGAGTTTGGCACAGGCAGGCTATGTCACAGCGGTGATCAATTACCGTAAGGCGCCTGAGCATGTCTATCCCGCTTATGTCAAAGACACCGCGCAGGCGATCGCTTGGAGCCTAAACAACGCGGCCAGCTTGTATGCTGACCCTGCTCGTGTGGCGGTGGTTGGGCACTCTGCTGGAGCGTTCAACGCCGTGGCAGCGGTCGCCAATGAGGAATTTTTGGCCCCTTATCATATCAAGCCAAGCGATGTAGGGGCAGTCGTCGGCATCGCGGGGCCATACAGTTATGACTTTCGTAAGTTTGATAGCGCATCGGCCTTTGCCGCCGCTGCCATGCCAGATGAGGTGATGCCCGATCGTCATATCAAAGGCAAGCAGCCGCCTTATTTATTATTGACGGCCGAAAAAGATGACATCGTCCACGACAGCAATACCATCAAGATGACGCAAGCACTAAAAGCCGCTGGCGTCTCTGTCAAAAACGGTGAAATAGCAAGTGCCAGCCACGCGACCAGTATTGGCGCGATGGCACCGCCGCTACGCTGGGTCAATGATGTGCGCGCGCAAGTGCTTAGCTACCTAGATGACGCCCTTAAATAACGATAAAGGGTGAAAGGCATTGCGGGCACGACTGATTGGTCGCTACTGCATCATAAAACATGGTAAAGCAAGACAATACTGTAAGATAGCCAAACTCTTGTTATAATGTCTTCACTTTATATTCATACCCTATTTTATATTTAAGGCAGAGAGATTTATGAGCATGAACGCTGACGACTTGATTGCATTTTTACAGACTCATTTTCCAGACGCTTTTATTCAAGCGGCCAATCAAGGCAACAAGTTTGATGTGCGCGTGGTCGATGCCAGCTTTGAAGGCAAACGCAGCGTTCAGCGTCAGCAAGCGGTATATGCGCTGGTTAATGACAAGATCGCCAGCGGAGATATTCATGCGCTTAATATTCAAGCATTGACGCCCGCTGAGTGGGACGCTCAATCAAAAGGCTAAACGTCACTCTTTATGATGAGACGTTATGCTTAAGCCTGTTAATTAGACGCCTCAAGCCTATGGCTTCATTTATTGTCTAAATCGCAGGTTTTGGTGGTTTGGTTTTTATTTTTTATATTCATCTTTTTATACTCATCGCTAGGTTGCCACTTTTATGGATCAATTTTTAATCACGGGTAGTAGTCGTATTGCAGGAGAAGTTACGATTTCAGGCGCCAAAAATGCCGCGCTGCCGTTACTTGCGGCCATGATATTGGCTGAGACCCCAACGACATTACATAATGTGCCATCGCTACAAGATGTGCGTACCCTGATTGCATTGATCGGTGGCATGGGCATTCACATTCAAAAACAAGGTGATACGGTCACGTGCGATACCAAAACCATCGATAATTTTTATGCGCCCTATGATCTGGTCAAGACCATGCGCGCATCGATTTTGGTATTGGGGCCGTTGCTGGCACGTTTTGGCGAAGCAGAAGTCTCATTGCCAGGTGGCTGCGCGATTGGCTCGCGTCCTGTCGATCAGCATCTCAAAGCCTTTGAAGCCATGGGCGCTACTATCAGCGTCGAAAACGGCTATGTCAAAGCGCAAGCGCCAAAAGGCGGCAAACTAATCGGCTGTAACTTCTCGTTTGATATGATCACAGTCGGCGGCACTGAAAACGTCATCATGGCGGCCGCCCTTGCTAAAGGTACTACAGTGCTTGGCAACTGCGCGCTGGAGCCAGAAGTGGTGGATTTGGCCAACATGCTGGTCGCGATGGGTGCCAAGATAAGCGGCATCGGTACCTCGACCATGACCATCGAAGGCGTTGAGCGTCTGCATGGTTGTGAGTATTCAGTAGTGGCGGATCGTATCGAGACAGGCTCGTATCTGGCAGGCGCGCTGATGACTCGCGGTGATGTATTGGCCAAAAACACCTCTGCGCTGTTATTGACCCCTGTGTTAGAGAAGTTTGAGGACATGGGCGCGGTGATTACCACAGGTGATGACTGGATTCGCGCGCAAATGACGGGTCGACCAAGACCTGTCAATATCCGTACTCAGCCGCATCCTGGTTTTCCAACAGATATGCAGGCGCAGCTCATGGCGATTAGCTGTCTGGCCGATGGCACCAGTACCTTTATCGAAAATATCTTCGAAAACCGCTATATGCACGTGCCAGAGCTCAATCGTTTGGGCGCATCCATTCAGGTGGACGGTCATGCTGCCGTAGTTACGGGCGTCGAAAACTTTACCGCCGCGCCTGTGATGGCGACCGATTTACGCGCATCGATGTCCTTGGTGATGGCCGCGGCGACCGCTGAAGGTGAGAGCTTGATCGATCGTATTTATCATATCGATCGCGGCTATGAAAACGTAGAAAGCAAACTGCGTGCGCTCGGCGTCAATATCGAACGTATCAATAGCAACAATAGCAACGACTAGGCGGCAGTTTTTTGCTGATTTTTATCAGCAACTACATAAAACCATGCCTTAAGTCAGTCAGACACTGAACGACTCAGTAAACCCTTATGCGTCAAGCACTTCAATGATTGGCGCATGAAGGTTTACTCTAATCGCTTAGCAATGATAAATTCACGCCCCGCTATCGGGGATGCCAACTGTACATGGACACGATGTCATTATGACCGAAGCAAGCACCCGCCAATCAAATGATGGTTTATTAAACCAAGTCAATGAGGAATTTTCAGGCTTAACGCTGGCCTTGTCTAAAGGCCGTATTTTAGAAGAAACCATGCCTTTGCTGCGCGCAGCGGGCGTTGAGTTGTTAGAAGACCCTGAAGCCTCGCGTAAGCTTATTTTTCCGACCTCAAACCCCAATGTACGCGTCTTAATCTTGCGTGCCAGTGATGTACCGACCTACGTCGAGCATGGCGCTGCGGACTTTGGTGTGGCGGGTAAAGATGTACTGCTTGAGCACGGGGCCAACCATGTGTATGAGCTGCTGGATTTGCAGATTGCCCAGTGCAAATTGATGACCGCAGGCGTAAAGGACGCGCCATTGCCCAATCGTCGTCTGCGCATCGCCACCAAGTACGTCAATGTGGCTCGGGCTTATTTTGCCAGCCAAGGCCAGCAGGTCGATGTGATCAAACTATACGGCTCGATGGAGCTGGCACCGCTGGTCGGACTCGGAGACCTCATCGTCGATGTGGTCGATACAGGGAACACCTTGCGTGCCAACGGTCTTGAAGCCCGTGACCATATCTGCGATGTATCGTCGCGCCTCATTGTCAATCAAGTCAGTTACAAGCGTAAGTTTGCCTTGCTTGAGCCAATTTTGGACAGCTTTAAAGACAGCATTGCGAGTGCTTAACATCTCAGTGTTTGATGCCTTAGTGTGTCATTTATCCATACTTGCAAAGACAATGTGCTTCATTGGTAATATTAAGTACAGTGATGCAAATTTTTAAACCAGTTCGGCGCTCTATGATAGGCATAGCGTGCTAAACTGGTTTTGTTGTATGGGTTTGTCAAAACATAAAAGCCCAGTATAATCTAAACCAGACCCTAGCCACAGATACGTATCACAGTATCAGACTCGCTTGTTTTTACTCGTTAATGTTCCGTAGCATACATGCTCAGATATAGGATTAGCTCATGCGCCAGTTAAGTACCCAAGATGCCGATTTTGATAGCCAGTTGACCGAGCTGCTTGCTTTTGAGACGGTCAATGATGCCGATTTGTTAACGACTGTTGATGATATCATCGCGCAAGTGCGTCATCAGGGTGATAGCGTGGTACTGGCATTGACTCAGCAATTTGACCAGCATCCAGCGACTAGCATGCAAGAGCTAGAGCTATCTAAGGAGGCACTTGCTGAGGCCTTTGAGCAATTAGACGATACGGTAAAAACCGCTCTAAGCACGGCTGCTGCGCGCGTACAGAGCTTCCATGAGCGCCAAGTCCAAGACAGCTGGCAGTATGAAGATGCGCTGGGTAACCGTTTGGGGCAAAAAATCACCCCGCTGGATCGCGTCGGCATCTATGTGCCAGGCGGTCTGGCCTCGTATCCCTCATCGGTTCTGATGAATGCTATCCCAGCCAAAGTCGCTGGCGTGAGTGATGTTATCATGGTGGTGCCAGCGCCTAATGGGGTGCTCAATCCACTGGTGCTGGCCGCGGCGCACTTGGCACAAGTAGACCGAGTCTTTACCATCGGCGGCGCCCAAGCGGTTGCTGCGTTGGCATATGGTACCGAGACGATACCAGCCGTGGACAAAATCACCGGCCCTGGTAATAAATACGTCGCTGCGGCCAAGCGTGCGGTATTTGGTCAAGTGGGCATTGATATGATTGCTGGCCCCTCTGAGGTGCTGGTGTACGCAGAAGGGCAGGCGCAAGATCGCGCAGACTGGTTGGCGATGGATTTGTTGTCACAAGCAGAGCATGATCGTATCGCCCAAGCCATCTTTGTGACGACCAGTCGTGAGCAGCTCGACGCGGTGGCGGCTGAAATCGAAAAAGCCTTAAGCGAGCTACCAAAAGCGGATATCGCGCGCGACTCATTACAAAATCGCGGCGCGCTGATTTTGGTCAAAGACCGTGCGGAGGGCATGGCAGTGATCAACCGCGTGGCGCCTGAGCATTTAGAGCTGTCGGTCGATGAGCCTGATGCCTTGCTCGCTGATATTCGTCATGCTGGGGCGATTTTTATGGGACGTCACACTCCTGAGGCCATCGGTGATTACTGTGCAGGCCCCAACCATGTATTGCCGACATCGGGGACAGCGCGTTTTTCTTCACCGCTTGGTGTTTATGATTTTCAAAAAAAATCCTCTATCATCTATTGTAGCGCAGCGGGCAGTAAGCCATTGGCCGAAACGGCAGATATTTTAGCGCAGCGTGAGGACTTAGAGGCCCACGCGCGCTCAGCCCGTTATCGTTATCAATAATCGGCGTGTCAATGAGGGGCGTATGCTTTTACGCCAACGAGCAAGCGTTAGTTTTTCAAATATTAGGTCTGTAAACTTTGATAGTCTTTGTGGCTAATAGTAGGATAACTTATGAATGAGTTAAAGATAGATACCAGACTTTGGTCATCCAAAGCACGTAACTTGTCACCTTATGTACCAGGTGAGCAGCCGCAACATGACAATTTATGTAAATTAAACACCAACGAAAACCCGTTTCCACCCTCACCTAAAGTCGGTGAGGCCATCGCTCAGGTCTTAGCGCAGCAGGCGGATGATTTGCGTTTATATCCAGCGCCTGAGTCTGATGAGCTACGCACCGCTTTGGCTCAGCTATACGACCTTGATGCCAATCAAGTGTTTGTTGGCAATGGTTCAGATGAAGTGCTGGCGCTGGTATTTGCCAGTTTTTTCTTAAAAGAGCGCCCTGTGCTCTCGCCTGACATTGGCTATAGTTTTTATCCTGTGTATGCCCATACTTTTGGTATAGAGCTGGTGCAAATTGCGCTAGAAGACGACTTTAGTATCGATCCGGATGCTTATCGTCAGCCTTGTAGTGGCATCATTATCGCCAACCCCAATGCGCCGACAGGACTGCTGTTATCGCTTGCGGATATTCGTAAGTTGGCAAGCGAGCATTCAAACTCGGTGATTGTGATTGATGAGGCATATATCGACTTTGCGCAAGTAGAAGAGGGCAGTTTGGAGACAGAGGTTTCAGCTGTGAGTCTTATCAACGAGTGCGATAATATTTTGGTCACCCAAACGTTTTCCAAATCGCGTTCACTGGCAGGTTTGCGCGTTGGGATGGCCTTTGGTAATGCCTCATTAATCGAAGCCTTAACACGCATGAAAAACAGCTTTAACAGCTATCCGCTCGATAAATTGGCGCAAGCTGGGGCGACGGCGAGTGTGTTAGATGTAGAGTATTTTGAGCAAACGCGTCAGCAAGTGATCGATTTACGTGAGTCACTGACAGCGAGCCTACAGTCATTGAGCTATCAAGTGCTGCCTTCGCATACCAACTTTGTGTTTGCACGTCCTAAAGAGGGCAATGCCAGCGAGGTCGCCGCCGCCCTACGTGAGCAAGGCATCATCGTGCGTCACTTTGACAAGCCGCGTATCAGTGAGTATCTGCGTATCACGGTCGGTACCGCCGAGCAGCACCAAAGATTGATAGCGGCGCTGACGGTATTGCATGCAGATAGCAACACGATAGATAGCACCGCTGAGTAGGTAGCGCCAATCCCTATCCTATCAGTATCATAACGCAACGCCTGTCAGTATCATACTGTGCAGGCTTTTTTATGTCAGGGTTTTTGCGCCAGCACGTCCAATAGATTGCCCACTTTATCTAGACACTCTTGATATTCAGCAGCGCAGTCAGAGGCCACCGTGATACCGCCGCCCGCCCATAAATTGACCTGCGTGTCTTGCTGCGGCGCATGGCGTGCTTGTAGCGTGCGTATCAGTACATTCCACTGTCCACTTCCATCAAAATTCATATAGCCCATGGTACCGCAGTATGCGCCGCGCGGTGCTTGTTCCAACTCAGAGATGATTTCGACAGCGCGTTTTTTGGGCGTGCCGGTGATAGAGCCTGCGGGTAAGCTACCAAACAACACTGTAAGCGGATGGGCGTCGTCTTTTAGCTCGGCGCGGATGGTGCTGACCATATGATGGACATTACTAAAGCTCTCGATAGCAAACAGCTTGGGTACTTTGACGCTACCGATTTTGGCATACTTGCCCAAGTCGTTACGCAATAAGTCGACAATCATGACGTTTTCGGCGCGATCCTTTTCACTATCGATCAGCTGCTGTTTATAGGCATTATCTTGTGTGGGGTTGGTGCTGCGTGGCATGGTGCCTTTGATGGGTTTGGTGATGATATGATGTTTGCCGCTATTAGGTTCTTTGGTAAAGGTAAAAAACAGCTCAGGCGAGCAGCTTAATAGCTCAAATTGAGTGTTAACGCTATGAGGGTCACGAGCATCGAGGCTATTGTCGCTATTATCAAACCTATCGTCATCATGCGGCTGGGTTTGTAAGTACCCTGCAAAGGGCGCTTGGGTGTTTTGATGGAGCGCTGGTAAATAATCGATCAGACTTGTGGCCTGAGTGGATGTACTTTCGCTCGCCAGCTGTCCTGTCCATTTTTGGGTCAGGTTGATCTGATAGCAGTCGCCTTGCTCTAGGTAGTATTGGGTTTTATCAAAAGCGGCTTGATAGTCATGTTGGTGCCAGCGCGGCTGTAGGGATAATGGCGCAGGCGTTTTTGCAATGCTATTAGTTGCTTTAGATAGCTGTTGTTCTAGTGAGTCTAAGCAGGATATCAGCGAGTCAAGCGTTGGGTCCGTCTCATCTGCTACTGTATATAGCCCTACGGTACGCAGCACCCAGCCATGACCGCTATCGCAGGGCGTCAGATATATGTCGTAATGCCCCAATACCGCACAGGGCTGCGCTGCCAGCTCGATAGCGTCCGCTGGGCTCAGCTCGTAAGCTGCGATGTCATAGCCGATAAACCCTATCAGCCCGTGTTGATAGTGCGGTGGCGCGCTAGGGTCTGCTTGGCTATTTGTGTCGGTCTGATGGGTTTGACCATAGGCAATGAGCACTTCTTGCCAAGCTTCATAGCTCATGGTGCGGTAAGTGGCCGCGTGCTTGTCGCCACGGCGGCGGCCAACGACGGTATAAGCGGCAGGCTGCCTGGGTTCGGGCGTGGTCGCATAGACAGACCAAGCCATTTTGGGCAGCAAGCCAATCACTGGTCGTCCAGCATTGTTTAGCCAAACCAGTTGCCAGTTGGCCTGAGCATCTTGCTTGAGTAAGTGGCGCTGCAGCTTTGGCAACAGCTCAGCTGCACCCAGCGCACCAAAACGCCAGCTAGGGTGAGTAGCTGGCGATGGGGTAGGGTGTTTGTGACTGGTAGAATGAGTGTTTACAGACATTATTTAGGCGTCAAACTTTTTGATGATTAATGTGGCATTGGTACCACCAAAGCCAAAGCTATTGCTCATGATGGTTTCAAGTGATGCGTCACGCTTGTCAGTGACGATATCAAAGCCTTTAGCAGCAGGGTCTAGCTCTTTGACATTAATGCTTGGGGCGATAAAGCCTTCTTGTAGCATGAGCAGGCAATAAATCAGCTCTTGCGCGCCGACAGCGCCGAGACTATGACCAGTCATCGACTTGGTAGAGCTGATCGCAGGTACTTTGCTGATATCACCGTCAAACACCTGCGCGATGGCTTTGAGCTCGGTGATATCGCCCAGTGGCGTACTGGTGCCGTGGGTATTGATATAGTCGACGCTCTCTAGCCCTGCGTCTGCTAAGGCTTGTTGCATACAGCGCACTGCACCTTCGCCGCTAGGGGCGACCATCTCAGCGCCATCAGAGCTGGCACCATAGCCGACGATTTCTGCTAAGATATTGGCGCCGCGTGCCTCGGCATGTTCGAGGCTTTCGACCACCACCATCGCGCCACCTGCCGCGATGACAAAACCGTCACGGTCTTTGTCATAAGCTCTAGAGGCAAGGGTTGGTGTGTCATTATATTGAG
Organism: Psychrobacter sp. L7; assembly: GCF_002810365.1. NCBI lineage: Bacteria > Pseudomonadati > Pseudomonadota > Gammaproteobacteria > Moraxellales > Moraxellaceae > Psychrobacter > Psychrobacter sp. L7. The sequence goes on from NZ_NEXR01000002.1 coordinate 81,893, forward strand.
TACTGACCGCGCCCATGGCATCAAACATACAAGACTGGGTCCAGTGCTCAGCCTCACTACCACCAGCGAGTACCACATCGGCCTTGCCAAGTTGAATCAGCTCGGCGGCATGACCGATACAATGTGTCGAGGTGGCACAAGCTGAGCTAAGAGAGTAAGACACCCCTTGGATTTTTAGTCCTGTGGCCAGTGCGGCCGATACCGAGCTGCCCATGGTTTTTGGTACTGCCATTGCGCCGACGCCGCGCAGACCTTTGGCGCGCATCGCATCGATGGCACTGACGATGTTCTCTGTCGATGCGCCGCCCGAGCTTGCCACCACCCCAACTCGCGGGTTGCTATTGATGGTCTCAAGTGACAAGCCTGCATGCTCGATGGCGCTCAACGCACTGACATAAGCATAAAGGCTGGCGTCACTAAAAAAACGTTTTAGTTTACGGTCGATGCCACTGGTATCTAGCGTCGACTGATCAATACTGCCGCTGACCTGAGATTTAAAGTCATGCTCAGCATAAGACTCGTTAAAGGTAATACCTGACTGTCCTTGTTTGAGTGCAGCAGTGACAGTGGCCAAATCATGTCCGATACAAGAGACAATCCCTGCTCCAGTGATAACAACGCGGCGCATATTCTATTCCTTCTGAGTAATAATTTTTAGTAATTGCTGTCCCTATATTTTACTTATAGGTCGTCTAGAGCGGGTTTTTATTAAACCTCATCTTTGAGATGAGCAGGCTCTAGATAATGGTGCTGATAATAATAGTAAGTAAGTGATACGATAAGCTTGAGAGTATAGCACTTGAGGCCAGCGCATATGATACCGTATCAGTGCCCCAAAATCTTTGTACAAGTGCAAAATAACCACAAAACTGCCCCAAGCACCAAATAGCGCTACAGCTATAACCAAGAGCGGCCAACAGCACATGCTTATCTGTCAGTATAAAGAATAAAAAAAGCCATAAACACGTTATGCTTTATACTTTTAGATACAAAACTGGTGACGGCAATAACATTGTTGGCACTGACAGGCAGACAGACAATTGATTAAGATGACACATCTTCAAATACTATTTATCATGTATGACGAGTTATCATGTATCACAAACTTGGCGCATGACAAATGGTAATGACAAAACGGCTAGCAATAACAAAACTAAAAAACACCAAAATCAGCATAAAGCTGATAGGCGTTGATTGTTAAACAAATTGATTGTTAAATTATACAATAACCATTCATCATATTAAGGACAACCAGATGGCAAAGCGTAGCACTCTCTCGAAGGGCGTCAGCAGTATCGGCGCATTTACCCGCAATAATTTAGAGCGTATGGGCGCTGTGATTGATGGCATGAATGCCAAAACCAGCAAGCCGCGTCAATACAAAGCCGTAAATTTAGGGGACGACGACTATCAGCAAGACCTGTTTCGTGAGCAGACGTTAAAGGCCACTCAGCAGCTGCTTGGTCCACGTTTTGCTACTTATGGCAAATACGCCAAAAAAGTGGTGCCCAATAGCTTGTTTCAATCGACCCTTGATGGCGCATTTGCTCAAGTGGCCAAGCTCGCCTTTAACTGGAGTCAGATTGATTTGCCTCATGAGCATCGCTTTGCCAATATCGAGAGTTTAGATGACGAGCAGCGTTATGCCTTAGCGACAGATATCGCCAATCAAAACCGCGCACTTGCAACCATGGGCGGTCTGACAGGCTTGGCAGGATTACCAGGACTGCTCGCCGACACTTTATGGTTGCTTTTGGTTTCTCTACGTACCGTTTATCAGCTGGCGGCTGTATACAATAAACCTCTGACCGGCACGCAAGGCATCAAGATGGCTTATGAGCTGCTTGCCAATGCCGACTTGAGTAAAATGCAAGAAAAACAAGCGCTGCTGGCGGGCATAGGCATTGGTAAAGGGCTGCTAGACAATGCACAAAACAACGGCTTGCATAATGAGCTAAAAAACCTCGGCTTAAAAAATAAAAACGTCAATTTTTATGCCGAGCAAGTAGACCGCGTCGCCAGTCAAGTGGGTATTGATTTAGACCAGATTAATTTGTCATGGGTGCGCCGCTTACTGCCCGCCACCGCTGTCGTTATCGGTATGCGTTACAACAGCCAGCTGATTGATGAGGTCATCGGCGTGGCGCAAGCAACCTTTGCTCCAGAAGCCAAATTGGCAAACCGTGCTATCACTGATGACAGCAGTAGTGAAGTGGAGGTTGATAAAGCCGCCGATAATGCGCAAAAAACAGATGAGCAGGCTGAGCAAACAGACGCAAAAAATACAGTCACAGCAAAAGAGTCAGCGAAAAAGGACGCTGAAAATAAAGATACTGAAAGCCAAGAGAATAAAGACACAGCAGATAAAAACGCAAAAAATAACGACAAGGCAAAGGCTGATAAAAAGTCTGCAGAGCAATCGTCCGCTGACAAGTAAGCGCAGCAGCGATAACTAGAGGACGCATTAGAAAGGTTACAGGTTGGCCTTGGGGCCTAGATGGGTCTAAGCGAAGTCTAAGCCTAGCGCAGACGGCTTCGCACGCACTTGAAAAACGCGCCGATGTCGCCATTTATTTCATACCAAGCTTTATCTGCTTGTATGCTTTGTCTATTTTTTTTGCTTATTTACTGGTTTGCATATGACTATTTTGTGATAGGCGCTTAGCCAACACTTTAGCGGTTCTCGCTGCATGATAGTTAGCGAAAAACAGATAAAGTGTTATAGTAAGCAGCTGCATGCATATCTACCACAGGTTGTAAAGTGAAACCATTCATAAGTGGTTGAAATAGCAGCAACAACTCTTTATAATACACTGTCCTAAAAATGGGTGCGTCAAAATCTGGCATTTATGTCAGATAGCTGGCGTGTTTCCCCATTTTTTTGTTTTATACCAAACGGGAGAAGGATGCCTTATGGCAACAACTAACCAATTGATTCGTAAAGGCCGCAAGTCCATCAAGGAAAAGTCAAAAGTTCCTGCGTTGGAAGCGTGCCCACAGCGCCGCGGTGTATGTACTCGCGTATATACTACCACGCCAAAAAAACCAAACTCTGCCATGCGTAAAGTATGTCGTGTACGTTTGACTTCAGGCTATGAAGTATCAAGCTACATCGGCGGTGAAGGTCATAACCTACAAGAGCACAGTGTTGTTCTTATCCGTGGTGGTCGTGTTAAAGATCTACCAGGTGTACGTTATCACACCGTTCGCGGTGCACTTGACTGCGCAGGCGTTAAAGACCGTAAGCAAGGTCGCTCTAAGTACGGTGCTAAGAAGCCTAAAGTTTAATAACTAAACGTTATTTGCTTAGCTTTTAGTACTACCCAATAACTGTGCATGGGTTCGGTGTCGACAGTAGTTAGATTGATAAGATATAACTTACCCTTAAACATACCACCATGCAGTAAGGCTAACTGACAACTCATCACTATGCTCTATGATGACAAGTATGATGTTGTGAATGTTGGACACTCCTGAAGACAAGGAAATTTATTATGCCAAGACGTCGCGTCGTTGCTGCCCGTGAGATCCTACCGGATCCTAAGTTTGGTAGCCAAACTGTTGCAAAATTCATCAACCATGTAATGAGTCATGGTAAAAAATCTACTGCTGAGCGTATCGTTTATGGTGCACTTGAGACAGTTAGTGCAAAACGTAATATCGAAGATCCAGTAGCTTTCTTTGAAGAAGTCTTAGAAAACGTACGCCCAATGGTCGAAGTAAAAGCTCGCCGTGTGGGTGGTGCTACCTATCAAGTACCAATGGAAGTACGCCCCTCCCGTCGTACTGCCTTGGCAATGCGTTGGTTAGCCGAAGCTGCTGCTAAGCGTTCTGAAAAATCAATGTCTCTACGTTTGGCAGGCGAGTTAAACGACGCTGCTGACGGTAAAGGCAATGCCATGAAAAAGCGTGACGAAGTTCACCGTATGGCAGATGCTAACAAAGCATTCTCTCATTACCGCTTCTAAGCTACTAAAGATAAGGCTACTAATCATTAGTGGCTTTTGATAAGCGTGATGAATTGATGGCTGATGCCAATTGATTCTGTATTTTTCCGTTCTATGGATTGCCGCCATCATTGCTGCAGCTAAAAAAACTGAAGGTTTAATGGTTTTTAGCTGCGATGGCGGACATCTCTCAAGATGTTTTTTGCACAGTAACTTTGCACAGTAACACTGTTGTTAAAAAGTTTGCTTAACAGGAAATGTCCCAAATTTTATGCTGCAATATTCTTAGTATTTGCTCTTTTGTTGTCCGTATTAGGCCCAATAATCAGTAAGTAATATCACGAAGCTCACCGCTTTGTCATAGAGTATTAGGCAGAGACACAACACATTATTATATACACGAATTTCCCTAGGAAAACACTATGGCTCGTAAAACTCCCCTAAAGCGCTATCGCAATATCGGTATTTCAGCGCACATTGATGCTGGTAAGACGACTACTACTGAGCGTGTTTTATTCTATACTGGTGTAAACCATAAGCTAGGCGAGAGCCATGACGGCGCTGCCACTATGGACTGGATGGAGCAAGAACAAGAGCGCGGTATTACTATTACCTCGGCTGCAACGACTTGCTTCTGGAAAGGCATGGCGAACCAGTTCGACGAACACCGTATCAACATCATTGACACCCCAGGCCACGTTGACTTCACTATCGAAGTTGAGCGTTCTATGCGTGTTCTTGATGGCGCTTGCATGGTTTACTGTGCAGTAGGCGGCGTTCAGCCACAGTCTGAAACCGTATGGCGTCAGGCAAACAAATACAAAGTGCCACGTTTGGCATTTGTAAACAAAATGGACCGCGTTGGCGCTGATTTTTATCGCGTTATCGATCAAATCAAAACGCGTCTAGGCGGCAAGCCAGTACCATTGGTTATCCCAATTGGTAAAGAAGACGACTTTGAAGGCGTTGTGGATCTTGTGTCTATGAAAGCCATCTATTGGGACGAAGCGTCTCAAGGCATGAAGTATGAAGAGCGTGAGATTCCAGCTGAGCTACAAGACAAAGCAGAAGAATACCGTGAGTATCTCGTAGAAAACGCTGCTGAAGCTTCAGAAGAGTTGATGAATGAATATCTTGAAAATGGTGAATTGACTGAAGAGCAAATCCACAGCGCACTTCGTCAGTTGACTATCGACAACGAAATCATTCCACTTCTTTGTGGTACTGCCTTTAAAAACAAAGGTGTACAAAAGATGCTAGATGCGGTTATTCAGTATCTACCTGCACCAATCGACGTACCTGCTATTAAAGGTATCCTCGATGATAAAGACGAAACTGAAGGCAGCCGTGAAGCGTCAGACGAAGCACCTTTCTCTGCTCTAGCATTTAAGATCATGAACGATAAGTTCGTTGGTAACCTAACCTTCGTTCGTGTTTACTCAGGTGTGATTAAGCAAGGCGCTAGCGTTTATAACCCAGTAAAAATGAAGCGTGAGCGTGTTGGCCGTATCGTACAGATGATGGCAGATTCTCAAGAAGAGCTAGAAGAAATCCGTACTGGTGATATCGCTGCATTGGTAGGTATGAAAGACGTAACCACGGGTGACACGTTATGTGACGAGCAAAACGTTATCACGCTTGAGCGTATGGAATTTCCAGATCCAGTTATCTCTCTAGCAGTTGAGCCAAAGACCAAAGCTGACCAAGAAAAAATGTCAATTGCTCTAGGTCGTTTGGCCAAAGAAGATCCATCATTCCGCGTTCGCACAGACGAAGAGTCTGGTCAGACCATCATCAGTGGTATGGGTGAGCTGCATCTTGAGATCTTGGTTGACCGTATGAAGCGTGAGTTTAACGTAGAGGCAAACATCGGTGCGCCGCAGGTTGCTTATCGTGAGACCATTCGTAACTCAGTTGAACAAGAAGGCAAGTTTGTACGTCAGACTGGTGGTCGTGGTAAATTCGGTCACGTTTGGCTACGTCTTGAGCCGCTTGATCCAGCGGGCGAAGTATTATATGAGTTCTCTGAAGAAGTTGTCGGCGGTGTGGTACCAAAAGAGTATCATGGTGCAGTCGATAAAGGTATTCAAGAGCGCATGAAAAACGGCGTACTTGCAGGCTACCCAGTGGTTGGCGTAAAAGCGACCTTGTATGACGGTTCTTACCATGACGTTGACTCGGATGAGCTATCATTTAAAATGGCTGGTTCAATCGCGTTCCGCAAAGGCTTCATGGCAGCAAACCCAACGCTACTAGAGCCTGTGATGAAAGTAGAAGTTGAAACGCCAGAAGACTATATGGGCGATATCATGGGCGATCTAAACCGCCGCCGTGGTATGGTTCAGGGCATGGAAGACTTGCCTGGTGGTACCAAGCAAATTCGTGCTGAAGTACCATTAGCGGAAATGTTTGGTTATGCCACACAAATGCGCTCAATGTCACAGGGCCGTGCAACTTACTCAATGGAATTCCAGAAGTATGCTGAGATTCCAAAATCAGTTGCAGAATCTATCATCTCTAAGTACAACTCTAAAGATGATGACGAGTAAATAACGCTCATAAAATGACAATATAAAGCATATCTTTATATTGTCAGAGAAGAATCCGCCAATAACTTGTTAAAAGACTTGTTATTGGCCGTGATTTTCTTATAATATCTGCACATTAGTATGTGCAACCTTTTAACAATTATTTTAATGTGGTCTCTACTGCTTTAGCTTTTATCTATATGAAATTTAATATTTATATCAGTTAAGCGCCGACCCCAAAAAAAGAGGAATTACCCATGGCAAAGGCCAAGTTTGAACGCAACAAGCCACACGTCAACGTCGGCACCATCGGACACGTTGACCACGGTAAAACAACCCTAACTGCCGCTATCGCAACCGTAGCAGCAAAAACCTCAGGCGGCGARGCCAAAGACTACGCAGCCATCGATAGCGCGCCTGAAGAAAAAGCACGTGGCATCACCATCAACACCTCACACGTAGARTATGACACCGAMACCCGTCACTACGCCCACGTTGACTGCCCAGGTCACGCCGAYTAYGTYAAAAACATGATCACCGGTGCCGCACAAATGGACGGCGCCATCCTAGTTGTATCAGCAACTGACGGCCCAATGCCACAGACTCGTGAGCACATCTTGCTTTCACGTCAGGTAGGCGTACCATACATCATCGTCTTCATGAACAAATGTGACCTAGTAGACGACGAAGAATTGCTAGAGCTCGTCGAAATGGAAGTACGTGAACTCCTAAACGACTACGACTTCCCAGGCGACGACACCCCAATCATGAAAGGTAGTGCCACCCAAGCCCTAAAAGGCGACGAAGGCAAATACGGCGAACCAGCAGTCGTAGAACTACTAAACACCCTAGACACCTACATCCCAGAGCCAGAGCGTGACATCGACAAAGCATTCCTAATGCCAATCGAAGACGTATTCTCAATCTCAGGTCGTGGTACCGTTGTAACTGGCCGTGTTGAATCAGGTATCGTAAAAGTTGGTGACGAAATCGAAATCGTCGGTATCAAAGACACCCAAAAAACCACCTGTACTGGTGTTGAGATGTTCCGCAAACTGCTAGACGAAGGTCGTGCAGGCGAAAACTGTGGCGTACTACTTCGTGGTACCAAGCGTGAAGACGTACAACGTGGCCAAGTACTAGCCAAGCCAGGTTCAATCACCCCGCACACCAACTTCGACGCCGAAGTATACGTACTATCAAAAGAAGAAGGTGGTCGTCATACTCCGTTCCTAAACGGCTATCGTCCACAGTTCTACTTCCGTACCACTGACGTAACTGGCGCAATCCAATTACAAGACGGTACAGAAATGGTCATGCCTGGTGACAACGTTGAGATGAGCGTAGAGCTTATCCACCCAATCGCTATGGACAAAGGCCTACGTTTYGCTATCCGTGAAGGTGGCCGTACTGTAGGTGCTGGTGTGGTAGCTAACGTTAAAAACTAAGCGATACTGATCTCAGCGCAAGCTGACACCGAGTATTGAGTAGTGAAAAGCCATCCTTTATAGGGTGGCTTTTTTTGTGGGAGTTGTAGGATTATGGGATTTATTAAAAAGGGGGCGGCATGACTGTAATACAAAATTTGTCAAAAGACACTCAAAACTTTAGGGAAGTGGTGCAAGCAGTAGCTGCTATCGAGTCTATCGTCCAGCTGCAGGATGCGTGGTCGTATCAGGCGATGATTGATTTGTTTGAGCAAGACAGTGTCCATCTGCTGATCGCTTATGAGTCAGCAGAGTCAGCAGAGTCGGCTGCAGTCGTGCAAGGTTACTGCTTGTATCAAAGCGTCTTTGAACAAGCAGAGATTTTACGCATTGGCACTCATCCTGATTATCAGCGCCGCGGGATTGCGTCGCAAATTTTTGCGCAGTTGCACCTAGTGCTGAGAGATAAACAAGTAGATAGCCTGCTATTAGAGGTGCGAGCGGACAACGCGCCTGCGATTGCGTTATATAAGCAGCAAGGCTTTGAGGTGATCCATCAGCGTAAAAACTATTACCAGCTAGCCCAGAAGCCAGCTGTCGATGCCCTGATCATGCAGCTGACTTATCGTGATTTTAAATAATTGGTTCATGATTTTAAATGATGGGTAGATGATACGTAATGCGCTCGTTTAGCAATGCAGCCTTACAGGTCTGCGGGGAGTTTTCTTTTGCAAACGTCGACGTTGGGTTTGTAGTCACTGTCTGCTCTCATGCGCTCAAGAACCTCGATGCGCTCGGTGAGCAGCTCAACCATGACATTGATATTGGCTTGTTGTTTTTTTACTTGTGCCAGTTTTTGCTGTGTGAGGAGTAATTGTAGGTCGATGTCTAATTGGCCATCATAATAATCATTGAGGCTGTCTCTGATTTCGGTGAGCGTAAAACCGATGGCTTGCGCGCTTTTTATCAGCTCAATACGTTCAACACATTCAGGATGAAACTCAGTATATAGCCGTGAGCCTGCCTGACGCTTGCGCGATCTGAGTAGGCCTAGCTGGTCATAGTGACGGACCGTGTCTTTGGTGGTATTGGCTTTGGCAGCCAGTTTTCCAATTAACAAAAATGAGGTATAAAGTGCCATAATAATCTCAAAAGTGGGGCGCTATTTGCCGCTTTGCCAAGGGTGCGGTGTATCAATCAGCGAGACTGCTAGCGGTTGGTGGGAGTCACTGTGCCAATGCCCAGCACCACTTACGATCAAGCTATCTAACTGATGCAAAAAGTCAGCACGAGGTAAGGTGGTGGCGCCCAAGCTCATCAGGTGCTCGTTTGGTAATTGGCAATCGACCAGTGCAACCTGACTTTGCTCGCATAAACGCATTAAACCCCAAAACGCCATCTTGGATGCGTTTGACGCACGGTGAAACATCGATTCTCCAAAATAAATACTACCCAGTTTTAAACCATAAAGTCCCCCGATCAGTGTGTTGGTTTCGTCCCATACCTCGATACTATGGGCAAAGCCTTGGGCGTGTAGCTTGCTATAAGCGTCGATCATCTCTTGATGAATCCAAGTATGCTCGCCTTCAGGCAGGCCATTGCTACGCGGTAAGCTACAAGCATGAATGACTTCGTCAAACGCTTGATTGAGGGTGAGTTGCCAGCGCTCTTTTTTGGCCTGACGGCGCAATGACTTACTGGGTATATACTCAGCCGGCACCATGACGCAGCGCGGCTCAGGGCACCACCACGCGATAGGCTCGTCTTCATTAAACCAAGGAAACAGCCCCTGCGCATAAGCAGAGATGAGCGTTTCGGAGGCCAAATCACCACCCAGCGCCACAATGCCGATGCCATCAGGGTCGATGGTGGCGGGGTCGGGAAAGTCATAACGCCCAAGACTTTTTAGGGTCTCAGGCGTGATGGGATTATGGTTTTGTTGCCAAAGATGACTCATTTAGGCTTCTTTATCAGCAGTCAATGTCGAGGCGTAGGTATGGTCAGAAGCATCTGCCTCACCGATGGCATCGAGATATTTTTCTGCATCAAGGGCGGCCATACAGCCGGTACCTGCTGAGGTAATGGCTTGACGGTAGACGTGATCGGCGACATCACCTGCCGCAAATACCCCTTCGACACTGGTCTGGGTGGCGTTACCATTTAGGCCACTATTGACGATAAGATAGCCGTCTTTCATAGCTAGCTGACCTTTGAACAAGTCGGTATTTGGCTTATGACCAATCGCCACAAACATACCCATGGCATCTAGGGTTTTGGTGCTGCCATCGACGGTAGATTCGATCACCACGCCATTGACACCCATGTCATCACCGACGACCTCACGGACCTGATGGTTCCATTCTATTTTGACATTACCATTTTTGGCTTTTTCAAACAGCTTGTCTTGCAGGATTTTCTCGGAGCGCAAGCTGTCGCGGCGATGCACCAAGGTCACCTCAGAGGCGATGTTTGATAGGTATAAAGCTTCTTCGACCGCGGTATTGCCGCCGCCGATGACGGCGACTTTTTGGCCTTTATAAAAGAAACCGTCACAAGTAGCACAAGCAGATACGCCAAGACCTCTAAATTTGCTCTCTGACTCCAAGCCCAAATACTGCGCCGAAGCGCCCGTTGAGATGATAAGCGCATCACACGTGTAGCTGCCATTATTACCGGTCAATTGAAACGGACGTTCGTTTAGATTGACGTCATTGATATGATCATAGACCAGCTCGGTACCGAAACGCTCAGCATGCGTCTTCATACGTTCCATCAACGCAGGCCCAGTCAAATCGTACGCATCGCCTGGCCAGTTATCAACTTCTGTGGTAGTGGTCAGCTGTCCGCCAACTTCCATACCCGTGATCATGACAGGCTTTAGGTTGGCGCGCGCCGCATAGACAGCCGCGGCATAACCGGCAGGGCCTGAGCCTAAAATGATGAGCTTTTCGTGACGTGGGGCAGTAGTGTCAGTTGCCATGAGTTGTTCCTTGCTAAATATACGAATTAAAAATATACGAATTAAAAATGTAAGTTATAAATATAATAAAAGACGAATATCAAAAATGACTACAAATATGCTTCTTCTAATTGCTATGTGATAATAACATAAGGGCAGTTGGCAAAAAGTGCAAGTTTGCTAAAGCAAACATGGGTATCATTACAATCAAAGCATCAAACCCTTGAATTTTAGGGCACTAAAGGTAGGCGCTAATCGGCCAAGTCTTTATCAAATCCGGTGTAATGGTGATGATAAAGGTGTATTGTTTTATTTTCTTAAGAAGACTGTCGCCACTGTCCCTATGTATTTGTTATTATAAGAAGTTATGCCAAGCGCAGTAAGGGCTAAGTAATCTTGTCATCTATTCTGATAACCGCGCTTATAATCGTTTTATACAAGTAGCCATTGCCGCTGCGCTCGGTATCTTGGTACAGGTTGATCGGTACCGTTTATGTCAGCACTTTATGCCAGCATGGTTAGCGTTAATCATGGGTTGGCGACCATTTAGTATTATTAACAAGGCAGATCTTACGTGATATCAGCACCGCTAATTGAGTATTTAAAAAAAGGAATATTTACCCTGCTTGGGTTAATACTGACCGTTTATCTGTTTGTCATTTTGATGACGTATACGGGTAATGACCCTAGCTGGTCGCATATCAGCAGCGATATGACCACGATCAACAATATGGGCGGTAAAACTGGTGCATGGTTGTCAGATTTGCTGTATCGGTTTTTTGGTTTTGGCGCGTGGTGGCTACTGGCGTTTATGGTCTATGAGTCCATCTTGATTTGGTGGGACAATAAGCCAACGTTTTGGCTGATGCGCTTGGTCGCTTATGTGTTTTTGTTATTGAGTGCCAGTGCGCTGTTTGCTCAATTGGTCGCGCTGGTGCAGCAGGTTGCAGATCCTGTGGCCACTGAACTAGAAGGCGTGGCGGGCGGTATCATCGGCCTTGAGCTTCAAGCCCGTTTGGCGCAGCTATTATCGCAGTGGGGGAGTGTGGTGTTTTTGACCGTGTTTGTCACTATCACCGCAACCTTTGCGTTTAATATTCACTGGCTGAGCATTTATCAAAAAATCACCGCGCTGGCTTGGCTTGGCTCAGGGGTCAAAAACAAAGAGGCGACCGCTGATGAGCAAGCGAGCAAGCAGTACAGCGCTGCTGGGTACAATGATGACCAACAGGCGCTCAAACCACCAGCAGCATCAGAGCACGAGCAGCTAGCATTAGAGCTGCCCACTGCTGATGCTACGGATGGCGCACAGTCTGCGGATAAAAGTGGCCGATTTGGCAATGTGTTGTCCGAGTTTTTGACCACATCAGGACTGGCTGATAGTGTCAAAGCCTCGGTGGCTGCCGCGACACAAGCTGCAAAAGCGACTACATCGCCTGACAGCGTAGCGTCGCCTGCCATGCCGACGCAGTCGAGCGCCGAGCCGAAAAGCCCCGTAGCCGTCGCCAAAAGTGGCGCGGTCAGTGCTAGCGATGTAGTCGCGACGGCCACCCCTGTGATGACTCGCAAAGTAGAGCCAAGCTTTGCATGGAATGATGCAAGCACGGTGGATGATTTGTTGGCCAGCGAGCAGGCGCACTACCATACTGATGATAGCTTTGTTGCTGATGATAGCTATGTTAATGGCGATAGCTATATGGCAGATACGACCGACGATATCTCTGAGACAGCATCTACCGTATCCGCCTCTTATGACAATAGTGATGAAACGCTAGATAATGAGGCGACCTCTGTAGCGTCAGCTATAGAGACTCCCGATACTGATGATACGGCAACTGACGATGTCGATACCTTGGCTGAGGCATGGCTGGCAGAACACGCAGAGACGCTCACCCCTGCTACTGCAGCAGTCGATGACGTCGTACATGATGCAGCAACGCCAGATGCTGCCGCGCCCAGCTCCGTATCTATGGAGAGTCAGGCAGCTGGTAGACCAGCGGCAGAGGCAAGAGAAGCAAACGTATCACATAGCTCAGAGGTAGAGCCTGTCGAGCCATCATTCAGCTCGGCGTCTACCACGCAACCCTCTGCTGTAGAGCCTACCTCAGAGGTTGCTACCTCTATCGCAGACACCGCGGATATGACCCCGACCAACACGCCGCCGGCCAACCCCAAACAAGCACCAACAGTAGAGGCGCTGACACCAGAAACACCTACCAAGCCTGCGGTGAGCTTTGCGGTACCAGAGGGAGATAGTAGCAATCATATCACCGATATGATGCCAGATGATGATGGGGCAGAGGCGATAGCAGCCGTCATGCCAGATATCAGTGACGATGCCGCATTTAGTAAAAAGTCACGCTCAATGCAAACAGCGGCATATCGCAATAGCCTCACGCCGATACCTGAGATGTCTATCTTGGACAAGCCAGACCCTGACCGTAAGCCCAGCTATACCGTCGCAGAGCTTGAGCAGTTGTCTGAGTTATTAGAGATTAAGCTGCAGGAGTTCAATGTCAAAGCAAGCGTGGTGAATGCCATACCAGGGCCGGTGGTGACCCGTTTTGAAGTCGAGCTGGCACCAGGCGTCAAAGCCAGTAAAGTCACGGGTATCTCGCGAGACTTGGCGCGCTCGCTATCGATGGCGTCTTTGCGTGTGGTCGAGGTGATACCAGGCAAGCCTTATATCGGTATCGAAGTACCCAATAAAAAACGCGAAATGGTGCGCCTGATTGAGCTGCTCAATACGGAAACATACAAAGACCCTAAAGCGCAAATCAGCATGGCGATGGGTAAAGATATCGGTGGCAATCCGATTATCACCGATCTTGCTCGTGCGCCGCACATGCTGGTCGCCGGTACCACAGGCTCTGGTAAGTCGGTACTGGTCAACTCCATGCTACTGTCGATGCTCCTCAAATATACCCCCAATGAGCTGCGCCTGATCTTGATTGACCCAAAGCAGCTTGAGCTTGCCAACTACAATGATATCCCGCATCTACTGACGCCAGTGGTCACCGACATGACCGAAGCGGCCAGTAGCCTATCATGGTGCGTGGCGGAGATGGAGCGCCGCTATCAGCTCATGAGCCTGCTCAAGGTACGTAAGCTGGGCGAGTTTAACAAAAAAGTCATCGCTGCCGAAAAAGCAGGCAATCCTATCATCGATCCGTTATGGCGACCCAACGACAGCGTCAGTATGAGCCAAGCGCCTAAGCTCAAGACATTACCGATGATTGTGATTGTCGCAGATGAGTTTGCTGATATGATTATGCAGGTCGGTAAACAGGCCGAAGAGCTGATCACGCGGTTGGCACAAAAGTCACGCGCGGCTGGTATTCATTTGATGCTCGCCACTCAGCGCCCGTCAGTCGACGTCATCACAGGTTTGATCAAAGCCAATATTCCAGTGCGAGCCGCCCTCCGTGTGAACTCAAAGGTCGATTCGCGTACTATCTTGGATAGCGGCGGCGCAGAGGATATGCTGGGCAACGGTGATATGTTGTTTTTAGGACCAGGACAGATTGAGCCGGATCGTGTGCATGGCGCTTACGTCAGTGACGAAGAGGTCAACCGTGTCTGTGACGCATGGCGTGAGCGCGGCGCACCCGACTATATTGACAACATGGCGGGGAACTTTGAGCTATCCAGCCCTGGCGGCGGTAGTACTGGCAATGCATCGGGTGAAGACGACGACCTATACGATGAGGCGGTCGCCTTTATCATGGAAACGCGCAAAGTATCTGCCTCTAGTATTCAGCGTAAATTTAGCATCGGTTATAACCGCGCCGCTCGTATTGTCGACTCCATGGAGGAGGCTGGGCTGGTCAGCTCGATGGGCAAAAGCGGCAAGCGTGAGTTGTTGATGTGATGAACAGTGAGTTTGATTGAGTGACAAAAAGCGAGTTACAGTAAGTAGCTCGCTTTTTTTATGAGCGTTTGTAGCGCAGTCATGTTATTGGCAAAGCTGACCGCATAAAGCGGTACAGTGATAGGTATTAGCATCAAGCATAAGTTCATGGTCTGGTATGACGTGAACACAGCAGTGTCGATAAGGTGGTTACTATTGAAGCGATGAAACCGATATACTAAAAGTGATCAATAACTTAAGAACAAGGAAGCTCGGTTATGTTTAAAGAATACACCCAGTATGATGCGATAGCGCTAGCGGCATTGGTCAATGCCGGAGAGGTCAGCGCCAGAGAGCTGCTGGATGCGGCTGTCTATCAAGCCAATAAGCTCAATCCCAAGCTAAATGCCATCATTCATCGTTTTGATGAGCGTGCCTATCACGCAGCGGCGCAAGGCCTACCGGCAGGCGCGTTTACAGGTGTGCCTTATTTGCTCAAAGATTTGTCATTTAGCTTTGAGGGAGAGCCTGTCACGATGGGCAGCCGTAGTGTCAATATTGTCTCAGAAAATGACAGCGAAATCGTCAAGCGTATGAAAGCCGCTGGCGTCAATACCTTTGGCAAGACCAATACCCCTGAGTTTGGGCTGATCATCACCACCGAGCCCAAGGCGCATGGCGCAACGCATAATCCCTTTAAAAAAGGCTATAGTGCTGGCGGCTCCTCAGGCGGTAGTGCAGCGGCAGTGGCAAGTGGTATTGTACCGATGGCAGGTGCTGGTGATGGTGGCGGCTCGATACGCTTTCCTGCGGCGTGGTGCGGCGCGTTTGGCTTAAAGCCCAGCCGTGGCCGTAACCCCATGGGTCCGACATTTGGGGAGGGCTGGGAAGGCGCTGTCGCCGATCATGTGATTACCCGCTCCGTTCGCGATAGTGCCGCGATGCTCGATGCCACCAGTGGCGCTGAGATTGGCGCGCCCTTTATCATTGCGCCGCCAGAGGGGTCGTTTTTGCAGGCTGCGATGCGCGCACCGCGGCAGCTGACCATTGCGCTACATCAGCAGCCGCTGATCGCAGGTACGGTGGTGGACAAGGAAGTAATGGCGGTCCTTGAACAAACCGCCAAGCAGTTAGAGGCCATGGGGCATCGCGTGGTGCCTGCTGAGCCTAATATCAATATCGAGCAATTTTGGCATGATTTTATGGTTGTGGTGTGCGCCCATACAGCATTTACCATCGATAATATCGAGCGTGATTTTGGGCCACAGCATATCAAAAAACTAGAGCCGCAAACCTACAATATGGCGCTTTTGGGTCGTTCACTATCAGCGGTAGACTTGGCGCATGCCAAACACGGCTGGCATCACAGTCAATATCAGACAGGCTTATTACTAGAAGAGTACGACATGATCTTGTGTCCGACCGTACCGACACCAGCGGTCAAGCATGGCGTACTACCGCCTAGCCGTATGGATGAGATGCTGATGCGTAGCGCAGAGCTGCTCAATAAAGGCATAGATATGGGGAAATACGCCTTTAGCTCAGGCGTGATAGAAAAGCTGAGCCAGCCTGTGCTGAGTAAGATGGCTTTTACCTTACTAGGTAATGTCACAGGTTTGCCCGCGATGTCATTGCCGGTCGGCATGAGCAAAAAAGGCTTGCCGATTGGTATGCAGCTGATTGGACGGATGAATGATGAGGCGACGCTGTTGAGTATCGCAGGTGAGATGGAGCGTGCAGGGCTGTTTACGAAGTCAGCGTTTGAGAGGTAGCTTAAGCTATTCAAAACAACGTCGTCAAAACGCAGCAGCTAAGACACCTTATTAGTCGAAGCGATAAATATCCATACCTAAACTATGATGCGCCATACTTTGATGTACCACTGAGACGCGCTGGCCGGCACCCAAAGCAAAAAACAGCGGCAACAGATGCTCATCACTGGGATGGATGTCTTTATAATTGGGATAACGCTGCCAGTCAAGAGCGCTTGGAATGTCGGTTTTGAGCTGCTTGAGCAGCCATGTTTTAAAGCTATTGGCGCTCTGATCGATGCTGTCCGCCTCCCAGCGCAAGGCTTGCAAGTTATGAGTGATATTGCCTGAACCGATGATCAGTATCTGCTCATCACGCAAACGCGCCAGCTGCGCCCCTAACTGATAGCAGGCGACACTGTCATAATGCTGCGGCAAAGAAATCTGTACGATCGGGATAGTGGCCTCTGGATACAGATGCGTGAGCGGCGCCCAGACGCCGTGATCGGAGGCGCGCATGGGGTTTAGTCTGCAGGTAATACCGCGCGCGGTGAGCTGCTGCGCAAGTGACTCGGCAAGCAGCGGATGACCTGCGGCAGGGTATTGTATCTCATACAGCTCAGCGCCAAACCCAGAAAAATCATGCCAGGTCTTTGGCTGAGGGTTGCTGCTGATCTCAAGCTTTGCTGATTGCCAATGGGCCGACATAATAATGATGGCACGCGGCACAGGCAGGTTCTGACCGATACGCGCCAAGGCACTGGTCGTCGCTGACTGCTCTGTGGCTAGGCTTGGCGCGCCGTGCGAGACAAATAGCGCAGGCAGCTTTGCGTGCTTAGAGAGAGTAGAGGTATCGGGCCACGCATCAGCGGCACTAATGGGCGCTGACGTGTGGCTGCCTGATGGTTGCTGCTCGGCGCTCGGCGTAGTAGGAGTAGGTGCTGTGTTTTTTGGATGAGTCATGTAGCGTTTATTAGGGCTTGCAGCGATATTTCAATCCTGCCTGTCTGTTATCCTACCAAAAGCCTGATCTGTCTTGTGAGTATTTAGTTGCCACGATGATAGGGGTGGTTGTGATTGATGCTCATGGCGCGGTAGAGCTGCTCCATCAATACCACGCGTACCAGTGGATGCGGCAGTGTCAGCGCCGATAGTGACCATTTAACATCGGCCTTTGCCAACACTTCTGGCGACACGCCATCAGCGCCGCCAATGACCAGCGCGATATCATCGCCTTGCTGCATCGAGTCTGCCAGTTTTTCTGCCAGCCCTTCTGTCGAGAGCATTTTACCTTTGACATCTAGCACCCATAGTTGCTCGCGGCTGGATGCTTGGTGAGCGGCCAATATGGCTTGTCCTTCTTGCTCGCGGTACTGAGCGAGGTTGGCTTCAGAAGGGTTTTTTGCTCGTTTTGCTGCCGCTATCTCGACAATCTCAGTACTGAGCATGGGCTGAATACGTTTAAAGTACTCATCAAAACCAGTTTGTACCCATTTTGGCATCTTAGTGCCCACGGTCAAGATTCTTACCTTCATATGATGTACCACTTCGATAATTAAAAAATATAACAAAAGAGAATGTAACAAAAGAATTCTACGCTTAAGATATTGTAACAAACAAGCCTTTTACCTTGCTTTTTTTTGTGCTTTACTAGCGTTTGACAAACAGTTGTTCTTTCTATTTGTTTTTTAGTTCTCACTTATGTGACTACACATTCAGGTAGACCGTTTTTAACGAAAGGAGTCGTTCATGAACCGTATTACAGCAAGTACCCTCACCCTTATGGCAGGAGCTTTATTGTCCATATCTGCGCAAGCGGCCTCACTAGATGGTACGCAGTGGCAAACCATCGATGACAAAACAGGGGAGAAAAAAGCCATCATTCAGCTAAACGAAAGAGGTGGTAAGGTCTCAGGTAAAATTATTAAAGTGCTCGACAAAGAAAAGGCCAAAGCCGTCTGTACTAAATGTCCTGGTAATCTTAAAAACCAGCCAGTGGAAGGTTTGCAGATTTTGACCGGCCTCAAGGCAGAAGGCAGCAACCAATGGAGCGATGGTAAGTTGGTCGATCCTGAGTCTGGCAAAGTGTATTCAGGAAAAATCACCTTGAGTGACAATGGTCAAAGTCTTGATCTGCGCGGCTATGTCGGCACGCCACTGTTTGGCCGTTCACAGACGTGGCAACGCATCAAATAGAATGCTTACTGTACCATTCTCCTTAAAACCGGTCACCTCAAAACCCCTCACATCAAAGGCTTAATGGTTTGCGAGATAGTGCTCTCTGTACTTTGCGGGTCATCTGTAGGTTTGGGGATAATGGTCAGCTTGGCGTCAGACTCAAAGACCACCGCTTCGACATCATCGAAGTCGTTGATACCTTGAGAGCGCATCGCACATTCTATCTCTTGACGAGTCAGGCGCTCAGACCGCATGGCATCTGGCAAAAACTGACCTTGATAAAAGACGATACGCGGCTCTGATAAAATAAAGTTGCTAAACTGCGGTGATACCGAGGCGTATTTGGTGACCAAAAACTGCAACAGATAAAGCACCAATATCGAGGAGACCCCTTCGATAAACGGAATGTCCTTGAGCAAGATGGTACTGGCACCCAAAGACCCGATCATCACCGTGACGATCCAATCAAAGTTGTTGAGCTGCGAGGTGGAGCGTTTGCCTGAAGCTTTGGTCACCAGTACGATTAAGACGTACACCATGACGGTCGTCAACACGATACGGCCAAGCTTGTCTATATTGTCAAAAAAAATCATGTCCATAAAGCTAGCTCCTATTGAAAATACCAAAGCAAGTCGCTTAATACAGTAGGCGTTTACCTTAGCCTAACGGATTTTGTTCAGCAATAGAAAAAAACTTTGTAGCACCGTGTATAGTCAGCGTTTTTTTAAGTCACTCATATAGTCAACCCTAAATAAACTGACAGGCAAGATAGCATGTGCCACGCCGTTATATGTTACGGGTATTTATTTTGCATAGCATCTATCGGCGTAGGCTCAGCATGTCATCGTGCTTTAAGTGAACAGAGTCCTGTCGGGTCGTTTAGGGTTTTAAAACGTCTTATAGGGTTTTGGGCGCAGGATCGAGTAGGCGGTTAAATGCCCAGATGCTGATGCGCGCGCTGACCAGTGACAGCACCACGATCATCACTAGCGCAGAGAGTAAGGGTAATGGCTGCTGCTTGGTCATCGCCAGCAAAACCTCACGGCTGATATCGTCAAACAGCAAAAACCATAACGCTAAAAAATACAGTCCCGTCAATAGCCAGACGACCATGATACCGCCCAGCATCAAGCGGTTTATTTCGTCTTTGTAAAGAGCGCGCTGCTGATGTTTAACAAACTTGCTGACTGCGATATAGGCGGCAAGGATGATGGATAGGACGGTGACCAGCTGTGCATTTAATGCCAGTTTGGTCTGAATCAGCATAAATAGGGCGCTGGCCAGTACATAACCGATCGCAAAGTATCCAATGTATGGCGGCAGCTGAGGCTGAGTGCTCGCGCGTGTCGTGACCAGTCCGTGAGGGGCGGTAGCGGGGCTGGATTTATTGAGATTGGTGGTTTTGCGTGACATAAGCGCGCCTTATTCAGATAAAAAAGAGAGTCGCCGTATTAGTGCTGCGCGGTCCAGTCCAGCATCGCATCGAGTACGGGTCTTGCCGTATAAGCATTGAGCGCTTGCTCGCTATTGATGATACCCACGACCACATAGTCTTGCCCCGATAGGCCTTTGACATAGCCTGCCATGGAGGTAACGTTGTTGAGCGTACCTGTCTTAATCCAAGCGCGGCCAATGGCGGCTGACTCAGGCAAGCGGGCACTGTGCGCGCTAATGGTGCCACTGACACCAGCGATACCGAGCGAGTTGACATAAGCGTCAAAATTTGGGTGATCGTAGGCGTAGGTTAGCAGCTCGTTTAGGTTGGCCGCGGTGATCGTGCAGTCACGGCACAGGCCTGAGCCGTTGGTCAGATACGGCGCAGGCGTGTCTAGGTGGTGTTGCCACCACTGGTTGATGGTCTGTAGGGCTACCGGATAGTTGGTGGTCGCAGGTCTGCCAAACTGATAGAGACTCGTCTTGTTGCCTTCTGCTTTTTCTTGTCCTTTTGGCTTGCTCACGGCAGTCTGAGTGGTTGTAGCAATGTCAGCCGCGGTCGTCTTAATTTCAGATGGCGGGGCGTAAGCGGCAATGGATAATGCCACTTGCTCAGTCATGACGTTGTTTGAAAAATGGTTGATGTCGTGGATTTGCTGAGCCAAGTTTAACGACGGATAGCTGACCTGTGGCAGCGGTGAAATCGGTAGCGCGCGCAAACCTGTTTTTGGCTGTTTATGAGATGACACATTATAAGGCGTCTCGCGGCTGATTACATCGCCTGTCAGGGTATTGCCCAGTGCTTGCCATTTGGCCTTTATTACCCGCGCGGCAAAGTCTTTGGCATCAGGATAAGCCACATAAAATGCGTGCTCTTGGCAGCTATTTGGCAAGTTTTGATGAAACACCAGCTGGCTGGCTTGCCATACTGGCGCAAGGCTATAGCGCGCCTGTCCACAGCTCGCTGAGCGAGTGGCTATGGTGGTGGGCAGTCGATAATCGGCCAGCTGCGGCGTGTAGGTGAGTCGCGCGCGGTCAGTGTCCAGCGGATAGCTTTTGATACTGATGGTACTAAAATTGACCAAAAAACCATCAGGGCTTGCGTTATAAGGACGCAATGGTGCGTTGTCAAAGGCGGCAGGGTCTTTGCCCACCTTATCAAACACTGTGCTGTCGACGATGATATCACCGTCGATATGACGAATACCTGAGGCTTGCACGTGATAGAGCAGCTGCTGTAGGCGCTCGTGCGTCATTTTTGGGTCGCCGCTGCCTTGTAGCACCAAGTCGCCATACAGGCGCTCGCCGATGATCACGCCAGTATGATAGACGCGGGTATGCCAGACAAAATCCGCACCAAGCGTATCTAGCGCGATAAAGCTCGGCACCAGCTTCATGGTGCTGGCAGGGGTGCGCGCTACCTGAGCTTGATGACTCAGTAAGGGTGAAAAAGCTATCTTGGTCGTTGTATGTGCAGTGCTTTTTTGCTCGACACCCGCGCCGTCATTGACGCTACTATCGTCGGTGCTACTGTCTTGGCTTGTTTGCATCTTGGTATTTGGCCACTTGGCCTCTGACGGTAGGGTAGGAATGCTCTCTAAGCTTTGATAAGTAGAAGGGTCGTCGGTATAAGCGTGTAGCTGCCGCTCATACTTTTGGATGGTCTGTTTTTCTATCGTCACAAGCGTGCTTTGGTAACTGGCAGCGTTGTTTGAGCGCTCTGCTGGATGCTGGCTGTCGGTGACTTTGATAGGCGCTGGTAAGTGACTGGCGTTTTTGTCGCCCACTGGTGTGATGACGATACTGATGTCGGCGGCGCTCAAGTCTGCACGTGACAATGCGGTTTGGATGGCCTCTGGTAGCGCCGCTTGGGCAACAAGCGGTGCCGTCAGCGCAGTGGCCAATAATGCTTGTCTGACCAAGTGCCTGACAAAGCGCCTGCCAAGTCGATGCAGTCGTAACGGTGCAACCGCAGCGTGCGGCGACGTATCAAAGGCAGAAGGCTTGTCATGATAATGGGGGGTGGAGGTGGATTGCATGAGTATCATTCATCAGGTGGCAAAAATAGCCTATGGTATCATGAGTTCCGCTTTTCGCGTAGATGGGGCGTGTTGATTATCAAGGGCATGTATCAGTCTCGCGCATTCATGCAGGGTATTTATTTTCTGTAGGGTCTTGCCGTATCGGCTATAGCTGATGGCACGCTCTAGCGCACATGTAAAAACGCCATGGCGGTCATGGTGGCATCATTATAGGCATCATGCGCACCCAAATCAGGAATCTGATAATGCGCTAAGATGTTGGTCAGCTGCTGCGCTTGGCTGGAGAGCCCTTGGGTTTGACCACTCATACGCCGACTGTATAAGTGCCGAATATCGATGATTTTATTGGGCAAGGTGGTGCCCATGTAGCCTTTTACCAATGGGTTTAAAAACCCCATATCGAGCTGCGGACAAAACCCCACAATCGGACGGTTACCGATAAAGGGCAGTAGCCGCGCCAGCATCTCATCATAGCTCATACCATGCTCGACATCAGCGGTACGTAGACCATGGATTACGATGGTGTCGCGGTCAGGCATGACGGGCGGGCGACAGACCAGATAGATGCCATTGCCCGTATCGATGCTAGAGCCATCGATATGAATCGCGGCCACCGATAGTAGGTGGTGCTTTTTGGGGTTTAGCCCCGTCATCTCACAGTCAAGCGCCACCCAGCGCTCAGTGGCAGGCTGATCAAACATCGCCGCCAGCTCAGGCCGCTGCAGCTGCATTTTTTGCCATTTGCATGATAGTTGGGTCAGCCAGCTCATATTCTGTATTCTCTCTTTGCTGCTTTGCGCCGCTCTAGGCGATCTCTAATTGATAATGCTGCCGCAGCTGGTTTTTAAAGCTTTTGACAACAGCCAAACACTCTTTTAATAAATCACGCTCAAGCGCGGTCAGCGTCATGGGGTTGACCTGCCGTGCATGTTTGTCATCGGTCGAGAGCGCAACAGAGAGTCGCTGCGCCATAAAAAACTCCAGCGCTTCTAACAGCGTGTCAGCCCGCTCTTGGGTCAATGCGCCCACCTCGACCAAGGCCTTTAGGCGGTTTTTACTGCTAGGGACGGCCAAGACATCGTTTTCTAGAGCGAGGGCGCGAATACCGTGTACTAACGGAAAAATCCCTGCTTTTTTTAGATCGATATCTTGCGAGGCGCTTTTACCTGCTAATAATGGCACAAACTTTTGCCACCATTGATTGATATCACCAAACTGTAGCGCTGCCCGCGCAAACTGGCGCACAAACATAGGGTCTGAGCGTCGATGCGCGGCCTTGAGGTGCTGACGAACGTGCTGCAAGAGCGTCTCATCACCGCAGGCATATTCGCCATCGAGAATGGCGGACAAGTAGATGGCGTGCATGGGATCGGTGTTTTTAAACCATGAGCTGATTTGGGCATTAAACAGTTGTAATGGCTGTCGCCACATCGGGTTGGTCATCATGATATTGCCGTCGCACAGCGGATAGCCAAGTTGCGCCAGCTGCTCATTAAAGCGCGCCGCAAACTGCGGTAAATCCGGATGAGTATAGCCATCACGGATGATCAGTGCGTTGTCTTGGTCGGTGCGCATGATTTGCTCGCCGCGGCCCTCGGAGCCCATGACGATAAGACAAGTGTGGCTCATCACCTCATCAGGCACGAGCAGCTGCCACAGCTTGGTAAATACCTGAGCGTTCAAGGTCTGTACCATGCGGCTGATGTTACCGATTTTTACCCCGTTTTGGTGCTGGGCGCGGATATAGCGTCCTATCCTCTCGACGGCCGTGCCCAAACTGCTAAAATCTTGGGCTTGCTCGATTTGAATACTGATGAGCTGCGAGTGGTGGCTGATATGCGCGAGCATGTCGCTTTGGCCAAGCACACCTGCTACCGCACCATGATGATCGATGACCGGCAAGCGATGAATACGGTAGCGCGTCATGGTCAGCAGCGCATCACCGATCTCATCGCTCGCCTTGATGGTACGTAGGTTAAAGTTAGCATAACGCTGGCATGGCGTGGTGGTAGGATCTCGCTGCTCACTGACCGCGCGGCAAATATCGGTATCGGTCAAGATGCCTAATGTCTCATCGATGCCATGTTGCGCGTTTGCGATGGCTAGTCGATGCGCAGGTGCTTGCACCAGTACGTGCTTTAATCCAGCATTCGTCATCGTGCGCGCCGCTTCATGTAAGCTGGTATCAGCATCGATGATATGTACAGGCAGTAAGCGAACATCGATGACCGGCTGTAGCATGATCTGCTGTACTTCTTGCTGGTCATCGTAGGCGGCATGGACAGCAGGTTTATGATTGCGGCGCTGGTGCAGGGCTTTTAGCCGCTCAGGCAGTTTGTCGGAGAGCATTTGCCGCACCAGATGATTTTGTGCGCTGATTTTATCGACCGCTGCACCCTTAACTTGTAGCAGTAACGTGCCCTCGGTGGCGCGAAACTGATAACGCTGTCTGTCTTCGTCCGTCAGCTGCGCGTCTGAGGCCGCTGATAGCTGCGGTGTGTTGGAGGACTCAGGCAAGCGGCGGCTGTCAAACCAGTCGTTGTTATTGGGCTCATCTGAGTGATTGCTACCCAAGTAGGCCGCGACAAAATGACCTGCCAATAACTGCTCAATCTGGCCTTTGATGACCACATATAAGTATGACATCTCGTCTGCAGGTAGGCTTTCGTCTTTGGCAAGGTAGCGGATTTTGGTGTGTTTTCTGATGCTTTGGCGCTCAGCCAAGCTCAGCACATCAAAAGGCGGCTGGGTAAAATCAAGATGGGGCATGGCATCATCCTTGATGGCATCGTTGCGACAGTCTATTTTACTATAGCACTATTTAACCAAAAAACCTTTAATAACCAGTATCCCATCATGGTTATTAAAGGGTGTTGATGGTTATAAAAACAGCCGCTCTGTGTATCACTCAGGCTAAGGAGAATGGATCTGCTTGCCGGTTTTACACCTCAAGTAACGCCCGAATACGGCGGATGGCTTCGCGGCTTTCTTCTACACTGGCCACCAGCGCGATACGCACATAGCCCTGACCGGGGTTGTGTCCAGCGACCTCACGCGACAGATAGCGCCCTGCTAAGGCGTGGATATTGGCCTGCTCATATAGCGCTTTGACAAAGACTTCATCATCGCCATCGAACTGCTCAGGGACTTTGACCCAAAAGTAAAAGCCAGCCTCAGGCATACGTAGCGATAACACATCGCCAAGCTCTGCCATCCATAGCGAAAATTTTTCTTGATACAGCGCGCGGTTGTGCGCCACGTGTTTTTCGTCTTGCCACGCGGCGATAGAGGCCAGCTGATGCGGTATTGGCATCGCACAGCCTTGATAGGTGCGATATTGCAAATAGGCCTGCAAAATCTCAGCGTCGCCAGCGACAAACCCTGAGCGTAAGCCCGGTAGGTTGGAGCGCTTGGATAACGAGTGAAAGACGATACTGTTTTTAAAATCATGTCGCCCGAGCGCGGCGCACGCTTGTAGTAGACCTATCGGTGCTGTATCAAAATACAGCTCGCTATAGCACTCGTCGCTGGCGATGATAAACCCGTACTGATCTGACAAACGCAGCAGATATTCCCAATCCTCCATCGTCATCACCGAGCCTGTCGGGTTGTTGGGGCTACAGACAAAAAGTAGCTGCGTGCGCGCCCACACATCTGTTGGCACCGCCCGATAGTTACCCTTAAAATCATTATCTGCAGTACAAGGCACAAAATACGGCGTCGCCTGCGCCAATATCGCCGCACCCTCATAGATCTGATAAAACGGATTGGGCATGACGACAGTCGGTTGTGCGCCAGTTGCTGGTTGTGCGTCATCACACTGATGATCGATGACCGCTTGTACGATGCTAAAAATCGCTTCACGCGTGCCCATTACAGGCAGCACTTGGGTGCGAGGATCGACATGATGCAAAAAGAACCGCCCCTCCAACCAATGCGCGATGGTCTGACGAAGCTCAAACAGACCATTGGTGCTCGGATAAAGGCTTATTTTGTCCAAGTTTTCGTGTAATGCGTCCAAGACGAAGCTAGGTGGCTGATGTTTTGGCTCACCGATGCCTAGTTTTATCGCACTGTAATGAGGGTCTGGCGTGCTATCAGCCAACAAAGCAGCCATCTTGGCAAAAGGATACGGATGTAGGTGTGTTATGTTGTGATTCATAGGTAGGGTAACTATAATAGACAATTAATAATAAAGTTATAAAAAAAATTACATTTGGGCAGTGTAGCACTTCTCATATTTTTTGTCTTTTGCTTCTCTTGTCTATAAAGACGCATTTATTGATAACTTATTCATAATAAAAAACAGCGGTCGGCGCGATATGTTGGCTGATAGTAAGGGTAATTTGATATGTCTAGTGTCCTAAATAATGACCAACTTCACGCTAAAGATATCAATAATGACGTTGATAATAGTGTAACGCGTGTCAAATTATACGAGCTGCTACAAGAGCGAGAGCAATGCTGGTGGCAGACGCGTCAGAGTTTGATTAATCTAAAAGAGCGGCAAGTGTTTTGGTATGGCGAAAACAGCCTGATGATGTGGCTGATGTGGCAGCTGGTCAGCTATGTGCTGGTGGCTATGACGCTGATGCTGCTGAGCCGATTTTTAGACCTCTCGCTACCGCTCTGGCAGTATGCGGGGTTGTTTGTCATTCAGACGGCGATATTTGTCGTCATCTTGATGAGTAAGGGGAGACTCGCCAACAAGCTGCAACAAAAAATCGATAATGACGAGCTGCTCCGCGAGCAGGCGCTCAACGAGATGGCGATACTGGCAGAAGACTGTTTGTACCCTGATGTGCATGCCAAGTCGCCTATTTCGTTAGAGCAGCTATATGAGGCGTTAGATGGGCGCTTTCATTTAGCCAGTTTACAATGCTTGCTACAAAAGGAGGTCGATGCGGGGCGCTTGATATTGACGCAGACGCAAGTGGAGGCGGAGATTTTGCCACTAGAGCTGGCCGATGATGAGCTAAAAGAGCATGCTCGTGAGATGGTATATAAAAGTACCTTATAAGTGACTCTATAGCGATAAGCCCCATCAATGTATCATCAATGATGGGGCTTGTTTTTACGTAACAGTAGCGGGGTTTACGATAGGTTTTATGCTGGCCACTTTATCCTCTACTCGTGTCTTTTGGAGCTGTCAGGCTGGCAAGCAGCGCAGCTTTTAAGGCGCTTAGTCTATCAGTGGACAGCGGCTCATCGTTTTGATCACTGATATAAAACATGTCTTCTGCGCGCTCGCCTAAGGTGGTGATACGGGCGGCGTGCACTTCTATTTTTTCTTGCAAAAACACCTGTCCAACGCGCGCCAGCAGCCCCGGCTGATCTAAGGTCTCTAGGCTCATGATATGCTGATCTGAGGCGTCATTAAACTCAAAACTAATCTCTGTTTTTACCTCAAAATGACGCAGCTGCCTAGGGATGCGTTTATGCACCAGCTTTGGTAAGGCAGGGGCTTTGAAGGCGTCAATCAGTCGCTGCTTGAGCTCTTGCTGGCTGTCTTCATCGACCAGTAACGTGCCACTCGGATCGAGCAGCACATAGGAGTCCAAGGCAAAGTCGCGAGTGGCGGTGATGATGCGCGCATCGAGCACATCTAGGTTCATCTGATCAAAGACGGCCATAGTCACAGCAAACAGATTCATCTGATCTTGGGTGTAGACAAAGACTTGAACGGCATCAAGCGCCAGCTCACGATGCTCGCGCAGTACCACCAGTGGCGGGCTATCGGCATTGGATGCCAGACCGATGGGCGGATGGTTTAGGATGGCTTCGGTGTGCCAAAGGATATCCTCTGGTATCTCGCGCAAAAAGTACTCATCGCCCAGATCGTCCCACAGACGTAACACTTCCTCGCGGTTCATATGCTGATTGTCGACATTGTCGAGCATCTTTAGCGCTTGTTTACGCGTGGCGCTGATCATATCTTGGCGGTTGGTCGGCGCGTCGATATCGGCGCGTAGGATACGGCGTGTCTGCGAGTAGAGCTGTTTCATCAGGGTCGCCCGCCAGCTGTTCCAGAGCTGCGGATTGGTGGCGTTCATGTCGGCGACAGTCAGGACATATAAGTGATTGAGGTGGGTGACATTGCCGACCAAATCCGCAAACACTGTGACCACCTCTGGGTCTGAGATGTCCTTTTTTTGGGCGGTCATCGACATCAGCAAATGGTGACGGGTCAGCCAGCCGACCAGATGCGCGTCGGCTTTGCTCATACCGTGCGCCAAACAAAACTCAATCGCTTCTGTCTCACCCAGCAGGCTGTGATTGCCGCCGCGACCTTTGGCAATATCATGAAACATCGCTGCCAGTACCAATATCTCTTTGCGCTCAATCCGCTGAAAGATCGCACTGACCAAAGGAAAGTCCTCAAAAAACCGCGGATCGGTAAAGCGGTGCAAAATACGAATCAAAAACAACGTATGAGCATCGACCGTATAGCGGTGAAATAGATCATACTGCATCAGTCCGGTGACTTGGGCAAAGGCTGGAATGTAATTCCCCAAGACGCCATAGCGGTTCATGGTGCGCAGACGATGGAACAAATAGTTTTGTTCTTTTAAATTGGCCAAAAACAGCGCTTGATGGGTAGGGTTGTCGCGATAAATCTGATCAATGCCGCGCGCGGCGATTTTTAGTGCGCGCAGCGTGTGGGTACGGACATTTTTAATACCGTACTGACCCATGAGTAAAAACATCTCTAAAATCGACTCAGGATGCTGAGCAAACACCCGATGATGCGCCATCGCGATTTGGTCACCGACTTGGTTAAAGCGGGCGTTGATGAGGTGCTTTTTTGGCCGTTCGTCATCGGGCAGTTGCGGCTCGATAATGGTTTCATAATAGTGGTTGGTCAACATCTCAGAGAGTGTCGATATTTGCATGGCGCAGCGATAATAGTCGCGCATAAAACGCTCGACGGCAGCATTGGGCTGATCATCAGGCTGCATCTCATACCCCATCATCTGTGCGACCTCGCGCTGATAGTCAAACAACAGCTTGTTTTCATTGCGGCCTGTGAGCACATGCAGATAATGACGGATTTGCCACAGATAGCCCTCAGCGAAGCTTAACTCGTCAAACTCCTTTTCGGTCAAAAAGTTTTGTTGTACCAAGTCATAGAGCTTGCCCACGCGAAAATACCGTTTGGTCACCCAGCCGATGATATGGATATCCCGTAGCCCGCCAGGCGCGGTCTTGATATTGGGCTCCAGATTATATTCGGTGGCATTGTGCTGGAGATGGCGCGCCATTGCTTCTTGGGTTTTTACCTCAAAAAAATCACGCGGCGACCAGCATTTATTGACGATTTGGGTAGGAACGTCTTGTAAAGCGTCGTTGCCGACCAGTAGCCGCGCCTCTAACATCGCACTGGCGATAGTATGATCGGCAGCAGCTTCTAGGCCATCATTGACACTGCGTACCGACAACGCAGGCTCAAGGCCGACATCCCACAGTAGCGCCACCAGATTGTCGATCTTGCCACTGGCATCGGTGTCGACTTCCTCAAACGACAACAGCAGTATGTCGACATCTGAGTACAGCGACAGCTCACCGCGTCCATAACCACCTGTCGCAAACAGGGCCAAATCCGTCTTATCCAGCTCAAACCAATAAAACAAAGCAATCAGTAGCTCATCAATCGCTTCGCTACGCGCGCCAACCAGCTGACGAATATTGACACCGCGCTCAAGGGCACGGCTGATATCCTCATTGATTTGGCTCAGCCATTCAGGAATACCCAACAAAGCAGGCTCTGAGGTGCTATCGGCGCTGGCGCGTGCTGTCATCGCGTCGGTAGTCACTGACTGCTTGGAAAATAGGGGTAAGGGTGTCAAATCGATAGAGGTGACATCGCAAGTAAACATGAGGATATCCAATTAACAGGGTAAAAAAATTGTTGATACCAAAAGTATCGCAATTATAGTCCAAAAAAAAGACCGCCTAGGCGATCTTTTCTTGTCTTACTGGGTCAAAAAGCTCAGGTCTTCTTCAGGGCGCGTGGTAAACACTTCACAGCCATTGTCGGTCACGACCATCGTATGCTCCCACTGAGCCGACAGCTTACGGTCTTTGGTAATCGCCGTCCATTCATCAGGCAAAATCTTGGTCTGCCATGTGCCTTGGTTGATCATCGGCTCAATGGTAAAGGTCATACCCGTCTTTAGCTCAAAGCCTGTGCCTTTTTTGCCGTAGTGCATCACTTGTGGCTCGTGATGGAATTCATCACTGATGCCATGACCACAAAACTCACGGACAATACTAAAACGCTCAGGCTCGACCACTTCTTGAATCGCCGCACCGATATCGCCGAGACGCGCGCCGTTTTTGACGACACTCATGCCAGCATATAGCGCGTCTTGTGCGACTTTGCAGATACGCTGCGCCATGATAGAGCCGTTACCGACGATCCACATCTTTGAGGTGTCGCCGTAGTAGCCGTCTTTAATCACAGTCACATCGATGTTGATGATATCGCCATCTTTTAGCAGTTTATTTTCGCTAGGGATACCATGACACACCACGTGGTTGACGGATGTACAAATAGACTTAGGAAAGCCATTGTAGTTCAGCGGAGCAGGGATGGCCTGTTGCACATTGACGATATAGTCATGAGCGATTTGGTTGAGGGCTTCGGTACTGACGCCGACCTTGACATGTTCGTCGAGCATGACAAGGACGTCGCTGGCAAGTTTGCCGGCCACACGCATTTTTTCTATGGCCTCTGGGGACTGGATAAGGGATTTTTTAGTCATCATTGTGTTACTTATAGTTATGAAATAAAGGGGTAAATTTGTGGTAGACAAATTATATCATAAATGCAGTAGGCGCGTTTTTGGGAGAGTGTCTGATAAGTTTGCTGCCAGCAAATCATCCATGACGTTTCATACTTGGTTTATACTTCATGCTCGCTTTATATTTCATACTTGATTTATAAAGAACCACTTAGCGCACAAAGGCGGCATGGTGCATCAGCCATACATTGCGTAAAGGTCAATATAGTCGATTCTAAATAAAACAGATACATTACTGAGGACAAGGATTGACTCTCAAGCCAATAGCGCGCTAGCAGGTAATCATCGGACTGACAAGAGCCGTTAGCAAAATGCCTATATAGTGGAACAAAACTGAGCGAAAGACGCCACTCAATCTATAATGACAGTAAGGCATAAGTCATGCATAATAGCGACGTAAATAAGAATAATAACCAAAAAACAAGCATGTCTACAAACAAAACCGAACAGGTTTATTTTATTTTTATAGGAGATTGTATGAAAAATATCACCAACATCATGATGGCGGCGACTCTTGCAGCAGGCACGCTAGCGGCAGGTTGTCAAACCACCCCAAACGTCACCGCCCCAGTGACTCAGCCCGTCACTGCAGAAGCTCTACAGGCGTATAACTGGCAGCTCGTCGATGCCAAACGCACCAACGGCGACAAGGTCACACAGTTGTTTTTTGACCCAACAAAACCTTTGATCTTAAGATTTGCTAAAGCCAATGGCAACGATCGCGTGACCTTTG
The DNA here is from genome assembly GCF_002810365.1 of Psychrobacter sp. L7. Classification (NCBI taxonomy): domain Bacteria; kingdom Pseudomonadati; phylum Pseudomonadota; class Gammaproteobacteria; order Moraxellales; family Moraxellaceae; genus Psychrobacter; species Psychrobacter sp. L7. The sequence goes on from NZ_NEXR01000002.1 coordinate 113,546, forward strand.
TCAATACCTGCAACAACATGGGCGCAGAATACAGTGTCGTCAATGGCAATGTCCAGCTAGACAACGTACTGAGCACGATGATGGCATGCCCTGAGCCACAAGCGAGCTTTGATACTGCAACGCTTGCAACGGTCAATGGCAAATACAGCATCAACAAAAACGCTAATAACGTACCTGTGTTGACCATCAAAAACGACAAGCAAGTGGCGTACTTTAAAGCGGTTGCGAAATAAGATAGCAGTTGTGAAATAATATACTGCTGGTCTAGGGTCTGTCCTACACATAACTGTCGATAGGCCCTAGTATTTATTACATAATATCATCGATACCTCACTACTTAGTGGGGCGTTTTTTTATCCAAATGGCGCGTGCATTTAGGCTACACTAGGGTATGTCCTCACCTTTGCCCATCATCAGAGTCATGCCGCCCATGAGTATCGCGACAAAAAAGCAATTACTAGCCCTCAGTCTGGCAAGTTTAGGTATGTTGGTTACTGGCTGTCAGACGCTCTCAACTACCGCACTCAGTCCATCAGCTACCACCACTGCCACTCATCCCTTCATCATGTCCATGCCTACCATCGATCGGCAGGGGCGTATCGCTTATGTGGAAGAGCAAGGCGTTGGCGCGGCTAAAATCTCCCGTTTATGCAGCATCGCGCCTGATGGTCGCGATCGGCAACTGATCGATCAAATCAATGGCTATATCTACGCCCCAGCGTGGTCAGCTGATGGTCAACAGCTCGCCTATAGCAAACAAGCGCCAAACCAGCACCCAAATATCTATATCTATGACCGTAACCGCGATACGCATGACCTAGTGGTCAATGCGCAAGGGAGCAATCTGTCTGCCTCGTTTTCACCAGATGGCCATCATCTGCTATATAGCTCAACGGTCGCTGGCAATGCAGATATTTATAAAAAGCGCCTCAGTGATGGCGACACCCGCCAGCTGACGACGTTACCCAGTACCGAAGTGCAGCCAAGCTATGCGCCTGATGCTCAGAGCTTTGTCTATGTCAGTGACAAAGTACGTGCAGGCAGTCCTCGTCTGTATCGTTATTACTTTGCCACCCAGACGGCCGTGCTTATCACCACCGCTGGCTATGCTGCCAGTCCGCAGCTGAGTATGGATGGACGGCATCTGGCGTATCTCAATGGTCGCAAGGCTGCGGTGATGACGCTGGCGACTGGGCACGTGCTCAATTTGGCAGATACGGGGCTTGATGAGCCAGCGCGTCTGTCGCCTTCGGGTACGTACGCCGTTTATCCAGCGTATGCGCCAGATGTAGACGGCTCGCAGCGCAGTCATGTGGTGATTCACTCGCTGTCTGACCATCCAAGCTATACCATCAGCAGCCAAGATGGCGGGGTGATACGCTCGCCAGTTTGGGGGCGTTGACGACAAAAGTTGTATGTTGAACCTGATAAATAGGTATAATCGGTAATAACGAAACATAAGTCGGTTGCAATAGCCGGTTTGGTTGTAGGATAAGGAGTGTGCGTTTGATGCAGGAGTCTTTTGCGGTATTTATCACTAAGATAAGTCTTTATCCGACAGTGATCTTTACGGGTTTGGTGATGTTTGTCACCTTGTATTGGCTGGTATCGCTACTTGGCATGGCCGACATGGATACGGTCGAGCTTGGCGACGCTGGCGGTGAGGCAGATATCTCCGATCTGTCATCGACGGGCTTTTTTACAGGTCTTATGCTCAAGTTTGGTCTTTATGGCGTGCCGCTTATTATTATCTTAACCCTTATTAGCCTTATCGGCTGGCTGCTTAGCTATCTGTATACCAGCTTTTTGCATCAATACTTTCATTCAGGTGCGCTTTATTATGTGTTTGGTACCGGGGCGTTGGTGTTTGTCTTGGTGGTATCGATGTGGCTAACTGGTCTTATCATCTCGCCCATCCGCAAGAACATCGCCAACATTCCCAAACGCAGCGCCGCAAGCAACGTCGGTAAAGTTGCCATCGTGCGGACGCTGAGCGTGACCGACAAGCATGGCGAGGCTGAGCTAGCTGATGGCGGTGCAGGACTGATTCTCAAGGTTCGCTCACAGAGCGCTGACAATCTATTGAAACAAGGCGATAAAGTCATATTGGCTGAGTATATCGCAGACGCCAATGCCTACTATGTGACGGCGGCCAAAGACGAGTAACGGCGATATATTGTATCGATGACAGGCGATAAGCACTGGGCTTTGTCTTGATTAGGCTTTGTGTTTATTAAAATTTGTGTTTATTAAAATTTGTGTTTATTAAAATTTGTGTTTATTAAAATTTGTGTTTATTAAAATTTGTGTTCATTAGACTAAAAAGTGTGGCAGTGAGACCAACTGCTAACTATCCGTCAATCAATACCCACCAATAAATACCCGCCGCTGTTGCGATACCGCAGTCAAATTTTATGAAAGAGACGATATATAGCTTTACATTATATAGTTTTACACTTGCGTTTTATTAGAGGAATAAATATGGACATACTTATCATCGTCGGCGTGGTTGTGGTGCTGGCGTTTGTTTTTATTATGGCAGCCCTTTTGATGCTCAAGGCCTTTTATTTTAAGGTAGAGCAGGGCAAAGCACTGATTATCAACGGCGTGAACAAAATCGCGGTGCGTTTTGATGGTGGCTTTGTCTGGCCGATCATTAACAAAAAAGAGCTGATGCGTATCTCGCTTATCACCTTAGAGGTCGATCGCCGCGGCAAAGAGGGGCTAATCTGCGCTGATAATATGCGTGCCGACATCACGGTGGCGTTTTATTTACGGGTCAACGAAACCGAAGAAGATGTGCTCAAAGTCGCCAAGTCGGTCGGGGTGGAGCGCGCCTCTGATAAAGTGGCGGTCAATGAGCTGTTTAATGCCAAGTTTTCTGAAGCACTAAAGACGGTCGGCAAACAAATCGACTTTGTCAAACTCTTCGAAAACCGTAGCGAGTTTCGTGACAGCATCGTGCAAGAAATCGGTAATGATCTCAATGGCTATGTGTTAGAAGACGTGGCGATTGACTATCTGGAGCAAACGCCAAAAGTGTCGCTGGATGCCAGTAATATCTTGGACTCTGAAGGCATCAAAAAAATCACCCAGCTGACCGCGATGCAAAACGTCATCACCAATGAGCTTGAGCGTGACGAAGAGCTGGCGGTGAAGAAGAAAAACGTCGAAACCGTCGAGGCGATGCTGGAGCTGGAGCGTCAGCAAGCAGATGCCGAGGCCAAACAAAAACGCGAAATTGCGTCAGTCATCGCTCGTGAAACGGCCGAGACGCGCAAGATCGAAGAAGAAGAGCGCAAAAAGTCAGAAACCGCTATCATCATCGTCGAGCAGGATCTGGCCATTCAGCGCGAAAACCAGCAGCGCGAAATCGAGGTTGCAGAGCAAAACCGTATGCGCGCCGTCATCATCGAGCAAGAAAAAGTGACGCGAGCGCAGGATCTAGAGATCGTCTCGCGTGAGCGTGAAGTTGACTTGCAGCGTATCGAAGCTGAGCGTGCCATCGAGCTTGAGAAAAAAGAAATCGCCAACGTCATCCGTGAGCGTATCGCAGTCGATAAGACCGTGGCGCAAGAAGAAGAGCGCATCAAAGAAGTCCGCGAAGTCAGTGAGGCGGAGCGTGACAAGCAAACGCGCGTCCTTGCCGCTGAGGCAGATGCAGAAGAGCTCAAAGTGCGTCAAGTCAAAAAAGCCGAAGCTGAAGAGCTGTCAGCGAAGCATAAGGCGGTGGAGATTACCACCCTTGCCAATGCCAATTTAGAGGCGGCGGCCAAAGATGCTGAGGCCAAAGTTAAGCTGGCTGAAGGAATCAAGGCCGAAGAGTCGGCGCATGGTTTTGCCGAAGCGGCCATCCAAGAAGCCAAGGCCATGTCGCTAGAAAAAGAAGGCATCGCCAAAGCCAATATCATCAAAGCAACAGGGCAGGCCGAAGCGCAATCTGAGCGCGAAAAAGGTCTGGCTGATGCCGAGGTAATCGCCGCTCGCGGTGAGTCAAACGCCAAAGCCGAGCGCGATGTCGGTATGGCCAATGCGCAAGTCGTTGCCGCTCGCGGTGAGTCGGATGCCAAGGCTGAACGCGACGTCGGTCTGGCCAAAGCCGAAGTCACGCGTGCGCACTTCCAAGCTGAGGCCGATGGTCTGGTCGAGAAGTTCAACGCCATGGGCAGCATGAGTAAAGAGGCTCGTGAGCACGAGGAGTTCCGTATGGGGCTTGAGACTGCCTTGCAAGAAGCCATGGCGTCTATCGATGCTGGTAAAGAGATTGCCAAAGAAAATGCTGACGTATTGGCTGTGGCGCTACAAAAAGCCAAAATCGATATCGTCGGCGGCGAAGCTCACTTCTTTGACAACTTTGCCAAATCACTCTCTATCGGCAAAGCCATCGATGGCCTTGCTGGTAAGTCAGATACCCTAAGCGGTATCCTCAATGGTGTGCTGGCCAATCAGGCAATGAATAAAGCCAATAAGTCAGATAACGCGCCGACTCAATATAATGATTAGTATGTTTGATAGTCAAAAATCTGCTGCTGTGGCGGCAGGTTTTTTGGTCAGCTCATGACAGTACTGAGCTGGCTGGTCTAAAAAAGCTTATCCACGCCTTTGTCGCTTAACGTTACTTTTCGTTTTTTTAGACCAGTCAAGATTTTCTTAAGTTTATCTCATCTTTTCTTATTGCCCAAAATTCTTTTATTATATAAAAACAGAAGTGGACGACTCACGATGGCGGATACGCAAAACTCAACCAATCTAGATAGCACCGACAACGATAGCCAAGCCAATCAAGCCCAGCCCAGCAGTCAAGCCGATCAGGCCGTCGCTTCAGGTAACGCCTATGAGCTTATAAAAAAACGCCTTACCGAGCAAGGTAGCCGCTTAGAGCAGCAAACCGCGACCTTGAATAATGCACGCCTACAGGAGTTTGGCAGCACGCAGATGCAAGTGATTGCCCGCACGCGTATTCGTACCGAATATAACTGCGTGGCGCAAGATATGGTACAGGTCGGTGATTATTTGCTGTTTGGTTACAACGTCTTTATGGGGCTTAAGCGCGCTAGTAGTATCAAGGATGTGCTATCGCTATATCGTCTGAGCAAGGCAACTGATGGTGGCGATACGGCTGAGGAGGGCGCGCAGAAAAGCCAAGCCAATCAAGAAGAGGCGTATCAGTTAGAAGAAGTCGAGTTGGCAGGGACTTTTTTAGATCAGCAAGCTTTTGTGCAAGACTTCAACGAGCTATACCGCTATTACAAGCAAACGCGCCTTATGCAGCTGACGGTCAAAGACAGCAAGCTTTTGCTGGCGTTTCAGATCGGTGAGCGTATCAGCGATATTCGGGTGTTTCGCTTTGCGCTTGATTTTAGCGAAGGCACACCAGAGGCTGCGCAAGTGGCTTATGTCGACAATCGCGGTGAGCGCGATATTGAGCTACCACCTGCTTATGATTTTGAGTGGATAGAGACCACGCGTGAGCAGATGATCAATGGCAAATATCCGCACATGAATATCCTAGACACCATATTTGTGGAAACGGTCGGCGGTGACTTGACCATCAAAATCGAAAACAATACCGAGTCAGGGCAGGGCATCTATAGCGAGCCGGTCGATGACCGTACCCAGTCGCTTACCGATGCTCAGATCGATTATGCCAAGGTGGGCAGCTTGATTTTGCTCAAGATATTACCGTATCGCGAGGACAGCTATCGCTACTTTGTTTATAACACCTTGACCGAGGCTGTGCTGCGGCTGGATGCCATCGGGCAGTCGTGTGTGCAGCTGCCTGAGGATCACGGCATCATCTTCCCTGGAGGCTACTATCTGCAGACAGGCGAGTATAAACTGTTTGATGCTCATAATGGCGATGCCAACACCAGTACGGGTAGCGGCACGGGAAAAAACCTAAAGTTTAAACGTAAGATCATCTCGCCCAATGGCGAAGATGTATTGTTTTTGTTTTATGACCGAGCACTTGGCGTCACGGGGTTATTTCCTTACAACCTTATCAAAAAACAGCTGGCAAACCCCATTTATTGTAACGGCATGGCGCTGGCTGAAAACGGCCGTTTGGTGCTGTTTAGTGCGCAAAATGAGCCGTCACGCATTCATCCAATGCAGATATGGCATACGCCATATGCGTCTCATGAGTATGTCAGCGAGTTGCCTGAAAGCACGAGCTTTTATGGCAAAATCGGTAACAAAGAGCTGGTACGCGGTATCTCAGATCTTTATAGCATCACTCGTCTCATTGACAATCAAAGCGTCTCGCAAAAGCTTTATGAAGAGCTCGCCGACAATACCAGCCGTCTCTTTGATAGCTATTATTGGTTGTCCGAGCCAGAGCTGGGCGATATTGCAAGCAGTATCAAAGACGTCACCGCCACCGCCGAGCTGGTCATTGATGAGTTTGCCAAAGTCCAAAGTATCCAAAAGCAGACCCAAACAGCACTAGCGGATGCCGACGCTCAGCAAAATGATATCCTGCGGCAAATAAAAATCACAAACTTTGAGTCAGCCAGTGACTATGTGGCGCAGCTATCGGCGCTCAGGCGGCAAAAAGGTCGGCTGGTCGGCTTAGAGGACTTGCGCTATCTAGATACCGATAAGTTACAAGCATTGCAAAAGCAATTGGAGGAAGCAGAGAGCGAGCTGGCCGAAAAAACCGTGACGTTTTTAAGCGGTGAGGAGGCATTATCCAGCTATGAGGATATCTTAGCAGATGTCAGCGAACGTCTAAACACCGCCGAAACCAATAGCGAGCTCAAACCGGTGCTTGAGCAAATCGACGATACCGCTGCAGGGCTGGACTTGTTGACCGAGCTGCTGGGCACTCTCGATGTCGCTGATGCCACCGTCCGTACGCAAATCATCGATGACATATCGTCCATTTACTCGCGCCTCAATCAAAACAAGGCCAAGCTCAATCATAAACGTAAAAGCTTAGGTTCTGCCGAAGCGATTGCGCAATTTGGGGCGCAGTTTAAGCTGTTTGGTCAGTCGATTGCCAATGCCTTATCGATTGCCAATACGCCGGAGAAATCAGATGAGCAAATGGCCAAGCTACTGGTGCAGCTAGAGGAGCTTGAGAGTCAGTTTGCTGATCCTGAGACGGGGGGCGGCGATCAGTTTTTGGCAGATATCATCACCAAGCGCGAAGAGATTTTTGATACTTTTGAAAATCATAAACAGCAGCTGCTCGATGCCCGTAATCGCCGGGCGCAAAACCTAGGTGATGGCGCACTGCGGATGCTTGAGAGTATCAAAAAACGCACCCAAAGCACTGGCGTCACTGGATTTGCCGAGGAAGAAGCGCTCAATACTTACTTTGCCTCTGATGGTCTGGTACAAAAAGTGCGGAGCATCGCCAAAGACTTGCAACAGATGGGGTTTAGCGTCAAAGCAGACGATATCGACGCACGCCTCAAAGCCATTCAGGTCGAAAGCTATAAGAGCCTCAAAGACAAGTCGGATCTGTTTGAAGACGGTGGGCAAATCATCAAGCTCGGCCGTCATCGCTTTTCGGTCAACACTCAGCCGCTGGACTTAACGCTGCTCAGTCGTCAGCAAACAGACGGCAGCCGCGTGCTAAACCTACATCTCACCGGCACAGACTATTATGAAGTGCTCGATAATGCAGAATTAAATGCGCTGCGCCCGTATTGGGACATGAGTATTGCCTCTGAGTCTGATACGGTGTGCCGCGCTGAATACTTGGCCTATCGCATCATCGAGAGCGCGAAAAACAATCAAGACGGCCTGACGCAGGCGCGTCTGTATCAGGCTTATGACGACACGGTGAGTATGGCCAATGCGGCTCATACGATAGATAGCAGCGGCGAGATTACTACCAGCAGTCCACTGGCCACATTGGTCAAAGCTTATGCCACGCCGCGCTATCAGCTTGGGTTTGACAAAGGCATTCATGATCATGACGCCACATTGCTATTGCTACAAATCCTGCCCACGCTACGCGATGCCGGTTTACTTATTTATACGCCGCAAGTGCGCGCGCTGGCGCAGCTGTTTTATTGGCAACTGTCCCTTGTACAAGCGCTTGGCCTAGAAGCTCTGCGACCCTTTGGCTATGACACTTGGCTAAATGAAAACGTGCTGCTACAAGTCGGCAGCTGGCTCGATAGAGCGGTGACTGCCGAGCAGCTGCGGCGTAGCCTTGGCAGCGATCGGGCGCAGGCGCTATTAATTGCCGATATGACCATGCTCATGCGCGAGTTTGTCACGGCTTATGATGGCAGCCATACAGGCAGTAATAGTCATCATACTAGCAATAGCAATGACGCCACTATCTTTCAACACCAGCACGTACAGCAAGCCTGCGAATACTTGGTCAGTGTCATGGGGCAGGCTGGCACTGATGCAAGTGGGATGCTCGCCAGTGGTCTAGATAGTGATACTGTCGATCACAAGCTATCATTATCATGGCAAACCAGCCAGCAAGCGCAAGCGCTGTGTGATCAGCTGCGCCAAGCATTGGATGCTAACCCAAGCGGCGGGCAAGCTACTCAAAGCATGACGCAGCTGCAGTCCTCTATTGGCAAGCTGACCTTGCAGCCCAAATCTGCCTATGAGCTACTAGCCACTTGGTTTTATGCTTTGCTAGATAGCATAGTTACAGATCAGGCTATAGATGGTAGCAGTGCTGATGATGCTGATGCGCCTAGCGAAGATGTGCGCACTAAGCGAGCAGAAGAGGAAGCGCGGCGTCAGCAGCAGGTGGAGATCGGTCGCCATTATGTACCTGAAGCGATTGCTATCATGCTCACCCAGTTAGATGACCCCATGCGCGCATCTTTATTGCAGCGCTTAAGTGCGTCGGGCGTCAGCGTTGATGCAAGGGCGCCGGAGCACGCCTCGGCATCGACCTTATCCTTTATAGCATCCTCGTCTTTATCCAATGGCAAACACCCGCTAAATCAAGTACAAAGCTTTGCACGTAGTACAAGTAAGGTGGCGCTTGAGATACAGGTGGGCAGCTTATTGGGCGAGCATCAGCGTATTCATCAGCAGACCCTCACCTTTGCGGTCGATGATTTTTTAAGCCGTTTACATTATCACGACAGCCAAGTCATTCCGTCCTATAGGCGCTATCTGGCAATGCGTACTGAGATATTGCATGAGGCAAAAGACGAGCTGCGGCTAAATGAGTTTATGCCGCGTCCGCTATCATCCTTTGTGCGTAACCGCCTGATTAATGAGAGCTATCTGCCATTGATCGGTGACAATCTTGCCAAGCAAATGGGTACCGTCGGTGAGGACAAGCGTACCGATCTGATGGGTATCCTTATGATGATATCACCGCCAGGGTACGGCAAAACCACCTTGATGGAATATGTGGCGAGCCGCTTAGGGCTTATCTTTATGAAGATAAACTGCCCCTCGCTCGGTCATGATGTCACCTCCCTCGACCCCGAAAAAGCGCCCAATGCCACCGCACGCGAGGAGCTAAACAAGATTAACCTTGCCTTTGAAATGGGCAGCAACGTCATGCTCTATCTGGATGACATCCAGCATACGCACGCCGAGTTTTTACAAAAATTCATCTCACTGGGCGATGGCACGCGGCGCATCGATGGCGTTTGGCAAGGCAAAACCAAAACCTATGACATGCGCGGCAAAAAGTTCTGTGTGGTAATGGCGGGTAACCCCTATACCGAAAGCGGGGAAGCCTTTAAAGTCCCTGATATGCTCGCCAACCGCGCCGATATCTATAATCTTGGCGACATCATGAGCGGTATGGAGGAGGTATTTGCGCTCAGTTATATCGAAAACGCCTTGACCTCAAACAAGGTACTCGCGCCCCTTGCCAACCGCGATTTAAGCGATGTGCATCGACTGATCAAAATGGCAAAGGCCGACAATGCAAGCCTTGCGCAAGCCCAAGCTAGCGAGCTGAGCTATCCGTATAGCACCTCAGAAGTTAATGAAATTGTTGCTGTCTTGCGCCATATGTTTGCCGTGCAAGCAGTCATCCTTGATGTCAATCAGGCCTACATCGCCTCGGCCTCGCAAGATGATAAATACCGCACCGAGCCGATATTTAAGCTGCAAGGCAGTTATCGCAATATGAATAAGATGACCGAAAAACTATCGGCCGTCATGAATCAAGCAGAGCTGGATCAGCTAATTGATGATCACTATTTGGGCGAGTCGCAGCTACTCACTCAAGGCGCAGAGAGCAATCTACTGAAGCTTGGTGAGATGCGCGGCGTGCTGACAGAGGATGAAAAGGCACGCTGGGCGCAAATCAAAGCCGACTTCTTACGCAACAAAGCCATGGGCGGCGAGGATGGCGATATCGGCGCACGTATCGTCGCGCAGCTTGTCGATCTTGCTAGCGGCTTTCAAGCCATTAGCAGTCAGTTTGAGAGCTATGTAACAAAAAATGATCCTGAGCAGCTGGCGCGTTTAAACGAGTCAGCTGAGCAAATCAAACGAGACGCCCAGCTTGAATCACAAAAAATTCTCGCCGACAGCGTGCTCTCAGGTTTTGTAGACAATGTCAAAGTAGTCAGCGATAGTATCGATAATGGCTTTGAAAAAAGCATGACTCAGCTAACACAGCTCTACAAGCACGACCATAAAGCCGAAGGCGAGTACCTCAAACAAAACCAAGAGATGCAAAAACAGCTTATGGTACAACTGGTGGGCGCGCTCGAGCAACTGGCACAGCAGATGGCTCAGAGTCTATCGAGCCGTACTGACGATCAAGCATCGACCACCGATGTCACAGAGCAGGCCGCGCTGATAGCACACGCTCTAAAAGATGCGCTTGCACCGCTAACGATGCGTATGGATGAGAAGCTTGCCATCGATACCAGCACCGATCAATCAGGCAAGCTGATCGTCAATAGCCTAAATAGGCTGAACAAAATATTTGATGATTATGAGTAATCGGTAAGGGTCATCATGGCACATAAAAAGGTAAATCTACCTGAGAAAATATGCCCAGTTTGCCAGCGCCCTTTTACCTGGCGCAAGAAATGGCAGAAGGATTGGGACAATGTGGTGTATTGTTCGGAGCGGTGTCGGCGGGGGAAGAGTAAAGCGGATTGAGTTACTACAAAGTATTAAGGTAAATTATGAGCAAGCATTATGAACATTCAAGCTTCCGAGAAAAGCTTATTGAACACTTATTTATTGGTGAAATGCTTAGACTTTCGTGGCAAAAAGATGACTGTCAATTGGAGGTCATGAAACCTGAAGTCGATAACGCAGGTTGCGATGTTGTTCTCGAAGAAAACAGTGTTATTCGCCATATTCAACTGAAAACCTCAAAATTTGGTGCTAAAAAATCAGGTCAAAACGTTAATATACGCTTAGCTAATAAACCTTCAGGATGTATCGTTTGGATAGAATTTGATGAAGATACTTTGGAGCTGCGCTCGTTTTACTTTTTTGGTGCAGAGGCTGGAAAACCACTAACTGGGCTAGAGAATGCTAAAATTGCAAAACATACTAAAGCTAATGCGGATGGTATAAAAGCTGAACGGCCTAATATCCGCACTATCAATAAAGGACAGTTTATTCATTACGACAGTATTGAGGCTTTATATGACGTTTTGTTCGTTCCAAAGAGTTAAGGTTAGTCATTATTTCTTTTGATATGCTGGAATATTGACTCACATAGCTCTATAGCAGGCTCAGTTAGTTGCCAGTCCTCTGTTTGCATTAGTTCAACGATAGCATGACAAAAATCAGTTTTACCTTTGACTGTGCCCTGTTTTCCTTTATCAGAGAAAGTAAAAGACTCTTGTTCTCCTTCAAGAGAAGGAAAAATGTTGTTTGTACGCATGTCTATTATGACATTATCAAGATATGCACCCACACCTTCATCTGATTTGAGGTAACTATCATTGAAATAACTGTCATGTTCATCTTTATAGGATATTTTTGTAGTATTCCCCTTCGTAGAGACAGCGTTTTGAGGACATTTTTGGTAGAAACGTTTTATCAGTAGTTCTCTGGGTAGTGTATTTTCAGTCTCTTTGCCTTGAGTGATAGCTATTTTATCTCCTAGCTGTTTTTCAAGTTCATCAAACCTAGGTTTCGTTTTTAAGTCAGAATCTGCTATTACCAAAGCATTCGAAGTTACAAGTATAGCATTTAGTCCCTTATTCTTACTGCTATCGACCGCTTCTAAAGAGTCAACCTCGAAATCCCAGTGCTCTAAGTTTGAGCCTTGATACTCCACAAACGCATAATGATAACCATCGATAAAGCGTGAGTAGTCTTCCCATTTAGTTTTATCAATCTCTTTTAGCTCTTCTAGATATTTCTTTAAGTATTGAACAAAGTATAGACGGTCAGTGATACCTTCTACCCAAATTGTACAATTAGCTAAAAATACTGAGGAAGGCGATACGCCAAGTGTTTGCAGTACAGTACGGTCACCATCACAACGTTTGATTACCGTCTCGTATTTGTTCTCTTCGTCATTCATTTGTTCTTTATCTACACGATATAAAGCAATACGTTTGTCTTCGTTAATCATATCAAGCAAGTAATTTGAATGACTGGTCGCCATATAATAATGGTCAGTTTCATTCAATAAAAACTTCATTAACTGCTTAACGTAGCCAGCATGCAAATGCATTTCTGGTTCTTCAATAAAAAAGAAGGAGGGTTCAGTTGTTAAGAAAGCCTTATAAGTAAGGATAATAACTTGTTGCAAGCCATCACCAAGTTTTGAGATAGGAAACTGTTCTGCTTCACCTATTTTAATTTCTATACTGTCAGTCCTCAAATGAGGAATAATAGTTATAACTTCATTATTAAAAAAATAATGAGACAGTTTTTCTTGATAGCTTTGAATTCTTTGGCGTTCATCAGGTTTACCTAACAGTGAGTCAGTTAATAAGCCAAAAAAATCTTCGCCTGAGATTATTTCATCTTTCTCAAAACTATAGTCAGTAATTGTTCTAGAAAGTAAAGGGTAGTATTCTGATACAGCATCAGTAGAGGTCATTTGTGAATTCAACTTTCGTAAGCTTCTCAAGCTATCAATGTAGTAAAACTTTAAAGCTTTAAAACTTAAAGAGTCTAAAGTATTTTTAATATTACTCAGACCTTCTATCAGTTGATTTATATCATCGATAAGTTCACGGACTTCATGAGGAAGCTTTCCTGTAACTATTGCATATTCTAAAGTATTATATTTTATTGAGCTAGTTCTATATGCGATATGAGCTTCAATAGCTTTTCTTGTATCTGTTAGAAAAGAGCCAATATCTTGCCATTGTCTTACGATATCTTCTAAGCTATATAAAGAGTTGTCAGGTATTTCTAACTGATGCTTTGAAGAGTGGTTGCAAATAAAGCTATTAATGATGGAGATATAATCTTTATAAGCTTGAGGATACCTAAAATCCACACTATTTACTTTTAATTTGAATATAAATTCGCGCATGAATCTACTTTTACCAGCATTGTTTGCGCCTACAATAATATTTAAACGTTTTAACTCTAAGGGACTATTTCGATTCAAACCGTTGCCTGAATTGAAATCTGTATATCCTTCTTTAAACCAAAGCTTTATAGTTTCTTCCATATCTAAAACCTAAATATTCCTACAAATTCGGATTTAACCACTTCTCAGCAGTATTCATATCCCACTCTTTACGTTTGGCATAATCCTCTAACTGATCACGGTCTATTTTACCGACGTTAAAGTAGTTACTATCAGGGTGCGAGTAATAAAAGCCGCTGACCGAAGATGCCGGCCACATGGCAAAGCTTTCAGTTAGCGTTGTGCCGATAGCGTCCACTGTACCCAGCCAATCAAACAATTTACCTTTTTCCGTATGCTCAGGACAGGCAGGGTAACCAGGTGCAGGACGGATGCCGACGTATTTTTCTTTAATCATCTCATCATTGGTTAAATTCTCGGTGGGTTGATAGCCCCAATATTCTTTGCGAATCCGCTCGTGCAAATGCTCTGCAAAGGCTTCAGCTAAGCGGTCGGATAATGCTTGTACCATGATGGCATTATAATCATCGCCTGCCGCTTTGTACTTTTCAGCGAGTGCTTCAGTACCGACGATGGAGACGGTAAAGCCGCCTAGATAATCAGTGTGCGTGTCCGACGGCGAGATAAAGTCGGCCAAGCTAAAGTTTGGCTTGCCGCTGGCTTTGTCGCTTTGTTGACGCAGATGCTCAAAGGTATGCGTTGGCTGCCCGCCGTCTTCCAGCGCTTTATCATAAACGGTGAGGGTGTCGGTGCCAGTGCGCTTGGCTGGCATGATTTTAAACACGCCTTTAGCGACGATTAACTTCTCATCGATCATCTTTTGCATGAGATCATTGGCATTAGCGAATAGATCACGCGCCGCTTCTCCAACGACCTCATCTTGTAAGATTTTAGGATATTTGCCCGCCAGCCCCCACGAGATAAAAAACGGCGTCCAGTCGATGTAAGGCAGCAGGGTTGCGATCGGATAGTCGTCAAGTATCACTTGGCCAAGTTTATTAGGCTTAGGTGGCACATAGTTATCCCAGTCATAGTCAAAACCAAGCTTGACGGCGTCAGCGTACGATATCTTGGCCGCTTTAGGCTGGCGCTTGGCCAGACGTTCACGTACCTTGATATATTCTTCGCGGGTTTCATCGATCAGGCCTTGACGGTGCTCTTTCGACAGTAGCTTGGTCACCACGCCGACCGAGCGCGAGGCATCCGATACGTAGATGACCGCATCGTTTTGATATTGCGGTTCGACCTTTACCGCGGTATGGGCTTTAGAGGTGGTGGCACCGCCGATCATCAGTGGCAAGGTCATGCCGCGCTCTTGCATTTGCTTGGCGACATAGACCATCTCATCGAGGCTCGGGGTAATCAATCCTGATAGACCGATGATATCGACTTTTTCTTTGATGGCGGTATCGAGAATGGTCTCGCATGGCACCATCACGCCCAGATCGACGATATCATAGCCGTTACAGCCGAGCACCACGCCGACGATGTTTTTGCCGATGTCATGGACGTCACCCTTGACCGTTGCCATCAAGATCTTACCTTTGACTTCGCCCTCGACTTTTTCTGCTTCGATATAAGGGTTGAGCCAAGCGACCGATTGTTTCATGACGCGCGCCGACTTGACCACTTGCGGCAAAAACATTTTACCCGAGCCAAATAAGTCACCGACGATGTTCATGCCATCCATCAAAGGCCCTTCGATGACGTCGAGTGGTTTGGGGTATTTCTCCCATGCTTCTTTGGTATCGGCTTCGATAAAGGTGGTGATGCCTTTGACCAGTGCATGGGCAATGCGCTCTTCTACCGTACCTTCACGCCAGCTCATATCGATGGTACTGTCCTTTTTCTTACCGCCATCTTGATAGCTCTCAGCGATGGTCATCAGACGTTCGGTGGCATCTTGTCCACTCTCGCCTTGATTGCGATTGAGCATCACATCCTCAATCGCCTCGCGCGCCTCGACAGGGATGTCGTCATAGACTTCAAGCATTGATGGGTTGACGATACCCATGGTCAGGCCATTTTTGATCGCATGATAGAGAAATACCGAGTTAATCGCTTCACGAATCGGATTACCACGGAAGCTAAACGAAACGTTGGACACGCCGCCTGACACCATGGCATTGGGTAGATTTTCAGTGATCCATTTAGTGGCGTTAATAAAGTCAGCGCCGTAATTGTTGTGCTCGGTGATACCAGTGGCGACCGCAAAGATATTGGGGTCAAAGATGATGTCTTCAGATGGGAAGCCAACTTCATTGACCAACACGTCATAGCTGCGCTGGCAGATCTCGATTTTGCGCTCATAAGTATCCGCTTGCCCATCTTCATCGAAAGCCATGACGATGACCGCAGCCCCGTAGCGCATACAGAGCTTGGCATGCTTGACAAACTCATCGTAGCCTTCTTTTAACGAGATGGAGTTGACGACAGACTTGCCTTGAATACGTTTAAGCCCTTCTTCGATGATATCCCACTTAGAGGAGTCCATCATCAGCGGTACACGGCTGATATCTGGCTCACCTGAGACCAAATTGACAAAATGAATCATCGCTTGTTTGGAGTCAAGCATGCCCTCGTCCATGTTGATATCGACGATTTGCGCGCCGCCTTCGACCTGATCGCGTGCCACATCTAATGCTTCGGTATAGGCTTCGGTTTTGATTAGTCGCAAAAACTTCTTCGAGCCTGTGACATTGGTACGCTCACCGACGTTAACAAACAGACTATCGGCGGTGATGTTAAATGGCTCAAGCCCAGACAGACGGCAGGCAGGAGCAATCTCTGGTATTACGCGCGGCGGATAGTTTGCCACCATATCCGCAATGTGGCGGATATGCTCAGGAGTAGTACCACAGCAGCCACCGACGATGTTTAGGATGCCCGCTTTGGCAAAACCTTCAAGCAGGGCAGCGGTTTGCTCGGCGGTCTCATCATATTCACCAAACTCATTGGGCAGCCCCGCATTTGGATGCGCGGAGACATAAGTGTCAGCGATGTTTGAGAGTGTCTGAATATGCGGGCGCAGCGCATCAGCGCCAAGCGCGCAGTTAAAGCCAACTGATAACGGCTTGGCGTGACGGATAGAGTTATAAAACGCTTCTGCCGTTTGCCCCGATAGCGTCCGACCTGAAGCATCGGTGATGGTGCCTGATATCATAATCGGCAGCTCAAAACCGATATCGTCAAACACGCCGGTGATGGCAAATATTGCCGCTTTGGCGTTTAAGGTGTCAAAGATGGTTTCAATCAACAGGATATCGACGCCGCCTTCGATCAGTGCCAGCGTTGCCTCGCGGTAGTTGAGCACCAACTCATCAAAGGTAATATTGCGAAAGGCAGGGTCATTGACATCAGGGGACAGCGAGCAGGTACGCGAAGTTGGGCCGATGACCCCTGCGACAAAGCGTGGCTTATTAGGGGTTTTTTCGGTAAATTCGTCAGCTGCCGCCCGTGCTATCTGCGCGGCGGTCTTGTTTAGCTCTGGCACCAGATATTCCATATCGTAGTCAGACATCGATAGCCGCGTACCATTAAAGCTATTGGTCTCGATGATATCAGCGCCTGCTGCGAGATGATCGTGATGAATGTCGCGTATCATTTGCGGCTGGGTAAGTACCAGCAGATCATTATTGCCGCGCA
This sequence comes from Psychrobacter sp. L7, assembly GCF_002810365.1. Classification (NCBI taxonomy): domain Bacteria; kingdom Pseudomonadati; phylum Pseudomonadota; class Gammaproteobacteria; order Moraxellales; family Moraxellaceae; genus Psychrobacter; species Psychrobacter sp. L7. The sequence continues at coordinate 130,671 of NZ_NEXR01000002.1, forward strand.
CGTCTTGCTCGATATCGGCAAAGCGCTCACCGCGATAGTCGGCTTCCTCGAGCTTATACGTCTGAATCTGCGTTCCCATCGCCCCATCAAGCATCAAGATACGCGACTTCATTTGCTCAGTGATACGCACGCGAGCGGTGAGCTGCTGCTCTTTATAAGGGAAGACGGCAGGTGGCGTTAGTACAAAGCCGTCCGCTGACGGTGCTGAGTGATCGGTTTGCGAAGAAGCCTGAGAGGTTGGCTGTTGAGTCGTCGGCTGTTGAGTCATAGGAGCGCTGCTTATTTCGTCAATATTTAAAAAAGGAGAGGGCAAAAAGGTGTCAGTACATAACGCGTATATAACTACCGGTTATTACCACAAAATAGAATGGGCAAATTCGCATTATTTTAGCATGAAAAATCTATCACACACGGGCAGGCCGATATTCCTTTGTGTCATATGATAATAAAGCGTTCAAGCATGAGTGATCAAACGCTGCACACAAATCACGCCCTCATAATACTTATCAGCTGAGCGGTAGTGTTTGAGCTGATAGCAGTTTAGGCCATTTGATAAGCCGGCACAAATGAATATCATTTCGCTTAAAGATTACATAAAGCTTTGATTTTGACCATGAAAACTTAAAAACCTGCCCAAAAAACTGACAAAACTTACATCCATCGCACAAAAAATAGCGTAAATATGGATAGATGAATGATTGCCATATGTTAATTTGTATACATAAGGATTTGCATTTTATAAGTAATACTAACAAGTATTTTGATAATGTGGTTTATCGAAATGCGGCTTGTTAATCAGTTGTCATATCAGTAGATATCGTAAAGAGTGGATAAAGAAAGTAGCGTGTTGTGTTATCCAATAGGTATTGTGCAGCACACTGTCATTTTTATTCATTGCTATATGAAGATCTGACGTTGGTAATATAAATAAAGGGTAGTGGCTTATAGATTAGCAGGCCTTATGAGTAAATCACCAATCTGACAAAATTCATAATCAAGGATGTTTATATGAAATTCTCTAAAATCGCTACGATAGGTACATTGGCCGTTTCAATCGCTGGTCTTAGTGCCTGTAATAACATGATGCCGACCAAAAGCGCGCAAATGAAAGCGCCGATGCACAGCCAATCTATGACAAAGATGAACGTCGTGCAAATCGCACAAAGCAATTCTGATTTTTCGTTATTGGTAGAAGCGGTCGTAGCAGCAGATTTGGCCGGTGCTTTATCTAATCCCAATGCTCACTATACGGTATTTGCGCCAACCAACGCCGCCTTTATGCAAGCATTAAAAGAAACTGGCATGACAAAAGAGCAGCTATTTGCCAACAAGCCATTATTGACCAAAATCTTAGGCTATCACGTAATCAATGGCAATATGGCCATGTACGCCAAAGATGTCAAACCAGGCAATGTCACGACCGTGAGTAAAGATACGCTGATGGTGACGCCAAAAGGGCAGCTGATGGATGAAATGGGTCGTACCACCAATATCATCAAAACCGATATTGCGGCGAGCAATGGGGTGATACATGTGGTGGATCGTGTGTTGATGCCCAAATAACCATAAACATTGATAGCCGTCACGACCATGTGCGCTGTGCTTATACGCGACAAACGCTATCAGCGCAGTGATGGTCTGGACTCTCGCGTCCCGCTCAATCCTATTATTCAGCTTATATTTATCCAGCTTTTATTGAGACTGCTTTTAATAAAACTGCTATTTATAAAGCTGCTATTAATCAAACAACCAAAATTCTATCCGTTAAATAAAGGAAGCATCATGTTAAAAAGGAATCTATTATCTATCGCTATCGTTACCGCCGCAGTATCACTGGCTGCTTGTAATGATACTGAAACTGTGACCGAGCCGGTGGTCGAGCCTGACACCACCACAGAAACAACAGAAACCATGAGTGAGCCTGTAGAGATGACAGAGCCAATGGCTGATACTGAGCCGATGGCCGAGACGGACACTATGGGTGAGACTGCCGCGACGCAAACCATCGGAGAAATGGCTGCCAGCAATGAAAACTTAACAGTCTTGACCGCAGCGCTGCAAGCGGCTGGGCTCGACTCCATGCTAATGGCTGAGGATAAGTACACCGTATTTGCACCGACAGATGAGGCGTTTGGAGCGTTGCTGACCAAGCTAGGCATCACGAAAGAAGAGCTACTGGCGGATCAAGAAACACTCAAAAGTGTACTGCCATACCATGTGGTTCCAATGGTCGTAAAAGCCGCTGATATCCCGTATGGTACAGACATTGAAACCGCCAATGGTGCGACGATTTCTATCAGTGATGCCAATGTTATCACTGATGAAAATGGCAATACGGCCAATATCGTCGGCACGGATATGATGGCGACTAATGGGGTCGTACATGTGATTGATACCGTTTTATTGCCCAAGTAATCGCAGCGTTATATCATTTTTAAGTGTATTAACGGCGGCTTTTTAAGTAGCTGTCAGCTCTTTTAGCCTAGAGCGTTTTTATGGGTCAGTATTAAAAATGATGCAGCCAAATAACATCTAAAAAACCCGAGACACTGGTCTCGGGTTTTTATATTGTTAAGATTCAATACAATCGAGCGATTATTTAGGCTCTTTATGTAATGGGTCCGCATTCACTCTTTGTTGCTCTTTTAGATGGCGCTCTTCCCAATAGGTGGCGTTTTTGATGCCAAACTTCTTAGGATCAAAGGTAAACCTATTAGAAGTAGTACCGCCGCCTGCTTTGAGCTGGGCTTCATAGTCTCGCAAAATGTCGATAGCAGGACGTGCCACAAAGAAGATAACGATGATACCAACGATGTTGAGCCATGCCATAAGACCGACACCAACATCGCCGAGGCCCCAGATATAGCCTGAGCTGTTGAGAGCGCCGTAAGCTACCATAAACATGATAACGAGCTTCACGATAAACTGACCTGTCTTACTCGCGCCTTTACCCATTGAGCGGGTCAGGTATGAGATATTGACTTCCGCGATATAGTAGTACGCCAAGATAGTGGTGAAGGCAAAAAAGAATACCGCGACAGCAATAAAGGTGTCACCAAAGTTGCCGTAGACAGACTCCATCGCCATTTGGGTGAATGATGGAGAGTTGATCTCAACATCAGCGGCGACGTTTTGGACGATAAACTGCCCTTCAGCCAGCTCGCCTTGGATGTTGTACATGCCAGTTGATAAGATCATAAAAGCAGTGGCAGAACAAACAAGCAAGGTATCTACATAGACTGAAAATGCTTGTACCAAACCTTGCTGAGCTGGGTGATCGACCGCAGCGGCAGAGGCGGCGTGAGGACCTGTACCTTGGCCTGCTTCGTTTGAGTAAATACCACGTTTTACGCCCCAACCAATGGCAGCACCAAAGCCTGCTTGAGCAGTAAAGGCATCCCCAATGATTGCGCCAAATACTTGCGGGATCATGCTGAAATTGGTAAACATGATAAGTAGAGCTAGGATGATGTAGCCTAGCGCCATAAATGGTACCGCATACTCAGTAAAGGTTGCGATACGCTTGATACCACCAAAGATGATAAAGCCTAAAACCACCAAAATGATAGCAAGAGCGATCAGGCGCGTGGTACCCGTCTCTATGCCAGCTAGGGTCATCGCCGAGCCTTCACCTGCGACCTGCGCGACAGCGTTGATGACACCGTTGGCCTGTACGCCAGGTAAGAACACACCACAAGCGACGATAGAGGCTATGGCGAATAAGATACCATACCATTTTTGGCCAAGGGCTCGCTCGAAGTAATATGCAGGGCCACCGCGATATTCGCCAGTAACGACGTCGCGCTCTTTATAGATTTGACCCAAAGTCGATTCGACATACGCGGTAGATGCGCCCAAGAACGCCACGATCCACATCCAAAATACCGCTCCTGGGCCACCGAAGCCGATCGCGGCTGCAACCCCAGCGATGTTACCCATACCGACGCGACCTGCGAGCGAGACGGCAAGTGCCTGAAATGATGAGATACCATCATTGTCTGGCTTGCCTTTAAACAACAGTCGGAGCATCTCCCCAAATAGACGAACTTGCACAAAGCGCGTCATAATGGAATAAAATAGACCTGCGCCCAAGCATAAATAGACCAGCGCTGGGCTCCAAATAATTCCATTTGCTAAACTGACTAAACCTTCCATATTATGTATTCCTAGTACTGTCTCAAAGTGGCGCTGTATGCTAGGCGTAAACTAACTGGTTAACTTACTTATTCAAGTTAAGCAGTTAAATTATCAGCATCGACTTACCTGTGCTAGCGCAGTCTCATACGTTGTGTCACCACTAAGAATGGACTGTAGTTGTCTGTATTTGTCCGTAGGGCTGATCAGCAAAGCATTCTACTGCTCGCCGCTATCTGTATCATATCAGTCACGGCTACGATTTATTGCTGTCTGAGCATGAGGTACGGTATAAATGACCAAGGGCTCAGATACGTTATAAGTAGACCCACAAACAAAACAGGCGGTTATATAATTAAATAGCCATCAAACTGATAGCAGGGCTTGCTATGAGCAGCACGGTGCGATGATAGGGTATTGGATCAATAACAAACAAATCTGTTTAGTAAGTATTACGCAGTTTGTCAACGTTTTCATCAAGCTATCGATGGGCTGCTAATACTAATCAAACCATATGTCCACTACCAAATGTATTCAAACCGTACGGCTACGTAACTGCAATTTGCCATATTTTTCTATTAATTACTAGAATTTTCTTTATATATAAGCGTATATATTCATATTTAAGAAGGCTGTTTTTTCAAGGGTGGCAAGGGAATAGACCTATGTTTGTGTTTATCCTAGCAGAAGCTTTTTGTTAAAAAACGATACAGGCGTCTGCTTACCGGCGACATCGCGGTTGTGTTTTGGTAACGATGAATTGTAATAGCAGTACGATAGCGCCATTATTACTACCATATCTTATAAGCTATAATGATAAAAATAGACGCGGAATAGACGTGAACAGCTAGCGCAAAAAATGAAAAAAGAGAAAGATAAATAAGCGGCTTGCGCTTGTGACTGTTTGGGTTTTTGACTTTAGGTTTTTGATTAGAGTGCCCGTCTATTAAATTATAAAACCTACCTATATAAGCATAAGTTATAAACCAATTCAGGGTGTGAGCAGAAGCAAATGACAAACAAGGTCGGCGTATATCAGCACGACCGACAAAAAGATCATACATAAGTTGCGATATATTTATTATTATTTTGTTATTTATTATTAGGAGAGAAATGATGACACGTAAATCTATGGTAAAACCCATGCTGATAGCAGCGGTACTTGCGACGTCTAGTGCCGGCCTCAGCGGCTGCGGCTATAATAATTTGCAAGCGCAAGATGAGCAGGTGACCGCATCGTGGTCAGAGGTGGTCAACCAGTATCAGCGCCGCGCAGATTTGGTGCCAAACTTGGTCAAGGTAGTACAGCAGTATGCTGAGCAAGAGCAAGAGGTGTTTACTCAAGTGGCCGAAGCGCGTGCGCGTGCTGGCAGCATTACCGTCACGCCAGAGGTGCTAAACGACCCAGAAGCGATGGAGCGTTACGCCGCCGCTCAAGAGCAGATGACAGGGGCGCTGTCGCGTTTGATGGCAGTGTCTGAGCGCTATCCTGAGCTCAAGTCAGATGCGTTGTTTCAAGATTTACAAGCGCAGCTAGAAGGCACAGAAAACCGTATCGCCGTCGCGCGCAACCGTTATATCCAAGAAGTGCAGGGCTATAACACCACCGTGCGTCAGTTCCCGACCAATATCACTGCCAAAGTATTTGGAATGGATACTAAGCCAAACTTTAGCGTGACCGACGAAGAGGCAATTTCGACTGCGCCAAGCGTCGATTTTGGTGACTCGGCGAACACGAGCGCTGAGTAGCTTCTAAGTCGCCATAAAATAAAGCGGTGTTGGCCGCTTTATTTGTTTTAGGGGTTGTGGCACTGATGTTTATGATCCAGGCTTTTATGAGCCTAAATTTTAGTGTTTTATAATTTTATAATAAGTACAGCGGTCACTTAAGGTGGTATAGATTAGATGAATCATTCAAAAGCAATCTTATCAGTATTACTATTTACACTGAGTCTGGGTGGTGCACCGATGCTGCACGCCGCGCCCAACGACGCTGCTGATAATGCGGTCGCTGTAGATAATGGCTCAAACGTGCAGAGCCGCAGTGTCGAAGAATTGGTGGCAATTGCCAAAGCAGGCGAATCCAATGAAGCCATTAATGAGGCAGTATTGGGGAGTGAGGCGATCAACGAAACCATTCTTAGCAATGACAATCAAGATAGCAATGACGCCATCAATTCTAATGTAGCGCAAACGACTGCTGCGCCGATACAATCAAGCGCCAAAAGCGTCGATGCTGACAAACTGATCCTAAATTCGCCTGTGGTGGATCAAGCCAATATCTTAAATCCGCAAGAAAAACAGCGCTTAGAGGCGCAGCTTAAGAGCATCTATCAGCAAGGTCTAGCGCAGGCGGCGGTTGTGATTGTACCGACGACCAACGGGCTGCCGATATTTGACTATGCGTTACAAGTGGCAGAAAAATGGCAGCTGGGTGACCAAGATATCGATGATGGTCTGCTGATGGTTGTCGCGGTCAATGACCGTAATATGTATGTTTTGACCGGTTATGGGCTTGAGGGCGTGTTGCCTGATGCTGCGGTCAATCGCATCATTCGAGAAGACATCACCCCTTTGTTTAAACAAAACAATTATGGCGCTGGTATATTGGCAGGGGTAGACGCGCTAAAGACACGCCTGAGCGCTGATCCTGAGGTGCTGGCGCGTGCCGATGCCCAAGCGGCAGAGCGTAGTGCGCAGCAGGGAGGTGACGAGGTACCATCGCCGATCTTTTTGTTTATCATGGCGATGATTTTCGGTGGTTTTATCACCAACATATTTGGCCGTGTGTTTGGCTCTATCCTGACAGCTGGCGGCTTTTTTGCAGGCTCACTGGCGCTGGGTGGCGGATTTTTTATGACCGTCATTATGGCGATATTTTTGTGGATGTTCCTTATCTCACGTGGCTCAGGCGGCGGTGGTGGCCGCGGCGGCGGCGGTGGCATGGTTTTCTTACCGGGCATGGGCGGCGGTAGTGGCGGCAGCTTCGGTGGTGGTGGTTTTGGTGGCGGCGGCTTCGGCGGCGGCGGTGGTGGCTTTGGCGGCGGTGGTGCCGGTGGCTCTTGGTAGCCTTATACAATGAAAAAACAATCGTGAGCAACGACGTATTTGAGGAAGTAATATAATGGCAGAAAACAATACTGCACATCCCAGCTTTGCCCGCTGGTGGCGCCAAGTCTTGTTTGTGCCTTTGATGCACAGCAAATGGCTGACAGTGGCTGCCAAAGCGCGCTTGACAGCAAAAGTAACCAGCGCGGAGCGTGGTCATCGCGGCGAGGTGTTTTTGATTATCGAAAACCACCTTCCTATTCAGCAGGCTTATCATATGGGCTGCCGTGAGCGCGCCATTGATTTGTTTAGTGAGTACCGTGTTTGGGATACTGAAGAAAACACAGGCGTGCTGGTCTATGTCAATATCTGTGAGCACAGTTTAGAGATTGTGGCAGATCGCGGCATCAGCGCCCATGTCAGCCCGACAGTGTGGCGCGCCATGTGTGACAAAGCTGTCGCTGGTATTGCTAACCAAAAAACAGAAGAAAGCTTGCTTGAGCTATTAGATGAAGTGGGGCAAGTGCTGCGGCAGTATTATCATCTTGAGCATGACCCTGCAGGCAACGAGCTGTCTGATACAGTGGTGTATTTGAAGTAAGCTTGCTAGTTTTTACTTGCTGGTGTTTAAAGAAAGCCTGCTCAATGCTTTTACTAAGCATTTTTACTAAATGTTTTCACTTAGGAGCTTTCACTTAGCAGGCTTTTGTTAAATTCTTAAAGCGCTGTGCTGCTCACTTATTCACCTGTAGGGTTTTGTCTATAGGGTTTTTGAGTCAATTCAAATATAATATCGTCTGTCCTAAGACAAACCGCCCTTACTGAGATATTATGATTGAATTAATAAAAAAACTGCCAAAAGCTGAGCTACATTTGCACATCGAAGGCTCGCTCGAGCCTGAGCTGATGTTTCGATTGGCGCAAAAAAACGACATCCAAATACCTTATAAAGACATAGACGACGTCCGCCGCGCCTATAACTTTACCAACCTACAAACCTTTTTAGATATCTATTATGCTGGTGCCAACGTCCTTATCACCCAGCAGGATTTTTATGATTTGACGTGGGCCTATATCCTAAAGTGCGTCGAAGACAACGTCATTCATACCGAGATATTTTTTGACCCGCAGACCCATACCGAAAGAGGTGTTGAGTTTGCAACCGTTATTAATGGTATCAAATCAGCGCTGGCAGATGCCAAGGCTGAGTACGGTATCAGCTCTTGTATCATCATGTGTTTTTTACGGCATTTGTCGCAAGATGCAGCATTTGAAACTTTAGAGGCTGCCATGGCATTCAAAGATGATATCGTCGGAGTGGGCCTTGACTCATCCGAGCTGGGCAACCCGCCGTCTAAGTTTACAGAAGTATTTAGACAGGCCAAAGATGCTGGCTTCAAAGTGGTCGCCCATGCTGGCGAAGAGGCAGATTTTTCTTATATTTATGAGGCGTTAGACGTTTTACGCAGTGACAGGATCGATCACGGCGTGCAGGCGATACATAGCGAGGCACTGATGCAGCGCCTAAAAGAGGAGCAAATGCCGCTGACCGTTTGCCCGAATTCCAATATCGAGCTTAAGGTGTTTGAGAGCTATCAAAATCATAATATAAAAACGCTATTAGACTATGGGCTAAATGTCAGCGTTAACTCTGACGACCCTGCGTATTTTAAAGGTTATATCAATCAAAACTTTATCAATCTGGTAGAAAACTTGCCGCTGACAGAAGACGATATCGTCACTTTGGTAAAAAACTCTTTTAGAGCGTCATTCATAGACGATGATCTAAAACAAGCGTATTTGGCACGAGTGGATCTTGCGCTGCAATAAGCACGGCTCACGATGTCAAAAAAGGGGGAACGCTTTATATAACGCGCTCCCCCTTTTTATTGCGCGACTTGATAGCGACGTATCCGATTTATTTGGACTCGACCATATCATTGGCCGCACTTATAAATCAGTAATCGCTTCTATCAGCGGCGGCAGTATCACGCCTGCTTTTTCTGCAAATGTGATATCGACGATGGTGTTTGGCGTGGGATTGGGGTTTATCTCCATAACTTGCGCGCCGTTTTGTTTGGCTAACTGCGCCAATCCCGCAGCAGGATAGACGAGGCTTGAGGTACCGATACTGATAAACACCTCGCAATTAGCCGCGGCTTCCTCTGCAGTCTGCCACGCCTGCACAGGTAGCGCTTCGCCAAACCAAACAATATCTGGTCTGATATAACCACCGCAATGCGAACAGGTGAGCAAGGTGTTGTCAAAGCTCATATCGAGATGCGTATTAACGCTCATAGTGTTTTGCATAATGTCTTGATGGTCGGATGGGGCGCTTGATTGCTCCTGATAAGGCGCATTACACTGACCACAGCGGTTGCGCCACAGATGTCCATGTAGGTGAGTCACCGAGCTACCCGCTTGTTCATGCAAGTCATCGACATTTTGGGTGATGAGTGTCACTGTTTGATCGGAGGTTTGCGTATGATACTGCCACTGAGCCAATGCATGATGCGCTGGGTTTGGTGCTTTATCAGCCACCAACTGCCTGCGCCACTGATACCACGACCATACAAGCTTTGGATCACGAGTAAAGGCCTCAGGGGTTGCCAAATCCTCGACGCCGTAGTTTTCCCATAACCCTGTTTGCTTATCTCGAAATGTTGGGATGCCGCTTTCTGCAGAAATACCAGCCCCAGTCAAAATGCAAATACGTGATTTCGATTTCAACAGTTGTGCTGCACGCTCTACTTCTGCTATGAGTGCGGGTGTTAATTCTGCTAACATGAGCCAACCCTTATTAATGATGGATATGTTTTCTTATGATAGACGGAATGTGGTGGCTTGTCATACTCTTCACTGTGATTGCCGCCTTGTGGCTATTGGCAAAATCACGTGGTGCAAAGACGGACGCAGGGCGCAGTGGTAAGCAATCAAACCAGCTGCCCTCCAATGACGCGCTACAAAAAACCTCAGTGCTGTTTAAGCAGTTTTTTCCTGATTATCAAGTCACGCGTAAAGCCAAGCATTTGCTCATCCGTAAACACAATAAAAAAGTGGCAATGATTACCATTGATAAAACACTGGCAGCCGGCCAGCGCCGTTTGGGCGATATTTCTGTGATCAATTATCACCGCGTGCCCAGCCGCGCCCAGCTCGCTACTCATTTGCAAGAGGCAGAGTAGGCGGCGCTTGTATCAGTGGATAAAGAGCAAGTAGGTATTCTAAAAGAGAGTTTTTTAGAGCTGGTCATTTAACAAGTTGACCGTTTAACAGAGGCGGCTTAAATAGTCACGTGACGAATAACAAGCCAGAAGCTGCGAGTACATTTAACAACACTTGATAAAAGCTACTAGGTCATGATAAATAATATCAAAAGATTTGAAGTGTTGAGATTAAAGGACTTTAGAAGTATGAGGTAATGCTAAGGAAGGATGAAACATAGTGATTGGTGCGCTCGGCGGGAATCGAACCCACGACCCTCGGCTTCGGAAACCGATACTCTATCCAACTGAGCTACGAGCGCATAAAACAGACTTAAAAATCAAGACCGCTTAGTCTAACAAATAAAAGTCAGAAAGCCAATAAACGAAGGCAGAGATTGAGGTTTTTTAAGAAAAAACAGGATAGTCATTAAACAAGCATGGCAATCTACCCGCCTTTTCCCTTATAATGTCAGGGAGAATTCATATTTATAATCACCGATTGCAAGTGTGCTGGCACGCGGGATGGCTATTTGCTATTGATGACGAGAGGTCGTCAAAGGAGGACAGACAGAATGTCCGAGCCGTGCCAGCCTTTGTATACGTAATAAGAGAACGTGACGAATGAGAAAAGTAGTTATGTTATCGGCAGCTGCCATTCTAGGAATCGCTAGTATCGCGGTGAGCCAAGCTGAAAGTGTTGTAGACACGCCTGTGACTGTCTCTGATGTAGCAGAAGCGCAGGAAGTGGTGGAAAACGCACCTGAGCAGTTGGGCGATGACCCACAAGCTGCTGCAGATACCACTGATGGCGACGCTGCGACTGACGCTGCGGCCTCAGAAGATGGTCAAGCAGATGACGCAGTAGAAACTGCCGCTGCCGCACCTGCCGCCGAAGAAGAGATTCCACAAGATACGCCGCAAGTGCAAAAGCTGATCGCGCTATATCCAAACTTGATTGCTCGTATTCAGCCAGTTGCCAAAGTCTGCTTCGAAGACGACGAAGTGTGTGACGTGACCGCGCGCGCTGCTGGCCCAGCCGCTGGCGATGGCCCTCGCGACGGCAAAGCTGTGTATAATGCGGTATGTCAGACATGTCACGGTGCAGGCCTACTTGGCTCACCTGTGTTAGGCGATGCTGGCGCATGGGGTCCACGTATCTCAAAAGGTAAAGACACCCTATATACCCATGCCATCAATGGCTTTAACGCTATGCCTGCCAAAGGCGGTGCGGATATCCCTGATGAAGAAGTCCAAAACGCTGTCGATTATATGGTTGAGCAAGCAAGCTAAACAGTTGCTTTTATCGGCTTGGGGTGCCTGATGTAGATTAAATAGGCATCCGTAACCTGTCACGGTCTATTGACTTGTCGTGAGCGACTTGCCGCAAATTATATGTATCTGTAAGCTATATGTATAAAGCCTATAACTCGCCTATTTCATTTTATGAGGTAGGCGTTTTTTTATGATGAGTATTATCAAACGGATGGTTCTGGTATAGCACCGTTGAAATCCGACCTTAGTAGCCTCATTTTATGAGATTACATCGTCTCATTTAGCTGTTTTTCTCTTCTCAAACGCTTTTACATCGATAATCAATAAAGAGGTATTCATGTCTGAGGTACCAGCACTTGCTATCCAGAATTTATCCAAAACCTATGGTAATGGGTTTTCGGCACTCAAAGATGTCAGTTTAACCGTCCCGCAGGGTGGTTTTTTTGCGCTGCTGGGGCCAAACGGTGCTGGTAAGTCAACGATGATTGGCATTATTAGCTCACTTTTTAAACCCACCACTGGTAGTGTCAAAATCTTTGGCACCGATTTGCTCGAAAACCCAGCGTTGGCCAAGCAGTATCTTGGCGTGGTGCCGCAAGAGTTTAACTTTAATCAATTTGAAAAAGTCCAAGACATCTTGATTACCCAAGCAGGGTATTTTGGTATCCCGGCCAAAGAAGCCCGTCCAAGAGCCAAGCGCTTGTTGACCGCGCTTGGGCTGTGGGATAAGCGCAACAGTAAATCACGCGAGCTATCTGGCGGGATGAAACGTCGTCTGATGATTGCTCGTGCTTTGATTCACAAACCAAAATTATTGATTTTGGATGAGCCGACGGCTGGGGTCGATATCGAGCTGCGCCGCTCTATGTGGGAGTTTATGCAGCAGATCAATATCGAAGAAAAAACCACCATTATCTTGACCACTCACTATCTTGAAGAAGCAGAGCAGCTGTGTAAACGCATTGCGATTTTGGACCATGGTGAGATACGCATCAATACCGAAATGAAAGATTTGCTCGCTCAATTGTCGGTGGAGACATTTGTGTTTGATCTTGAAGCCCCGTTGACCCAGCCGCTAGAGCTGGATGGGGTGACAGGGTTGTCGCAGCCTGATGAGCAGACCCTAGAGGTAACCTTGACAGAAGGCGAGTCGCTAAACGGTGTGTTTAACCAATTATCTGCTCAGGGCATTACGGTGGCCAGTATGCGCAACAAAGCCAACCGCTTAGAAGAGCTATTTATGCGCTTGGTAGAAAAAAACATTCAAAGTGCAGACAGTATGAAGGAGGCGGGATTATGAGTCAAAAGGCCGTGGATCAAGATCAGACCATCGACTATCACAAAACCATGTCGTGGAATAAAAGATGGATCTCTTTTCGTACCATCTGGCTAAAAGAGGTGCGCCGAATCCTGCGTATCTGGCCGCAGACCCTACTGCCACCTGTCATTACCATGAGCCTGTATTTTGTCATCTTTGGTAAGATGATCGGCTCACGTGTCGGTGAGATGGGCGGGGTGCCGTATATGCAATTTATCGTGCCTGGTCTAATCATGATGGCGATTATCACCAACAGTTACTCCAACGTTGTCTCAAGCTTTTTTAGCGCCAAGTTTACCGCCAGTATTGAGGAGCTTTTGGTTTCACCGGTCTCCAAGCATGCGATTTTGATGGGGTATATCAGCGGTGGTATTTTCCGCGGGCTGGCGATCGGTTTGATTGTCTCGATTGTGGCGTTGTTTTTTACCGATTTGGGTATCGAGCACTTGTTTGTTACGGTGTTTACCGTCCTTGGCACCTCGATTTTGTTTTCATTGGGCGGCTTTATCAACGCGGTATTCGCTCGCTCGTTCGATGACATCTCTATCATTCCAAGCTTTGTATTGACGCCGCTTACTTATCTTGGCGGGGTGTTTTATTCGATGGAAAACCTCTCACCGTTTTGGCAAAACGTCTCGTTATTGAACCCGATTGTCTATATGGTCAACTCCTTCCGCTACGGTATTTTGGGGTATTCTGACGTCAACGTTTGGTACTCGATGGCGGCGATTTTTGTATTCTGTGCGATATTTTATACCATCGCTTATCGTTTGTTGAGTAATGGCTCACGCGTGCGCTTGTAGTGGTCAGCGTGTGAAGCGATAGCGATGCCCAAAGCGCTGTCGGTTGAGCAGCTAGGGTTTAACGACTAAATAGTAGGAAAGTAAATGAGCATACACGGCATTTTAGGTGAGCAAACCACCGATTATCCGACGCAGTATAGTCCAGAGACGCTATATCCGATTGCGCGCAGTCTGGGTCGTGACGCGATTGATTGGCAAGACGATAAATTAGCGGTGGGGGTGGACTGGTGGCAAGCCTTTGAGATGTCTTGGTTAAATAAGCAAGGCGTCTCGCAAGTTGCCATTGCGCGCTTTGCTATTCCTGCCAGCTCGCCATTTATTGTCGAGTCAAAATCGTTGAAGCTTTACTTAAACAGCCTAAATTTTACCGAGTTTGCCAGCTGGGACGACGTGCAAGCGCTGATAGCCAAAGACTTATCAGCCTGCGTGCAAGCTCAGGTAACCGTTGAGTTGTTTCGCTTAGACGGCGCGACATCAGGGCTGCACATTGCTCAGCCTGATGGCGTCTGTATTGATGATGCCTTGGCAAATAGTAGCGAAAAGGTAACACTGTGTGCGCATCCCGATGCGTCATTGCTGCGTGATGAAGCAGAGGCGCGTGGTGAGAGTGTGATAAGTGATGGCACTCAGCCTTATCGTTTTTATTCTAATTTGCTACGTAGTAACTGTCCGGTGACCAATCAGCCGGATTGGGGTACATTAGCTGTGTCAATCACAACGGAGCAGCCCATTCATACGGCCAATATGCTGCGCTACATATTAAGCTTTCGTCAGCACAATGGTTTTCATGAGCAGTGCGTCGAGCAGATATTTGCTGACTTGAGCCAACACTATCAGCCAAGTGAACTGATGGTTCGTGCGTGGTACACCCGCCGCGGCGGTATCGATATCAATCCTTGCCGCGTCAGTGATATGAGTTTGTTGCCGACGCCGAGTCGTTTGCTGCGCCAGTAGAGCCATCGTTTAAAATAACTTGGCTGATACAAAAAAGCGCCTGTCTTATTGAATAAGATAGGCGCTTTTTATCGCATAGGTTTTACTAATAAAACTATTTGCTACTTATTTTTGCCATGACTTCTTCGCGGCTGAGCATTTGTTTTTCTGATTCACGGCGATTGACGTACTCAAATTTACCTTCGGCCAAATTACGGTCAGAAACCACGATGCGATGCGGGATACCAATCAGCTCAAGATCGGCAAACTTGACCCCTGGACGCTCGTTACGGTCGTCTAGCAATACGTTGATGCCCTGCGCTTTTAGCTCTTCGTATAACGCGGTGGCCGTTTGCATGACGGTTTCTTCTTTAGACTTCATCGGAATGATAGCGACTTCAAAAGGTGCAATAGAGTCCTCAACGGTCGGCGTTTGTGGCCACATGATGCCGTTTTCGTCGTTATTTTGCTCGATGGCTGCTGCGATGATACGGCTGACGCCGATACCATAACAGCCCATCATCATGGTCACAGGCTTGCCATCCTCACCAGAGACGGTTGCGTTCATCGCTTGCGAGTATTTATCGCCCAACTGGAAGATATGACCGACTTCGATGCCGCGTTTGATTTTGAGCGTGCCTTTACCATCAGGAGAAGGGTCGCCTTCTTGCACATTACGCACATCAACGATACGCGTAATGCTGGCGTCACGTGCCCAGTTCATGCCGATGGTATGTTTATTCACTTTATTCGCGCCTGTCACAAAGTCTGACAAGGTCGCCGCTGAGCGATCGACAAATACCGGCATATCCAAATCCACACCGATATAGCCTTTATGCAGGCCAGCGGCTTTTAGCTCTTCATCAGAGGCCAAGGTCAATGGCACGTTGGCTTCTTCGATTTTCTCAGCTTTGATGGTATTAAGCTGATGGTCACCGCGTAGTACCACCGCAATCAGCTGCGGCGTGCCATCTTCTTTATGACCATGGACGATCAAGGTTTTGACGGTATTGGCAAGCGGGATATCTAAGTGTTCCGCCACCATCTTACAAGTGGTCATGCCTTCGGTGAGCACGTCTTCGCGCTCTTGCTTTGGCTGTTGGCGTTCAGCCATATTAAATGAGATAGATTCGGCAAGCTCGACGTTGGCCGCATAGTCTGAGGAGTCAGAAAAAGCGATATCATCTTCACCGCTGTCAGCCAACACATGAAACTCATGCGAGGCAAAGCCGCCGATAGAGCCGGTATCCGCTTGTACCGCACGGAAATCTAAGCCTAAGCGGGTGAAGATACGCGTATAAGCCTCATACATATCATGATAAGTCTTTGCGAGCGAAACTTGATCGACATGGAAGGAGTAGGCGTCTTTCATGGTGAACTCACGCGCGCGCATCACGCCAAAGCGGGGACGAATCTCGTCGCGGAATTTCCCTTGGATTTGAAAGAAGGTAATCGGTAGCTGCTTATAGCTGCGAAGCTCGCCTTGGGCCAGATTGGTGATGACCTCTTCGTGCGTCGGGCCTAGCACAAAATCCCGATCGTGACGGTCTTTAAAGCGCAATAGCTCAGGACCATAGTCATCAAAACGCCCGGTGGTCTGCCACAGCTCAGCGGGCTGCGTCATCGGCATCAGGACCTCTTGAGCGCCTACGTTTTGCATCTCTTCACGAACAATACGTTCGACTTTTTGCAAGACGCGTAGCCCCATGGGCAACCAGATATAAAGCCCCGAGGCGATTTTGCGAATAAGACCGGCGCGCACCATCAACTGGCTTGAGACGATGTCAGCGTCGCTTGGGGTTTCTTTTAGAGTGGCAAATAAAAATTGACTGGCTTTCATAAATAAAGCGTAACCTTATCAACGATAAAAAAATAAGAAATAGTGGGGTGTTGAGCATAGGGCTATCGTTTCATGGACGCCGTAAGCTTACCTTTATCACTTAGCAATGAACTAGGGGCTTCCTAGTAGATAATGTGTCGCAACTGGTCTCTAACCACTAATCGCGGGCAACTACGCTTTTGTGGCAAAGACACTGGTAAAGCAGTATCGTCACAAAACCGCTCTCACAATAAAAGGGCAGATTTGGATTGACGTATCGATAGAGTAGACGGCGACATATCGGAATTGAAAAAGTCACCAAACGTGTGATGAAAACCTATCTTGCAAAAAACCTGACCAATAAATCTGTGCCGACATTTTATCAATACAATCTGTCTATGTTAGGTAAAGTTCGCCCAAGACGCAATGACTTTTTGTTTTTTCAGCCGTAACTTCGGTCAAAGAATGGCAGATGATTATTGAGACTCGATTATTTACCAGTGTTAAGCTGATTTATGGCAAATGGCGCACGTGTTTTTACTCATAATCTGGTTGCAGGTTATGTTGCGTCTTGGTAGCTATTACTTGAAGTAATAGGTGATTAGTAGCATTTATAGACAGACAGGCGGATGAGATAGGCATGTGGTATTACGCAGCGAGATAAAAGTACGATTTGATAATAGCGAGGCAATAAAAAGCGCTGTTAAGTCGCTGTCGCTAAGGGACTCATCTGCTCTATATAACTGATAATACTGAAGGTGGTGTCAATGAATCATCCCGATAATAAAGCGCCTGCGGATAACGCGCGCGACAACAAATATCCAGCGCCAAATCCACCAACAAAAAAGCCCATTGCCTTTATGTCGTGGCTGATATTGCTGATTGGTTTGGCCGCGCTGGCATTTGCTATCTATAGTATGCAGCCGGCAAGTGAAGAAGCGCCTATCGAAACCATCAGCCGTGAGGGCGTGGTGACGCAGATTCAGCAGTTAAACCGCCTACAAACGGTGGCTTTTAGCGTGGATACAGTGATTACCAGCGAGCGGCAAGGCAGCTGGATGAAGCTGTGGCAAGATGAACAAAAGGGGCTGTTTATCGCTCGCGGGCGCGTCGATGCAGGGATCGATTTGAGTGCGCTGACGCCTGAGATGGTGCAAGTCATCCAGCCCGATCCAGCGACTGACAGTGAAGTGCTGCGCAAAGCTGCCCAAAATGACACGCAGGCCACAACTGTCAACACCGCTGCCATGATGCCGCAAATCAATATCACCTTACCGCCGTCAGAGATATTTTCAGTATATCTGGATGATATTGAGATTTATGACTGGCAGACGGGCGCGTTTGGGCTGATGCAGGTCGATCCAAAGATACTTGCGCAAGCACAGACCATGGCAAAAAAAGAAGTGCTAGAGCGTGCCTGCCGCGGTGATGTGATGAATATTGCCTTGCAAAACGCTCAGACGCAGCTGCAGCAGTTATTTGCCATGACGGGCGCGGTGGTGACGGTGACCACCCAAGGCGCGGGCGCGTGTCAGTGGCCCTCGTAGCACGTCCGTCGACTGTATTACGATTTTTTAAACTCAGCAATGGCCAACTGACGAGCCGCTTTATGCTCGACCATCGGCACAGGGTAGTCGATATCAGCAAACTTGCCGCCCTTTGCCAGCTCTTTACGCACCTTGTCTTCACTATGCAAGATGCTGGCAGGAATATCTTTTAATTCAGGTAGCCAAGTTTTAATAAACACGCCATCCTTGTCATGTGTTTTGCCTTGGCTAAAGGGATTCATGATCCGAAAGTAAGGCGCAGAGTCTGTACCGGTTGAGGCGCTCCACTGCCAGCCGCCATTATTAGAGGCAAAGTCGCCATCGATGAGCTGCTGCATAAAATAGCGCTCGCCTAAGCGCCAATCAATCAGCAAGTCTTTGGTCAAAAACATCGCGGTGACCATACGCAGGCGATTGTGCATAAAGCCAGTCGCATTTAGGCTGCGCATCGCCGCATCAACGAGTGGCACGCCTGTCTTGCCAGTACACCATGCCTCAAGGTCATCCTTGTCATACGACCAATCAATCTTCTTATCTGTCTCTTCTTTATAGGCCTTGTGGCGGATAAGGGCCGGCTTGTCCACTAGCACATGGCGATAAAAGTCGCGCCATGCCAGCTCACTTATCCAGCGATTGATGTCTTCATTGTCGCCATCATTGCCGTGTAGTTTTTCTTGCGCTAGGCTTGCCTGTAGATAGCATAATCTAGGACTGATGACGCCAATGGTCAGGTAGGCGGATAGCTGACTCGTGGCCTCGAGGCTAGGCGTATCACGGCTGATATCATAGTCGTCGATGTCATCGGCAATAAAGTCGTTTAGACGCTGACAGGCAGCTGTTTCGCCTGCAGGGTAGGCGGCGCGGGCTTTTGTTAATTGAGCATCCATATCGAGATGCTGCGATAAATCAGCCTTTTGTCGTGCGTTTTGATAAGTGCTGACCACCTTGTTACTCAATGCTTCGATGTCTTGTAGTGTGGTGGCGCTGTCTTTTGATAATTTTAGCTTGGTTTTATTATTTATGGCGGAGGCTTCATGCATTTGTATGCTGCTGATATCCAAAGTATGCCGCCATTTTTTATAAAACGGGGTAAACACTTGATACATGCTATCGCCATCATTGGTAGTGATACTTTGTGGTGGCAAGATACATTGGTCATGCCAGCGTACAAACTCGATATTGTCTTTTGCTAGCTGCTTTGCTAATTTTTCATCACGGTCGATCTCATTGCCTTCGTACTCATGATTGGCCATGATACAGCGGATATTATTGTCCTGACATAGTATGCTGAGCGCGTCGATACAGTCGGCAAAGCTGGGGCAACGTTGTACCGTCAATGTGATGTTTAGCTGCGCTTGTAGCGCGTTGGCAAGTATGGGCAAGGTGCGGGCGATATGATCCACCTGTACTAAGGAAGTATCGTGCGCATGCCACTGCTCTGGCGTCAAAAAAAACACCGCACTGACGCGCGCATGATCTGCCTGCGCGCGCTCGCAAAGTGCCGTCAGCGCTGTATTGTCATGCAGTCGTAAATCTCGGCGAAACCACATTAGATAATGCGGCATATTCATATCCGTATTATCATCGTTATCGCCATTAGCAGACGCAGTCTTAGACATGCAAGTATCCTTATACCAATCAATCGTAATCATAAACAAAACTATGAATAAAAGTATGCTAGGATAAGTTTTTTGATGCAATGGGTTTGGCAGATAAGTAACAAATCAGCATCATAGCGTCAGGTCGATATAAAAGTGATACAACGAGATTGGGAGCACCAGACTCTCAGTGCAATATACGCTCAGTACAATATACGTTCAGTACTAGGGTAGATATTGAATCTATTAAATCTTTTAAGCCTTTCAAATTAAGGTCAGACAATGCAGGTGAAGTTTTGCGGGTTTACCCAGCTTAGTGATGTTCAGGCCGCTGTGCAGTTGGGTGTGGATGCGGTTGGTTTGGTGTTTTACCCACCAAGCCCGCGTGCTGTCACGCCCAAACAGGCGCAGTCATTGAGTGCCGCTGTACCGGCGTTTGTCAGTGTCGTGGCACTGGTGGTCAATATGACTCACGATGAGCTGCTGGCGCTGGCAAACCATGTATCTTTTGACATCATTCAATTCCACGGCGACGAAACGCCTGAGCAGTGCCAGCAGCTGGCAAGCGCGGTCAATAAACGCTGGATCAAGGCGCTACGTATCGATGCCGAGCAAGACACGGCAGCTAGCGTGCGCGCGCGTATCGATAGCTTTGCCGCGATGGGTGCCAGTAGTATCTTGCTCGATGCTTATCATCCGCAAAAATACGGCGGTACGGGCGCGCGCTTTGATTGGAGTTTGATACCACAGGGCAGCGCGTTACCGATTGTTTTAGCCGGCGGCCTCGCTGCTGATAATGTCGCAGGCACACTTGATTTACCTATCTATGGCGTCGATGTCAGCGGCGGTATCGAATCTGCTAAAGGCAAAAAAGACGCTGCCAAAATGCGCGCCTTTATGAAGGCAGTCAAACGTGACCGATGGCAAAACGAGACGGTCACTGACGGGCTTTAAGATAATTTGCTATATTGGTGTCTATGTGATGTCTATATATTGTTATTTGCTCGTTATTCCGAATTTTTGCTTGTCGCCTAGTTATATGACGATATGGCGGCAAGCCTAGACGCTTTATCTCCTTCATCTTTATATTAAAAGCCCCCACTTATCGTAGGAATTATCATGAGTCATGCCTCAAACAAAGCGCTATCTGATGCTGCAAAATCTATCAATACCTTTACCAATCCAGCAGATGTGCAAGACTTTAATCAATACCCTGATGCACGCGGACACTTTGGTGTCCATGGCGGTCGTTTTGTTTCTGAAACGCTGATGGCAGCATTAGAAGAGCTTGAAACCTTATACACCAAAGTCAAAGCTGATCCGGCTTTTTGGGAAGAATATCACAATGATTTGGTCAATTATGTCGGTCGCCCAACCCCACTTTATCATGCCAAGCGCCTGAGTGATGAGATCGGCGGCGCGCAGATTTATTTTAAACGTGAAGACCTCAATCACACAGGCGCACACAAGGTCAATAATACCATCGGGCAGGCACTACTTGCCAAGATGTGCGGCAAAAAACGCATCATCGCCGAGACGGGCGCAGGACAGCATGGCGTGGCGACAGCGACAATTGCCGCGCGCCTAGGCTTAGAGTGCATCGTCTATATGGGCGCTGATGACGTCGAGCGCCAAAAGATGAACGTCTATCGTATGCGCCTGCTTGGTGCGACAGTGGTGCCAGTGACGTCTGGCTCGCGCACTCTCAAGGACGCGATGAACGAAGCGATGCGCGACTGGGTGACCAACGTTGACACCACTTATTACATCATCGGCACCGTTGCAGGGCCGCACCCTTATCCGCTACTGGTTCGTGATTTTCAAGCGATTATCGGTAAAGAAGCGCGTATTCAACATTTAGAAAAAACCGGCAAATTGCCTGATGCGCTGGTCGCGTGCGTCGGTGGTGGCTCCAATGCGATTGGTCTATTCTTTGACTTCTTAAACGATACAGAGGTGAAAATGTATGGCGTCGAGGCCACAGGCGATGGCATAGAGACTGGCCGCCATTCAGCGCCATTGGCCGCTGGTCGCATCGGCGTGCTGCATGGCAACCGCACTTACCTGATGGCAGATGATGAAGGACAAATCCAAGAAACGCATTCTATCTCAGCGGGTCTTGATTATCCGGGCGTTGGCCCTGAGCACAGCTTCTTAAAAGACATGAAGCGCGTCGAATATGTCGGCTGCACTGACAAAGAGTCGTTGCACGCCTTTCATGAAGTCACACGAAAAGAAGGCATCATACCTGCATTAGAGTCTGCGCATGCTGTCGCCTATGCGCTTAAACTGGCGAAAACCATGGCCCCTGATCAGAGCATTGTCGTCAATATGTCAGGTCGCGGTGACAAGGATCTGCATTCAGTGATGAAGGCAGAAGGGATTGCGTTGTAGTGGTGAGCATTATTTTTGCGACAAACCCACGTTGATGACATACATTGAGTGGCTCTTTGATTGAATGGTAAAGCGCCACTATAGCCAGTTTTTATTAATTTTAGAGACGATTATGACCCGAGTTAAAAGTATGACCAGAATTGAAAGCACCTTTGAAACCCTAAAAGCGCAAAATAAAAAAGCCCTGATTCCTTATGTGATGGCGGGCGATCCAACGCCTGATAACTTTGTCGGCCTCTTGCATGACTTAGTCAAGCATGGCGCAGATATGATTGAAGTGGGTTTGCCGTTTTCTGACCCCATGGCCGATGGTCCAACCGTTGCCTTGGCGGGCGAGCGCGCTTTAGCAGCTGGCACCAGCACCCGCGATGCCCTAAATATGGTGGCAGAGTTTCGCAAGCAAGACACGCAAACGCCAATTATTTTGATGGGTTATCTAAACCCTGTCGAGATCATCGGTTATGATAATTTTGTCACCTTATGCGAGCAGGCAGGCGTCGATGGTATTTTGATGGTGGATTTGCCGCCAGCGGAGGCGGGGAGCTTTACTCAGCATTTAACTGAGCACGCGATGAATGAGATTTTCTTATTATCGCCCACCACTTTGCCTGAGCGCCGTGAGCAAGTGCTGACCCACTGCGGCGGCTATATTTATTATGTGTCGCTCAAAGGCGTGACCGGCTCAGCGACGCTCGATACCGATGATGTCGCCGTTCAAGTACAAGCCATCAAAGCAGAGACCGATCTGCCGGTCTGCGTGGGTTTTGGTATCCGTGATGCGGCCTCTGCCAAAGCGATCGGTCAGCATGCTGACGGGATTATTGTTGGTAGTGCGCTGGTACAAAACTTCGCTGATATCGATGCTAGTGATGCGGCGGCAGTGGCCAATGCTCAACAAAAAATCATGGCAAAAATGGACGAGCTGCGCGGTGCTTTAGACAGTTTGACAGTTTGACAGTTTGACAGTTTGACAGTTTGACAGTTTGACAGTTTGACAGTTTAACGGACGGTATCATAGGTAAGCGGTGAGTTGTCCAAGGTGTCCCTAGATAGGTGGTGAGCTGAGGCGACGGCGCGCTGGGCGAATGACAAGGTTTATCATAACAGGGTTTATAATAACAATGTCTATAAAGACAGCGCGAAATGGCTTTGCTAAAGTTAGTTTACGTGTGTAAACTAACCTCACATATAAATTGTGACCGTCTCGCATGAGCGTATCTGCTGATGGCTTATATCATCGAGCGCTGTGACGGTTACATTAATTTTATAAATGGACTCTTAGGGACAAGTAAACGAGCCAACTTGCCTGTAAGCCTTTGATAATGGCGAATACTATGACTGATACAATAACCAAAGCTGATATGACAACTCCAAACAATATCGAAAAAACCGCAACTAACAAACCCAGCGCCGAAAAAAACGGCAATGCTGCTGGCCAATCGTGGTTTAATCGCCCAATACCTGGTATTAAGCAGCAACTGACCGCTCCATTGACTGCGGTTGAGACTGAACCATCGACCAAGTGTAGCAACTGCCACTCGATGATTACCAATACCGCGCTGATTTTTAACTGTTATGTGTGCCCGCATTGTGACCATCATCTACCGATGAGCGCTCGTGAGCGTCTAAACTGGCTGCTCGATCAAGTAGATGGCGAGCTGGGACAAGAGTTCAATGCAAAAGATCCATTGAGCTTCGTCGATAGTAAGCCGTATCCTCAGCGCATGAGCGAAGCACAAGACAAGACAGGCGAGTCTGAAGCGCTGATCGTGATGTATGGCAAGCTGCGCAATCTAGACATTGTCACTTGTGCCTTTGATTTTCGCTTTATGGGCGGCTCGATGGGTTCGGTGGTCGGTGATCGGTTTGTCCAAGCCGCTGAAAAAGCCCTTGAGGAAAAAATACCACTGGTCTGCTTTGCAGCTTCAGGCGGCGCGCGTATGCAAGAAGGCTTGCTGTCGTTGATGCAAATGGCGCGCACCGCCGCTGCGATTGAGCGCTTGCGATTGGCGGGTGTACCGTATATCGTAGTGTTGACCAATCCTGTCTATGGCGGTGTGACAGCCTCGCTGGCGATGCTAGGAGACATTCATTTGGCAGAGCCAAAAGCGATGATTGGTTTTGCTGGCAAGCGCGTGATCGAGCAGACGGTACGCGAAACCTTAGAAGAGCCGTTTCAGCGCGCTGAGTTTTTGTTAGAGCATGGGGTGGTGGATGAAGTGGTGCATCGTCATCAGCTGATCGATACCATTTATCGTCTGCTGGCAAAACTGTGTCACGTCACCAATGTGGATGCGTAACGCCGCACCGGTTATGGCATTCATCGCATAGCCACAGCTAGAGAACTTCTCTTAAAAAATAGCATTTATCGTCAATCACGGTAAATGCTATTTTTGCTTTTTGGCTAGGTAGTTATATACTGTCTTCAGTTTTTATTTGATTCTTTTTTGATAGGTTTTCTTCATGTCTGACTCCTTAGTTGCTACCTCAAGTACGCCCGATAACCAGTCTAGTTTGACCGAATGGCTCAATTATATGCAGCAAATCCATGTGTCGGCGATTGACATGGGGCTGTCGCGCGTGTTGCCAGTGGCTGAGGCGTTAGGCTTGGTACAATCCGCCAAAAACGATGCTTATGTATTTACTGTAGCGGGCACCAATGGTAAAGGCTCAACGACCGCAGTGATTGCACAAATGTGTCAAGCGGCAGGGTATAAAACGGCGCTGTATCAATCACCGCATTTAAGCGTTTTTAATGAGCGGGTGCGTATCGATGGCGAGATGGTCAGCGATGAGACATTAATCAATGCCTTTAGTAAGGTGGAGGCAGCGCGGCTGCAGTGCGATTTGACATTGTCGTTCTTTGAGATGACGACACTTGCTGCATTATTGATATTTGCCGAAGCAAACTGCGAGGTATGGGTATTAGAAGTGGGACTGGGCGGTCGCTTGGATGTGGTTAATATCATCGATCCTGACATGGCGGTGATTACCAATATCGGTATCGATCATATCGATTGGTTGGGCGACAATGTCGAGGATATCGGACGCGAAAAGGCAGGTATCTTGCGTGACGATATCACGCTGATTTATGGGGCGACTACGATGCCAGATAGCGTGCAGCAGGCGATTGATCAGCATCAAGCGCGCTGCTATCAGGTCGGGCAGGACTTTGCTTACCAAAGCCTCGACTCAGCCACATGGCAGTATAGCAATGCCGCTGTCACGATGCAGCTACCGCGCCCAGCATTGTCGCTTATGAACACTGCCAATGCCTTATCAGCTGTGCTGGCCAGTCCATTAGATATCGATATCAGTGCCATCGAGCAGGCGCTGCAGACAGTCAAGCTGGCAGGACGGTTTGATTACCGCCATACCCAGCAGCGTCATTGGCTATTTGATGTGGCGCACAATGAGCAGGGTGTCGAGTTTTTATTGGCGCAGCTTGTACCGCTTTGGCAGCAGCACCTCGCTGAGCAGCACGAGTCTATAGACAGTCATAGCGGCAGCCAACCTGCCAGCATCAAAATGCTGTTTTCTATGTTAGGTGATAAAGATATCGACCATGTCGTCCAGCGCTTAAGCCAAGCTGGCTTGCCGATCAGCGAGTGGTTTATCGCGGAGATTGACTATCCACGTGCCGCGAGTACCGAGCATTTATACAGCG
Source organism: Psychrobacter sp. L7 (assembly GCF_002810365.1). Classification (NCBI taxonomy): domain Bacteria; kingdom Pseudomonadati; phylum Pseudomonadota; class Gammaproteobacteria; order Moraxellales; family Moraxellaceae; genus Psychrobacter; species Psychrobacter sp. L7. Next base: position 156,410 of record NZ_NEXR01000002.1, read on the forward strand.
TCCTGTCTCGCCATGTCGAGCAGGCGCAGATACATCAGTTTGACAGATTAAAAGAAGCCACGCAGGCGGTGATGCAAGCGAGCGATGCGCAGGATCTCATCGTGGTGTGTGGCTCGTTTCATACTATCGGTGAGGCATTAGCAGCACTGACTGCCGATCAGTGATAGTCGATGATGTGACGACCCGTGAGTGATGAAAAGGGCTTTGCTTTCATGTTACGCTTAGCACAAGTGTGATAGCAGACAGCGCGAAAAATATGCTTTATAATCAAAGTGATTGAAATATAGCGTATAACGCCAAAAAACTGACGGATGGGTAAGCTTGTAGAGCCTTGCCCGCCAAGGTTTTAAAGCGATAGCTGCGCCGCTCAATCAACCTTATTACCAACTAAGAGACGTAAACGGATGAACTTTTCGAGACAAGCCTTATTGGGCATTGGGATGATTATCGGCGGTAGCGTGATGCTATACGCTATGGTGCAACAAATCGGCGATAACAGTCAGCCTGCGCCGACCTCAGCGATGGTCGAAAGCTCAAGTACTGAGCAAACCACGCAGCCGCCATTGACAACAGACATCGAAACAGAAAAACGCATCTTGGCACAAAAACAAAAAGAGCGCGCCGCTCGCGTCGCAGAGCAAGAAAGACGTGCTCAGCAGTTTTTGATTGAGCAAGAAGCTGCTGAAGCTGAAGCACTAGCCAAAGCGCGCGCAGAAAGCCAACAATATATAACAAACACTACCGCTGCTGACGATAGCGACAGCACCGCAGCTGAGAAAAAAGACGATACCGCTTCGGCAACAGCAAGCCTTGAAGGTACGGAAAGTTCTGAAAGCACTGATAGCAATACGGCGCAAGCCGCCGCCGAAAAATTAAAAACTGCCCAGCAGCAAGAAGCCAAACGTCAAGCCGCTCTCAAAGAGCAACAAGCCGCCAAAGAGTTGGCACAGCGGCAACAGCAAGCGGAACAAGCCAAACAAGCCAAGCAACAAGCAGAGGCCAAGCGTCAAGCAGAAGCTGAGCGTCAAGCAGAAGCTGAGCGTCAGGCTGCCGAGCAGGCCGCCGCAAAAAAGCAAGCGGCTGAAAAAGCTGCCGAAGCCGCCAAAAAAGAGCCGCCCAAATCCCCCACTGACTATGAAGTCAAACGAGGCGACGGCCTGATTAAACTTGCCAGACAGTATAACGTACCGGTGGAAGCGCTGGCTCAGGCAAACAATATGTCACCCTCGACCTCACTGCAGCTGGGTCAGACACTGACTATTCCTTCACGCAAACAAGTACAGCGTCTAGAGCGAGAAGCAGCGGCAGCCGAAAAAGCGCGTGAAGCGCAGCGCAAAAAAGAAGAAGCATTGGCAAAAAAATCAGCAGAGGCCAAACGTGATGCGCAGCAAAAACTGCGTGACGCTCGCCAACAGGTCAAGGAAACCGATGCCAAAGGAAGCTTTGGGGTGCAAGTCGCACTTGCCAATGATCAGGCCAAAGCAGATGAATTGGCCAAAAAGTTTCAGGCAGCAGGGTATCAAGTAAAGACCAGTCCGACCAGTCGCGGTGTCCGCGTCATCGTCGGTCCTGAGCGCGGTAAAGTGGCAGCGCTGGCGCTCAAAGACAAGATCAACAGCGACCCTAAAGTAAACACCACCAGCGCTTGGGTATTATACTGGCGCTAAACCTCGACTAATGTATCGCCGCTAGCAGTGAGTACTGTTAGGGAGTATAGACACCTTCGCTGTTTCTATGATCTGAGAAAACACGACACTAGATGTCGTGTTTTTTGTTTTACTGATTGCTCAGCTGGGTAGGTTTCGCTACCATGCTGCGCATTTATTTTGTTTTTGTATCACCTGTCAGCCTAAAAAGGTTGACCTGCCGTGATTATTCAAATTCCCAGCTGTGCTTGTGTGTCGGCGCAGCTGGGACTTGGATAATCACTTGTTTATTTTATAAGGTAAAACCATGTCGTTTGGCGTTGTATTTTTAATATTGGCCGTTGGGTTTTTAGGGCTAATTACGTTACCAAAACTATCCTCAAAGCGTCAAAGCATCGAGCCTGAGCCAAAACCTGTGCGCGGTGATGAGTTGGCCATTTGGCCATTTGCACCGATGCCCATCATGACTGATACTGAGGTGATTTTTTTTAAAAAATTAAAAAACGCCTTGCCCGAGTATCACATATTTGTGCAGGTGCAGCTGTCGCGAATCATCGAAGCCAATAGCGATGAGACCTCCGAGCGTAGCTTTTGGTTTAACCGCATTTGTCGTCAGAGTGTCGATTATGTCATCGTCGATATCGACGCGCAGACCACCTTGGTGGCTATCGAGCTTGATGATTGGACACATAGCAGCAAATCACGCCAAAAAGCCGATGACAAAAAGGACAAAGCCCTTGCTAGTGCAGGTATTCCTATCGTGCGCTTTCACGCTGAGCGTATGCCAAGCGCGGATATGCTCAGATATGAGCTGATGCAGGTGATTGAGACGTACTGATAATGATGGTTGTTGGTCGTGATTAAAACTGACCTCTCGGATTGAGGGTGCGGGCTACTCACACTGCCTCGGATAGATGACAATTGGCCTGTCGCCTTCAAAATACAGCCCTGTCTTTGGCAAGCTCTTCTCTGACCAAGTCTGTACAAGCGCTCGTCTGGCGTAACGGTCATAAAAGCTGCGTTTGGTAAACCACTCAATATAGTACGCGCGCCGCAGAGTGCTCGTATCGAGCGTCGCAAGACTGACGGCGTCGCTGTTATCGCACCATTCATGCAGCGGAAAGCTGGGCGTTAGCCAATCTGGTTTATCAAAGCCATAGATATTGAGCGGCAAAAAAAAGCGGCCTTTGACAATACCGTAGCGTTTGTCGATTTTTACTTGCCCGTGATCAGCGGTATCGACCCACACAGCGCGGAACTGCTTGGTCTGCATGTGGGTCATTTTGCGCTGTAAGTTATCATTGGAATTGATACCGACCCAGTTTGCAGGCTCAAAAGGTGGTGCCCCCATAAAGAACTTAATTGCCAGCTCCCAGTGTTCGGTCAGATTGTCCTGATGATTGTATAAAATCAGATCCAGCTCGCCTGTCGTCTGTTTGCCGTTATATAACTGCACATTGTTAGCAAGCGTCTCGTACGGATGTAATTTGCGCGCAAAGCCATCTTCTAGCCAAAATGATAACAATCCCTCAAAGTGAAAACCTAAGCGATTGGGACTGGGACGTGTCAGCAGATATCGCGTCAGCGCCTGATACGCATTGGTGGTATCGAGCTCCTCTAAGCGTGCCTGATAGGCTGCAAACTGCTGCTGCCAAAAGTGTGCGCTATGGACCGACACGGTATGTGTGTTCTGATGCGGCGCAACGTCCAACCACTTTGTTAAGACAGTGGGGCAGGCCAGCACATAAGCCAAATCGCGCACATAGGGGCGCCGATAAGCTTCCCACGGTGCGGTATGTAGATAAGTAAACGGGCCATGAACCGTCGGCTCGATCATAGGATAAACCATCATTACAGTGTACGTTTACCCTAGCGGCTCATGTACCAAAAGTCTATAGTCAATCGATGGCGTATTATATTATGCTAAAATTGCAACTGTCTGGCCGCTAATGGGCGGCCATTTATCCATCTTATATGATGAGGAATACGCCATGAAATACCTATTACAAATCGACTTTCCCTATAGTGGGCCTTTTGGTCACGAGTTTTTTGCCGCGATGAAAGAGCTGGCCGCTGATATCGCAAACGAGCGCGGTCTGGTCTATAAATTATGGACAGAAAATAAAGACACGCAAGAAGCGGGTGGTATCTATGTGTTTGATAACTTAGATGACGCCGATCGGTATTTGGCCAAGCATACCGAGCGCTTAGAGTCGTTTGGATTTACAGGCATCAAGTCTAAAGTGTTTGTCATCAATGAAGCGCTGAGCGCGATTACGAAGGCGTCTTTATACTAATTTATATATTCTACTTACTATTTTATTAGCAAGCATATGAACTTTAATAGTGGTATGTAATTTGTTGATCATTTTTCCGTCTGTATCTGTTTCTATATTTTCAGGCGACTCAACTGGAGTATGCATTTCGATATATTCTAGCAATTCTATGCATTCTTTCGATAAGGTATCGAACTCATGTTTTTTAAGTAAAAGAGTAGGAGCGTTCGATTTAAATTTATCGATACTTTTTCTCAAAATCTTGGAATTGAAATCATACTCACCTTGAGAGCGTGAATAGGGGTGCGTGTTACAAGAGTTTAAAGCAATAGTAGTTATAATATCAAGACGATTAACCACTTCATCTAAACAACGATGTTGCTTAGTTTTGAGGTTCTGAAAATGGAAAAAATAACGGCCAATGCAATTGAAAATACAGTTAAATAATCACTCATATTTAAATTAGAGCCTTTAGATAGTTGAAATTAAGCCTCTTTTACGTATCTCAGTATTTTTTCTCTAATTTCAGGATAGTCATTAGCTTCTATAATAAATTTTTCAGAAAACTTACTTTTAGTTATATTTTTCTTACGAATAAGTCCAGCAAAAGATTGCTCAAGAAAAGAGGAGCCTGCTGATAAAATACCATCAAAATTGACAATAATCTTCTCATCTTCAGGAATGCTATTCATAATACGAACTAAATAATCATAAAAATGCTCACCTGTATAGCTGCCATCAGTATGAGATCTACCTGAAGGCATTAAAGAAAAGTCTTTAGCTACATTAATTGTTGCCATCATTACAAACTCCTTAAACTAATCTAATAACCCAAGAAATTACAGTACCTTCAATTTTCGATTCGAAATCGTCGAAGTTCTTATTAAGAGACAACTCTTTGGCACTACCGTCTGAGTTAGATTGTAATAAATAACTACCACTTTTACTAAGTACTGAGGTATGTACCTGCTTAATCTCTGGAAATTCATTCGTTCTTCTAACTAAATCTAATATATCATTGAAGCCTTTTCCTCTACCTTTTTCTTTAGTACGAGTCGTGTCTAAATTTGTAGCAAGCTGTATTAACTTAGAGTCAGAGTGGTCTTTTAATGATGCTAGATCTGCTCCTAGTATTCCTTCTTTAACCTTATTAGCTTTGCCTTGAAGGACTTCAAGAATAGATAGAGGCGCTGTTTCAGGAATTGTCACTCCTAAATCAGATACCACAACTACAATACATTTCTCATCAATACGTGTAAGAGCATACCATTTTTGAAAGTCAGGATCTGAGCTTTTCATATAAGCATGCTGAATAACGTTATTAATAGCTTCATTAATAGCAGTCACCAGTTTGAAAGGGATATTCTGATCAGTAAATTTCTGGTAGATCATTAGTATATGACTTTGCATGTCTTCTGGTAAATCACAGTTGTTTCCTGAGAACATATGCCAGTTATCAACAATCTCTATATGCTTATTTTTTGTAATTTTACTTAGACCTAATACCCTATCTAGACCTAACAGCGTGAAGACAGCTCTAGGTACTATGCTTTGGCTATGACGTGATTTGAACCTTATATCGAGATCTTCATATTTATTCAATACATGTACGATATGAAGGGCTGTCAGAGGTTCAATCAGTTCTAGTTTTCTAAAGTCAAGATACAACTGGTTATAAGTATTTTTTGATAAAGACCTCAAAACTTTTATTATTTTAGTTCTTTCGTTACCATGGAACAGACTTAATTTCTTATTAAACTCAATTCGCTTCTTACTATGAGAAATTAGCCTAATAGTTCTATCTTTTTTGCTATGGCTCTTTCTTACTTTGATATTAAGTTTCTTGATCCAGTTCTTTTGTTCTAATGTCGTCTTTTTCATTGGGAAGGTGCTATGGCTTATAGGATAAGCAACAATAACAGAATTGGTAGAAATGTCTATCTATAGAGAGCAGATATAAGTCTATTCTTTTAAAGTGGGCATTAACTTATTTCAATAATATATAGAGAGTTTAATTAAATATGATTTGTCGAAGTCAGACAAAAAAAGAGCAGACAATTTATGCCTGCCCTAATTCGATGTTTGGTCGGAACGGCAGGATTTGAACCTGCGACCACCACACCCCCAGTGTGGTGCGCTACCAGACTGCGCTACGCCCCGAATGACTGACTATTTTACGCAAAATTAGGCATATTGCAAGGGCTATTTATCTTGCTACCCATTTGCCCCAAAATTTGACATATCCATAGCCAGTATGAGCGCCATATTAGCAGAGCTATCCCAGCAGCTCTTTTAAAATTTGGTTGACTTGCTGCGGGTTGGCACTACCGCGGCTGGCTTTCATCACTTGCCCGACCAGACCATTAAAGGCTTTTTGCTTGCCGCCTTTATACTCATCTACCATCGTTTGATTGTTGGCGATGACCTCCTCGACCATGGCTTTGATAGCGCCAGTGTCCGTTTCTTGTTTTAGGCCCTTTTCTTCGATGATTTTATCTGCCGCATCATCGCCGTCGCCGCCTTCGCGCTCATATAAGGCACTAAAGACTTTTTTGGCCAATTTGCCAGATAGCGTATCGTCTTTGATACGAGCCAGCATACCAGCCAATTGCTTGGCGCTGATAGGGGAGTGGGTGATGTCTTTATCATCTTTGTTGAGGGCACCGAGCAAGTCGCCCATCACCCAGTTGGCTGCCATTTTGGCATCTTGCTGGCCCACTTCTGCCACCACAGCTTCGAAATAATCAGCAAGCTGACGGCTGCCTGTTAGGATGCGAGCATCGTATTCTGACAGACCAAGCGCTACCTCAAAACGGTCACGGCGAGCCACAGGTAGCTCAGGCATGGCAGCACGAATGCTGTCAATCATATGCTGCTCGATACGGACAGGCAGTAAGTCAGGGTCAGGGAAATAACGATAATCGTTGGCGTCTTCTTTGGTGCGCATGGTGCGGGTTTCGTCGCGCTCAGGATCATAGAGCATCGTTGCCTGCACGACTCTACCGCCGTCTTCGATGATGTCGATTTGACGTTCGATTTCGCGGTTGATGGCGCGCTCGATAAAACGGAACGAGTTTAGGTTTTTGAGCTCAGTACGAGTACCGAGCTCGCCGCCAGGTTTGCGCACAGAGACGTTACAGTCACAGCGGAATGAGCCTTCTGCCATGACCGCATCCGAGATACCCAGCCAAGTGACCAGCTGATGAATGGCCTTGATATAAGCCAGCGCTTCATCCGCTGAGCGCATGTCAGGCTCAGAGACGATTTCGATGAGCGGCGTGCCCGCACGGTTGAGATCGACACCCGTCATGCCATCGACGGCATCGTGGACTGATTTACCCGCGTCTTCTTCTAGGTGCGCGCGGGTGATACCCATCCGTTTTGGGTATTCGTTTTTTTCGCCTTGATTGACCACCACATCGATATAGCCGGTACCCACGATAGGGTTGGCCATTTGGGTGATTTGATAGCCTTTGGGCAAATCAGGATAAAAGTAGTTTTTGCGATCAAAGGTGTTAAAAAGACCCAGCTCGGCATTGACGCCCATACCGAACTTCAGTGCGCGCTCGACCACGCCAGCGTTGAGTACCGGTAGCACGCCAGGTAAGCCTAAATCGACGATGTTGGCTTGGCTGTTTGGCTCGTGGCCGAAGTCAGTTGGGGCGCTAGAGAAAATTTTACTGTCAGTGTTTAGCTGGCAGTGAATCTCAATGCCGATGACCACTTCGTAACCATCAACAAACAATTCGGGACGAACGCTGTCGTTATGAGCGGTATTCTCAGTCGTAGTAGCTGTGTTCATTATACCGTCTCCTTTGCGACGAGTGAGTGTTGTAGATGATGATCGGTATGCTGCTGAAACAGATGAGCGGTCGTTAGCAGCTGACTTTCTTGCCAGTGCTTACCGATTAACTGTAAACCGATCGGCAGACCTTCTGAGGTCAAACCAACGGGCTGACTGAGTGCGGGCAGACCAGCTAGGTTGACTGCGATGGTATACACGTCGCCTAGGTACATGGTCGCAGGATCGAGGTCTTCTGCCAGCTTATAAGCTGCGGTCGGCGCGGTGGGACTAGCGATGACATCACAATTGGCAAAAGCATCATCAAAGTCTTTGACAATTAAGCGGCGCACTTTTTGCGCTTTGGTGTAGTAAGCGTCGAAATAGCCTGCCGATAGTGCATAAGTACCAGTGAGGATACGGCGCTGTACTTCAGGGCCAAAGCCTTCAGAGCGTGAGCGCGTGTATAGGTCAATCAGATCTTTTGGTGCTTCACAGCGATAGCCAAAGCGCACGCCATCAAAGCGTGATAGATTGGAAGACGCTTCGGCAGGGGCGAGCATATAGTAAGTGGCCAGCGTGATATCGGGATCGGTGATATTGACCTCGACGATGGTCGCCCCCAGCTCTTCGTATTTTTTGAGTGCGGCACGGGCGGCTTGTTCGACTTCGCGGTCGAGGCCTTTACTAAAGTATTCTTTGGCGACACCGATACGTAATCCTGCAAAGGGTTTATCGCCTGCAGCGGCCTCTGCATCATTGATGTCTTGTACATAATCTGGCATGTCGTGCTTGATGGAGGTGGCATCGCGCGGATCATGACCGATCATCGGCTGCAGCAGATAGGCACAGTCTTTGGCGCTTTTGCCCATGCTACCGGCTTGGTCGAGACTTGAGGCATAGGCAATCATGCCAAAGCGTGACACACGGCCATAAGTGGGCTTGATGCCGGTGAGGCCACAAAACGAAGCTGGCTGACGAATCGAGCCGCCCGTATCACTACCGGTCGCCACAGGCACAAAACCGGCGGCGACAGCGGCTGCACTACCACCAGATGAGCCACCAGGGACGCGTTCCAAATTCCATGGGTTTTGTACCGTGCCATAGTAAGAGCTGCTGTTGTCCGATCCCATTGCAAACTCATCCATATTGAGCTTACCTAGGCTGATCATGCCCGCTTTTTCGATATTGGTCACGATGGTGGCATTATAAGGCGAGACAAAATTGTGTAGCATCTTTGAGCCACAAGTGGTCAGCACGCCTTGGGTACAAAAGATGTCTTTATGTGCCATGGGCACGCCAAGCAGGGGACGCTTATCGCCTTGGGCGCGCATCTCGTCCGCGGCTTTCGCTTGCGCGCGCGCCGTCTCAGCGGTGTGGGTGATAAAGCTGTTGACCTTAGTGTCTAGGGCGTCGATACGTTTGATATAGTGTTCGGTTAATTCTGCGCTGCTAAACTGCTTTTCTTGCAAGCCTGTAATCAGCTGCTCGGTACTTAATAGGTGAATCTCAGACATAGGGTGTCGTCCGTCAAAGTGTTAATAGCATAAAATAAGATAAAGCCAATAAAGCTAATAAAGTCATGCAAGTCGTTATTCAATCACTTGTGGCACCAGATATAGGCCGTCTTCGATCGCTGGTGCGACCGATTGATTGCGCGTGCGATCGATATCATGTTTGGCGACGTCAGCACGCAGCTCTTGGCAGGCTTCATGGATGTTTGATAAAGGCTTGATGCCTGCGGTGTCGACACTGCTTAGCGTGTGCATCAGTTTTAACACTTTGCTGATGTCGTCCGCGTAGCTGCTCGCCGTGCTTTCATCCACGCCCAAGCGGGCAAGGTTGGCAACTTCTAAGATTTCTTCACGGCTGACGTTGTTGTCAGACGTTGCTGGTTGCTGTGACATAGTTTCTCCAATGAAGGACAGTTTTGGTTAGTGTCAATTTGGGTGGTGTCAAGACATGACCACTAAAAATAAGAGGATTGCTAAATAAGATTGTATCTTGAGTTGGCTTATTATAAAGCATCTGGCCTAAGTTTACAGAGCACAGCATTTGATTGATGCATAATATCAACCAAGTTAAAATGATTTACAAAACTGACCGTATAGTTAGTGTTTCATTCTTAAATGCTCACCCATTGTTCGCTGAAATACGTTACAGTATGCACCTGCTACTGAGCAAAATCATCATCTGTCTGTAGCGCCTTGTTAGTTATTGAATTAAATGGTCTTTCATGAAGTCAAATGGTCTTGCTGACGATTTCAAACTTTGTAACAACTTTTAGCATCTAGGACCAAAATCCTGACTTACTAACGCAAATATCTATGTTTTTTTTGAGCCAAATCGGTATAATTTGCCTCAGTTTTTTCATTTCATTATTATTGCTTAGGTTTGACTTGTTGCGAGGTTCAGTTTTCGCCACAGGTAATGTCTATCGACGACCTGCTCAACACTGACGAGGAACGCCTCAGTCACTCTCATTCGCCTCATTCGCCTCATTTGTAATACGCTGGAAATATTAGTCATGAACCTGTTTGGATTTTTATCAAATAATATCGCTATCGACCTCGGTACTGCGAACACCCTTATCTTTATTCCTAATAAAGGCGTCGTGCTTGACGAGCCTACGGTGGTCGCGCTACGAAGTAATCGTACTCAAAACCCTACCGTCGCCGCTGTTGGTATCGATGCCAAGCAGATGCTAGGTCGTACACCTGCCAACATCACCGCCATTCGTCCACTAAAAGACGGGGTGATTGCAGACTTTGAGGTGACCCAAAAAATGCTAAAGCACTTTATCACTAAGGTAAAAGCCAAACGTTTTATGGCGGAGCCAAATGTGGTGGTATGTGTGCCATGCAAGTCTACTTTGGTAGAGCGTAAAGCGATACGTGAGGCGGTGTCATCAGCGGGCGCCAATAAAGTATTGCTGCTTGAGGAGCCAATGGCAGCAGCAATCGGTGCTGGCATGCCTGTCCATGAAGCCAGCGGTTCGATGGTGGTGGATATCGGTGGCGGTACCACTGAGATTGCTGTGATTGCACTATCTGGCTGCGTCTATGCCGAGTCGATTCGTATCGGCGGCGATATGTTTGATGAGGCCATTATCACCCACGTACGCCGTACTCATGGCTGCGTCATCGGTGAGACGACAGCTGAGCGTATCAAACAAGAAGTGGGCTCCGCACTAAACGAAGACAGTCAGCTAGAGGTAGAAGTACGTGGTCGTAGCATGGCAGAGGGTGTGCCAAAGACCTTTACCGTCAATTCAGAAGAAGTACAAAAAGCCCTTAGCGATCCATTAAGCGGTATCGTCAGTGCGGTCAAAGCAGCACTCGAGCAAACGCCACCTGAGCTATCATCAGACATCGCTGAGCGCGGTATTGTCTTGACAGGGGGCGGTGCGCTATTACGTGATTTAGACAAGCTTATCTCCAAAGAGACCGGTCTACCAGTGACAGTCGCCGAAGACCCATTGACCTGCGTGAGCCGCGGTGGTGGTATTGCGCTTGATTTTATCAATAACAAAAGCCTAAACATGATTTTTGTCTAAACGGTTTTAGCAGGCGCATGGCTGGGGTGGTACTAGTCGTGCGCTGATGAGGGCAGTAGAGCGCGTGGCAGTATCCATCATGTTCAAAAGACCCTAATAAGTACAAAGTACGCTCAAGCCATGAAAAGCAAGACCATATTCTTGCTTATTTTAAAATTGCTAATTAGACCTCTTATGATTCCAAGTATTTTTGCCCGTCAGCCGTTATCACTTCGTAAGACTGCCATTGTATTGATAGTCGCTTCGATATTGATGTGGTTTGATAGCAAAAACGCAGAGTGGTTTAACCCTGTCCGTAATACCAGCCATGCCGCCATGCAGCCCATCTATCAGCTGTCACTGTTGCCGAGTTATGCTCAGCACTGGGCTAGTGGTCGTTTACAGTCCAAAGAAGCCTTGCGCCGCGAAAACATGCAGCTAAAATCACAGCTGATCCACGCGCAGGCCAAGCTGCAGCAGCAAGATTATATCTTGGCACAAAACGCTCGCTTGCAAGGCATTTTGTCGACCACCAAGCCTGAGCAGTTTGATCTTAATTTGGCGCAAGTGATTGGTACCGACACCAACTTACTCAGGCAAATTGTGGTCATCAATAAAGGCGCGCAAGATGGCGTACAGGTGGGTCAAACGGTCATCGACGAAGATGGTATTTTGGGGCAAATCATCAATGTCTATCCCAACACCAGCCGATTGCTACTAATCACCGATGAGCAGCAGTCTGTGGCGGTGACGGTCAAACGTACCGGTCAGCGTGCCATCGTGACAGGCAAAGGCATCCCGACGTCTTTGAGTTTGGATTATGTGTTTAAAACTTCAGATGTGCGGGTGGGGGATGAGCTAGTGTCGTCAGGGTTGGGTGGCCGTATCCCAGCAGGGTATCGCGTTGGCCGTATCGCTCAGATCGAGGACACGCAGGCGGATAACTTTAGAAGCATCGAGGTCACACCCACTGCCAATTTTATTGACAATGCCTATGTACTGATATTGCAAGACAAGCTGATTAATAAAAACAATACCGTCATCAATTAGCTATCGCCTAAGCCTAAGAAGGTGTCTCATCGTTTGGCGTTTGCAGCTGCTACGTCTCATTAAGGTAAGTGCTCATGTCGTATCCTGATTCTGAGAATGAAACAGTACTGCTGATTGCTGTCATTATTGTCAGTATCGTCGTGGCCTCATCCCTCAATGTCTATCCATTAAGCCCCAGTATGGCCACCTTGCGACCCATGGTCATGATTATGGTGCTGATTTTTTGGCTGTTGTTTCAGCCGCGCTATGTCGGTATCTTTACCGCCTTTACGGTGGGCATCATTGCCGATTTGTTGATGGATACCCATTTAGGTCAGCAAGCCTTTGCTGCTGTGCTGGTCGCTTTTGTTATCAAAGTTACCAGTATTTATGTCAGACAATTAAATACATGGAGCGCGTGGCTACTTGCCAGTTTTAGTTTGCTAATCTTTCAGTTGACGCTGTGGATATTGCAAATGTTTATCCAAAATGTGTTTGTCGCTCAGTCCGCTTTGTCATTAGTCATGAGTATTCTTAGCTGGCCTTTGGTGCTTTTGGTGCTACGTAAGTTTGCGCGTTGATACTGACGCATCCATGAGCGAGTCGATCATCCTATAAAACAAGCGCGCTCATTGTGCGTGCTGCTAGCAAAATACGCCCTCATGAAATGTTAAAACGAATCAACATGACCGTATTTATGACCTTATCTGCAAGCGCTGTCAGCCCACAAGTTTATACAATCAGACAAATTTATATAATAAGAGATGAATAATGGATATTATTTTAGCGTCCGGTTCGCCGCGTCGTCGTGAGCTGTTGTCTAGAGCGCAGCTGGACTTTACGGTCATGAGTGTCGATATCGACGAAACCCCGCATGCCAATGAACCCCCCAAAGACTATATCGAGCGCATGGTCGCGACCAAAGCGGCCGCCGCGGTACAGCAGCTAAATGCTACCAGCAGGGAAGAGAATGCCGATAAAGACGTTGAGTCGCGTCTGGTGTTAACAGCCGATACCATCGGTGTCTTAGCAGACGGCAAGACGGTGCTGGTCAAGCCTACAAGCCGTGAGCAGGCGTATGAGATGTGGCAGCAGATGTCTGATACGGTGCATGAAGTATGGACAGCGGTGCAAGTGACCCTTATCGCCCGCTCTGCTCATCTGGTGCGCTGCGATAACGCCGCTGTCCATGCAACAGCCGTCCATGCACTCAAGCAGCCTGTATGGCAGGTCGTTTCTCAGCAGCAGCTCACGGAGCGCACGGCGGTGACCTTTATTCCCTTAACGGCGCAGATGATGCGTGAGTATTGGGACAGCGGCGAGCCTCAAGACAAAGCAGGAGGTTATGGCATTCAGGGGTTAGGCGCTACTTGGGTGAGCCGTATCAACGGTAGCTATACCAATGTCGTCGGCTTGCCACTTGCGCAAACGTTGGCCCTGATCAATACCGTCAGCCAGCACAGCAGCGCAAGTGTGTCATGATAATCAGCTGCTGAGTTGTTTTTGTGCACACACTTTTTATCCACATAATGACACGCTAGGATAATGGGCAAGCACAAGGCGCATTTGTTACACTGTAAGCCTAACAGGCGATGAACGTCGAATAAGAAAGCTGAGAGATAAGAGAAAAATATTATGTCCGAAGAGCTGCTGATTAATATTAGTCCAATGGAGTCGCGTGTCGCCGTGCTAGACAACGGCATTTTGGGCGAGATTTATATTGAGCGTCATCATAAATTGGGGTTGGTGGGCAATATTTATTTGGGTACGGTGGTACGTGTCCTGCCAGGTATGCAGGCCGCTTTTGTTGATATCGGTCAATCACGCACAGCGTTTTTACACGTCAACGATATGCAGCGCGAGCCGCGTCCGGTAGTAGATAAGACAAACACAATAGCCAACGACAGTCACGCTCAAGCTGGTACTACTGTCGATGGTATGGCCAATGAGCACGCGATTAGCGATGACACCGTGATTGGTGCGACAGAAGACCTAGCAGTGACGCCGCCTGTGGTCGAGGTGCAGAGTACAGAAGTCGTACCAGCCGCCAAGACCTTGATTCAGCACCGTTTGCATGAGAGCCAACGTATCCTTGTGCAAGTGACCAAAGATCAGCTCGGCAGTAAAGGCGCGCGCTTGACCACCAATATCTCGCTGCCTTCACGTTATTTGGTTTATCTACCATCGAGCGACCATATCGGCATCTCACAGCGTATCGATGGCGCTGATGAGCGCACGCGTCTAAAAACCGAGCTGACCTATCTGATGCAGACAGTCAATCTCAAGGGCGGCCTGATTGCACGTACGGCTGCTGAGCGTGTGCCAGTCGCAAAACTAGAAGAAGACATCTACTATCTGTTGCAGTTATGGCGAACGATCTGCGCACGCCGTCAAGAGATCAATCATCATCAAAGCTCAGAGCTGATCTATCAAGAATTATCCTTACCGTTACGTTCGATACGCGATTTGGTACATAGTGATACCGAAAAAGTCGTCATCGATAATAAGCAGGTGTATGAGCAAGTCAGATACTTTGCCAAAGAGTTTGTACCCTTTATCTATGATCGCATCGTTCACTACACGGCAGAACAATCACTATTTGATGTGCACCGAGTCGAAGATGATCTGCGAGATGCGCTCAAACGCCGTGTCGATCTCAAATCTGGCGGCTATTTGATTATCGATCAAACCGAAGCCATGACGACCATTGATGTCAATACCGGCTCTTTTGTCGGTGGTCGCTCATTAGAGGATACGGTTTATAAGACCAATCTTGAAGCCACCCATGCCATCGCCCGCCAACTACGACTGCGCAATCTGGGCGGTATTATTATCCTCGACTTTATCGATATGCTCGAGCAGCAGCACAAAGATGACGTATTGACCAGTCTGCAAGAGCAGTTGGCGCAAGATTATGCTAAGACCAAAATCACCCAAGTCAGTGAGCTGGGCTTGGTTGAAATGACGCGCAAACGTACCCGTGAGTCGCTGGGGCAGCAGCTCTGTGAGCCGTGTTCTACCTGCCAAGGTCGCGGCTTTGTTAAGACCGCTGAGACCGTCTGCTTTGAGATTTTTCGCGAAATCATGCGCTGCGCTCGCACTTATAATTCTCCAAAAAAGTTTACCGTGGTGGCTCATGCCGCTGTGATCGATTTACTGCTCACCTCAGAATCAGACACCGTCGCTGATTTGGAGTATTTATTAGGCCGGGTTATCACCTTCGATGTCGAAAACCTTTACACTCAAGAGCAGTATGATATCGTTTTAGACTAGCGAGTGAATTGAATACACACCCTAGAATAACGGCCATTATTGAGAGGTTTTATTGATGTTTTATCCGGGTGTAAAAGAGACTTTAATAAAAATATTATCGATAAAAACGCTTGTTTATAAAGGGTAAAATCTCAAGCGCCCATTGATATTACTCTTGCAATGACCAAAATTCTATGTATAATACACACCACTGAATTATATATGCGCAGCCAATAAAACAGCTGGCGCTATGACAGCTAGAGCATCGTTTCTAGCACTATTTCATTATGCCTTTGCTGACATCCATAAAAGTGGGAGGGTTGGCGGGGCTTTAAATTATTTTGCTTTTAGCACGCTGCTGGTTCTCTCGAAGAACAGATTCTGCAAAGAATGGGAAGCCGCTTGAAGTAAATCTTTAACCAAACGGCTTTTGATCATAATCTTGCAGCGCAAGAATGACAAAGGCACATATTAGGAGCTTGCTGGCATGGCTAACCAGAGAATCCGTATCCGTCTCAAGTCATTTGATCATCGTCTGATTGATCAGTCGGCCCAAGAGATTGTCGATACTGCAAAGCGCACCGGTGCGCAAGTTTGTGGTCCTGTACCGTTGCCGACTCGCATTGAGCGTTTCAACGTTCTAACCTCACCACACGTCAACAAAGACGCACGTGACCAGTACGAAATTCGTACCCACAAGCGTATGGTTGATATTGTTCAGCCTACTGACAAAACTGTGGATGCGCTAATGAAGCTTGATTTAGCGGCGGGTGTTGACGTTCAAATTGCTTTGGGTTAATGCAAAACACACCCAACCCATTAATATAAGATATAAAGAGGTCTAAAATGGCGATCGGTTTAGTCGGTAAAAAATGCGGCATGACCCGTGTCTTCACTGAAGCAGGCGCATCTATCCCTGTCACAGTGGTTGAGGTCGATGCAAACCGCATTACTCAAGTAAAAAATACTGATGTAGATGGTTATCAAGCCATCCAAATCACCACAGGTACCCGTCGTGACAGCCGCGTAACGGCCGCACAAAAAGGTCACTTCGCGAAAGCTGGCGTTAAAGCTGGCCGTGGTGTTTGGGAATTTCGTGTCAATGATAGCGAACTTGAAGGTCGTGAGATTGGCGGTGAGATCCTAGCTGACTTGTTCGAGCAAGGTCAGATGGTTGATGTCACAGGACAAAGTAAAGGTAAAGGCTTTCAAGGCGGCGTAAAGCGTCACAACTTTAGCATGCAAGATGCGACTCACGGTAACTCAGTATCTCACCGTGCCCTTGGTTCAACTGGTCAGAACCAGTCTCCAGGTAAAGTCTTCAAAGGCAAAAAGATGCCAGGTCAAATGGGTAACAAGCGCGTTACCGTTCAGGGCCTAGAAGTGATATCAGTGGATGCCGAAAAAGGGTTACTTGTCATCAAGGGTGCTATCCCAGGTGCCACCGGTGGCGATGTCATCGTACGTCCGTCAGTCAAAGCCTAAGCAAGGGGATTAACGTGGATTTAAAAACAGTTACAGGTGCGGCGGTTGAGCTTTCTGATACGGCTTTTGGTCGTGAATTCAACGAAGCATTAGTGCATCAGGTCGTCACCGCATATCTTGCAGGTAGCCGTCAAGGTACACGTGCGCAAAAAACCCGTGCCGAAGTTTCTGGCGGTGGCATCAAGCCATGGCGCCAAAAAGGTACTGGTCGCGCTCGTGCAGGCTCTATTCGTAGCCCAATCTGGCGTTCAGGTGGTCGTGCATTTGCTGCAAAACCACAAGATTGGTCACAGAAAGTAAACCGTAAAATGTATCGCGGTGCGATGCAGTGTATCCTAGCCGAATTGATTCGCCAAGAGCGTTTGATTTTGGTAGAAGAGCTAAGCGTTTCTGAGCCAAAGACCAAAGAGCTGATTGCAAAGTTAAATGAGCTTAATGCACCTCGTGCACTCATCGTCACCAAAGAAGTTGACGAAAATTTATACTTAGCCGCTCGCAACATTCCACACGTCAATGTACTTGGTACAAACGAAGTGGATCCAGTGAGTTTGATCGCATTTGATAAAGTGATCATGTCAGTTGAAGCTGCGAAACAATTTGAGGAAGCACTAGCATGAATAACGCAAGACTTTATCAGGTCTTAAGAGGGCCTGTATTCTCAGAAAAATCTCAAATGCTTGGCGACTCACTTGGTGTGCAGGTATTTAAAGTTGACTCTAACGCTACTAAGCTAGAAGTCAAAAAAGCAGTTGAGATGATGTTCGAAGGTGTTGAAGTTACTAAAGTGAACACTTTGAATGTTAAAGGTAAGACAAAGCGTTTTGGTAAGAGTATCGGCCGTCGTAACGACTATAAAAAAGCCTATGTTACCTTAAAAGCTGGTCAAGATGTACAAATGGCTGATGCTGGTGAAGAAGTTGCAAACGCGACTGATTCTACTAGTGAAACAGCGAACAACGAATAAGGATTACACTCATGCCTATCGTAAAAGCAAAGCCAACATCACCAGGCCGTCGTTTTGTTGAAAAAGTGGTGCATCCACACCTTTACAAAGGTCGTCCTTATGCAGCGCTTGTCGAATCAAAAAGTAAGTCAGGTGGTCGTAACAATAACGGTCGTATAACCACTCGTCACGTTGGTGGTGGTCATAAACATCATTATCGTGTTATCGATTTCAAACGTACTAAAGACAATATCCCAGCGACGGTCGAGCGTATCGAATACGATCCTAACCGTACTGCTCATATTGCACTACTTAAGTACGCTGATGGCGAACGTCGTTATATTATTGCACCAAAGAAACTAGCTGCTGGCGATACTGTACAGTCAGGCGAAACTTCTCCAATCCGCCCAGGTAACTGCTTACCGCTAAAAAACATCCCATTGGGTACTGTGATTCACAATATCGAGCTTAAAATCGGTAAAGGCGCACAGATTGCTCGCTCTGCGGGTGCTAGCGTTCAGCTACTAGGCCGTGATGGTATCTACGCAATTCTACGTCTACGTTCAGGTGAGACTCGCCGCGTACACGTGAACTGCCGTGCGGTTATCGGTGAAGTATCTAATACTGAAAATAACTTGAAATCACTTGGTAAAGCCGGTGCTTCACGTTGGCGCGGTGTTCGTCCTTCAGTTCGTGGTGTCGCTATGAACCCGGTTGATCACCCACATGGTGGTGGTGAAGGTCGTAACAAAGGTCGCCATCCTACTAGCCCTTGGGGTCAGAAGTCTAAAGGACTTAAAACGCGTCACAATAAGCGTACTGACAGTATGATCATCCGTCGCCGTCGCGCCAAGAAGAAATAAAGGAAGAATTTCATGCCTCGTTCATTGAAAAAAGGTCCATTCATAGACGCGCATTTGTTTGCCAAAGTTGAGAATGCATTAGACACCAACTCTCGCAAGCCAATTAAGACTTGGTCGCGCCGCTCGATGATTCTGCCACAAATGGTTGGCCTAACTTTATCTGTTCACAACGGCCGTACTCACGTACCGGTTATCGTAAGCGAGCAGATGGTTGGTCATAAACTAGGTGAATTTGCCCCGACTCGTACATATCGTGGTCATGGCATTGACAAAAAAGCTAAGAGATAAGGTGCTTACCATGGAAGTAACTGCAAAATTACGCGGTGCCGCCATATCGGCACAAAAAGTTAGACTCGTTGCTGATGAAGTTCGTGGCAAATCGATTGAGCGTGCTTTGGATATCCTAACGTATAGCAACAAAAAAGGCGCTGTGTTTGTTAAGAAATGCCTTAACTCAGCCATCGCCAATGCCGAACACAACAACGGCTTAGATATCGATACTTTAAAAGTATCAACCATCTACGTTGATGAAGGCATCACGCTAAAACGTATCCTACCACGTGCTAAAGGTCGCGCTGATCGTATCAGTAAGCGTACTTGTCACATCACTATAAAGGTAGGAGAATAAGTTATGGGTCAAAAAGTACATCCAATCGGAATTCGTCTTGGTGTTGTAAAAAAGCATAACGCAAACTGGTATGCTAACCCTAAACAATACTCAGAATACCTCATCAACGATATTCAAGTTCGTGAGTATCTGCGCAAAAAGCTAGACAACGCGATGATCAGCAACATCATGATCGAGCGTCCTACTGGCGCAGCTAAGATCACCATCGCTACTGCGCGTCCTGGTATCGTGATCGGTAAAAAAGGCGAAGATATCGAAAGACTTCAAAAAGAATTGACCAAAATCATGGGCGTACCTGCTCAGGTCAACATTGAAGAAATCACATCGCCTGATCTAGATGCACGTTTGGTAGCAGACGGTATTGGTAGCCAGCTTGAGCGCCGTGTTATGTTCCGTCGTGCTATGAAGCGCGCCGTACAAAACAGCATGCGCTCTGGTGCTAAAGGTATTAAAGTTGAGCTGTCTGGCCGTCTTGGCGGTGCTGAGATTGCTCGTACTGAATGGTACCGTGAAGGTCGTGTGCCATTGCATACACTCCGTGCTGATATTGACTATGCGTCAATTCGCGCCGAGACAACTTACGGCACCATCGGTGTTAAAGTTTGGATTTTCCGCGGAGAGATCCTTGACGGTATGAACAGTGTTTACAATCCCGTCAACGAAGAGAAGCCTCGTGCGCCAAAACGCCGTGGTCGTGGAAACCGTCGAAACTCAGACAGAGGTTAAACTATGTTACAGCCAAAACGTACCAAGTTTCGTAAAATGCACAAAGGTCGTAACACAGGTCTTGCTCATCGTGGAAGCACCGTTGCATTCGGACAAATTGGTCTAAAATCACTGACGCGTGGTCGTATGACAGCTCGTCAAATTGAAGCAGCACGTCGTACCATCACTCGTAAAATCAAGCGTGGCGGTAAAATTTGGATTCGTGTGTTCCCAGACAAACCAATCACCAACAAGCCTCTAGAAGTACGTATGGGTAAAGGTAAAGGTCCTGTCGAGTATTGGGTATGCGAAATCAAACCTGGTAAAGTGCTATATGAAATCGAAGGGGTCTCAGAAGAGCTTGCTCGCGAAGCCTTAACGCTTGCTGCGGCAAAACTGCCCTTTAAAACTACCATTGTTAAGCGGACGATAATGTAATGAAGATCAGTGAATTACGTGATAAATCATTAGAAGAACTGACCCAGTTACTTGATGAAAAGCAACTTGATGCTTTCCGTATTCGTATGGCTAAAGCAACTGGTCAGTTGGGTAATACCCATGAAGTACGTGCCAATCGTCGTACGATTGCTCAGCTTCAGACTTTGATTAACGAGAAACAACGAGGCGACTCATGAGCGATAACAATCAAACAGCTACCAATGCTAGCGTATTGACAGGACGAGTTGTCAGCGACAAGATGGACAAATCCATCACAGTTTTGATTGAGCGTCTGGTTCGTCATCCTTTGTATGGCAAACAGCTTCGTCGTTCTACAAAAATCAAAGCCCATGATGAGAATAACGTTTGCCAACAAGGCGACCTTGTCCGCATCAAAGAAACGCGTCCAATCTCAAAAACTAAGTCTTGGACTTTAGTTGATGTGGTTGAAAAAGTAGAAAAAATCTAAGTAAATTGCATTAAAAGCCAGAAGCTGTTAAAATAGCCGCCTTTTTAAGGATGCTGATTGCGCCCGTCGCATATCACTCACATTAAGAGTAAGTCGCGGTTATTTATTAAAAAATGCCGTCTACTCATACTGTGCTAGCGGCAGCAACTGGTTTTTATTGCTCATACGTGTGGAGTAACGCTATGATTCAGGTTGAGTCAATGCTGGAAGTTGCAGACAATAGCGGTGCAAGGCGAGTTCAGTGCATTAAAGTACTGGGTGGTTCTCATCGTCGTTATGCATCAGTTGGCGACATTATTAAAGTAACGGTTAAAGAAGCCATTCCGCGTGGTCGTGTCAAAAAAGGCGACGTGATGAATGCAGTAGTTGTACGTACCAAAAAAGGCGTTCGTCGTCCTGATGGTTCTGTCCTGCGTTTTGATGACAATGCTGCGGTATTGTTGAACCAAAATAAAGCACCGATTGCAACTCGTATTTTTGGACCGGTAACTCGTGAACTACGTGGTGATCAGTTTATGAAAATTGTATCACTAGCACCAGAAGTATTGTGAGGTAATCCATGTCAAAATTACGTAAAGGCGATACAGTTATCGTGATTGCTGGGAAAGACAAAGGCAAGCAAGGTACTGTACAAGCTGTAAAAAATGATCGTATTAAAGTTGAAGGCATTAACATCGTCACCAAGCACCAAAAGCCAAATCAGGCGACTGGTACTGAAGGTGGTATCGTTAAGCAAGAAGCTTTTTTGCATATTTCAAATGTCGCAATCTTAAATGCGCAAACCCAAAAAGCAGATCGTATTACTTATCAGTTTGACGAAGACGGCAACAAACAACGCGTCTATCGTTCAAACGGTGAAGTAGTGGCGACTGCGTAAGACACTAAGGGTGTAATGGTAATGGCAAGATTAAAATCTTTATATAACGATAAATTAAAACAGCAAATCAAAGAAGAGCTTGGTTTGGCAAACGTGATGCAGGTGCCTAAAATCACCAAGATCACACTGAATATGGGTGTAGGCGGCGCGTCTCAAGACAAGAAATTGCTTGAAGGTGCTGTGTCTGACATGACCGCTATTGCTGGTCAAAAACCTGTTATCACCAAAGCGCGCAAATCAGTTGCTGGTTTTAAGATTCGTGAAGAATGGCCAATTGGCTGTAAAGTAACGCTACGCGGTGAGCAAATGTACGAATTTTTAGATCGTCTCATTGCCATTGCAATTCCTCGTATTCGTGATTTCCGCGGTTTTTCGCCTAAAGCCTTTGACGGACGTGGCAACTACTCATTGGGTATCAAAGAACAAATCGTATTCCCAGAAGTAGATTTTGACAAGATCGATCGCATCCGCGGTATGGATGTGACCATCACCACGTCAGCAGGTACTGATGAAGAAGGTCGTGCGTTGCTTAAAGCATTCGGCTTCCCATTTAAATAAGGTAAAGACGTTATGGCAAAGAAGAGCATGATTAACCGCGAATTAAAACGCGAAAAAATGGTTGCTAAGTATGCTGAAAAGCGTATCAAGCTAAAACAAACTATCAGTGATATCAACGCATCAGACGAAGAGCGTATGGACGCGATGTTAGAGCTACAAGCCCTACCACGCAACGCCTCACCAGTACGTCTACGCAATCGTTGTGCTATCACCGGTCGTCCTCACGGTTACTTCCGCAAGTTTGGCTTATCACGCAATATGCTGCGTGAGCGTGTCATGCAAGGCGATGTGCCTGGTGTTCGTAAAGCAAGCTGGTAAGGAGTAACTACATGAGTATGCAAGATACCGTTGGGGATATGCTAACCCGTATTCGTAACGCACAAATGGCCAATAAAGTATCGGTAGCAATGCCGAGCTCTAAACTACGTAAATCAATCGCTGATTTATTGGTTGCTGAAGGTTATGTGGCGAGCGCAGTTGTGACAGAAGAAGAAAACAACAAAGCGACACTAACTATCGAGTTAAAATATTTCGAAGGCCGCCCTGTCATCGAAACGATCCAACGTTATAGCCGTCCTGGCCTACGCCAGCATCGCGGCAAAGACGCTATCCCTACTGTTAAGCAAGGTATGGGTGTTGCTATCGTATCAACCAGTCAAGGCATCATGAGCGATCGTGCTGCACGCGCTGCTGGTATCGGTGGTGAAATCGTCGCATTCGTTGCCTAATTAGCATTTGTTGCTTAGGTAATCAGACGATAAAGTCTACTTGAACCCATTAAGCCTGTCGTAATTTATAGTGGTACATGACAAGCTTAGAAAACTAAACATCAGGTTTTAATAAAATTGTATGGTGTTTAACGGGGACAATTATGCTAAACTAGCAGGCTTTTTAGCCTGTTAGTTTTTTCGCTAATAAAAGCAAGTTAATTTTTTAAGGAATATTCCTATGTCTCGTGTGGCTAAAGCCCCAGTGACGCTGCCAAACGGCGTAAGCGTTACTTTGAACGATCGGCAGGTCGAAGTTAAAGGCAAGAACGGCACTATGTCTTTACGCCTGCATGAATTGGTCGAGCTGAAACAGGAAGATGATGCTATCATTTTCTCACCTGCAGTCGATTCAAAAGAAGCTATGATGCACACAGGCACCATGCGCGCACTGTTAAACAACTATGTAACAGGCGTGAGCGAAGGCTTTGAAAAACGTCTTCAGCTAATTGGTGTTGGTTATCGCGCGCAAGCTACTGGCAACAAAGTAACCCTAAACGTTGGTTACTCACATCCAGTAGAGTATACGCTACCTGAAGGTGTGTCAGCTGAAACCCCAACGCAAACTGAAATCGTTTTGAAATCAAACGATAAGCAGCAGCTTGGTCAAGCAGCGGCTAATATCCGTGGTTTCCGCCCACCTGAGCCTTATAAAGGTAAAGGTATTCGTTATAGTGACGAGCATGTGATTCGCAAAGAAGCTAAGAAAAAATAAGGTGAGTTGAAATGTTTGATAAAAAAGCAGCTCGTCTACGTCGAGCAAAGAAAACCCGTGCGCATATCCGTCATCTAGGCGTTCATCGCTTAACGGTTAACCGTACACCAAGACATATTTATGCCCAGATTATCTCTCCAAACGGTGGTGAAGTGATTGCTCAGGCATCTACCTTAGACAGCAGCTTACGCTCTGGCTCAACTGGTAATGTTGATGCAGCAACGTCTGTAGGCCAAATGATCGCAGAACGCGCAAAAGCAGCTGGCATTACGAAAGTTGCCTTTGACCGTAGTGGTTTTAAATATCATGGTCGAGTAAAAGCTTTGGCTGAAGCTGCTCGCGAAAACGGATTGGAGTTTTAATCATGGCTAGAAATGATAAAAATGATAAAAATGAACAGACTGACGGTCTAGTAGAACGCTTAGTTACCGTTGATCGTGTTGCAAAAGTAGTTAAAGGTGGTCGTATTTTCTCATTCACCGCCTTGACGGTAGTGGGTGATGGTAATGGCCGTGTTGGTTTTGGCCGTGGTAAAGCACGTGAAGTGCCAGCTGCTATCCAAAAAGCACTAGAAGCTGCTAAGCGCAACATGATTACTGTTGAGCTAAATGATGCAACTTTGTATCATCCGATCAAAGCACGTCATGGTGCTAGTAAAGTCTTTATGCAGCCTGCATCTGAAGGTACTGGCGTAATCGCCGGTGGCGCAATGCGTGCGGTATTAGAAGTTGCTGGTGTCAAAGATGTTTTGACTAAATGTTATGGTTCTACCAATACTGCTAACGTTGTTCGTGCAACGTTTAACGGTTTACGTGATATGTCAACTCCAGAAAAGATGGCAGCAAAGCGTGGTAAATCTGTAGACGAAATCTTGGGTTAACTTAGACTAGGTGAGTTACGATGAAAAAAATGAAAGTCACTCAATTTAAATCGGGTGCCCATCGCCTAAAGAGCCACAAAGCGAGCTTGAAAGGATTGGGTTTACGCCGTATTGGTCATAGTGTGGTCGTTGAAGATACTCCTTCAACCCGTGGTATGGTTAATCGCGTCAACTACATGGTAAAAGTGGAGGAAGCGTAATGGGTCTTAGATTAAATGAATTATCACCAGGTGTTGGCGCAAAGAAAACTGCCCAACGTCGTGGTCGTGGTATCGGTTCAGGTCTTGGTAAGACTGGTGGCCGCGGTGTAAAAGGCCAAAAGTCTCGTTCAGGTTCTAGCATTCGCTCAGGATTTGAAGGTGGTCAAATGCCTTTATATCGTCGTCTACCAAAATTCGGTTTTACCAGTAAAATGGCAATGACAACTGCAGAAGTTCGTCTGTCTGAGCTGAACAAAATTGAAGGCGATGTGGTTAGCATTGAAACACTAAAAGCAGCCAACCTTATCCGTCACGATATGAAACGTGCTCGCGTTATGCTATCAGGCGAAGTTACTAAAGCTTATACCTTCAAAGGTATCAAAGTAACAAAAGGCGCCAAGCTTGCAATCGAAGCTGCTGGTGGTAGCATCGAGGAGTAGTAACGTGTCAAAACAATCAATGACCTCAAGTGGTATACCGCTCAATCCATTTACCTTCATACGCAAGTATGATGAGCTATGGACGCGTTTATTATTCTTAATCGGCGCATTGATTGTTTATCGTTTAGGGTCGCATATTCCAGTACCGGGTATCAATCCGGTCAACTTGGCTGATCTGTTTTCGCGCAACGAAAATACCATTTTGAGCATGTTCAATATGTTTTCAGGTGGTGCGCTAGAGCGTATGTCGATCATGGCACTTGGCATCATGCCATATATTTCAGCATCGATTATTGTACAGATGATGTCTGCGGTATTGCCATCGCTTGAAGCCCTCAAAAAAGAAGGTGAAGCAGGACGACGCAAGCTAAACAAGTATACCCGTCAAGGAACGCTTGCTTTGGCTCTAGTACAGTCATTAGGAATGTGTGCTGGCTTAATCAGCCAAAATCTTACTTTATCTACCGGCCTGACCTTTTATATTCCAGCGGTTACTTCGCTGGTAGCAGGTGCTATGTTCTTGATGTGGCTTGGTGAGCAGATTACAGAGCGCGGTGTCGGTAACGGTATCTCAATGCTGATTTTTGCCAGTATTGTAGCCGGTACGCCAGGTATGATTTCGCAGTCTATTGAGCAGGTCAATCAAGGTCAGATGAATTTGATTGTACTGTTTATTTTTGTGTTACTAGGCATCGCGGTGACCGCTGGTATCGTTTATATTGAACGTGCCCAGCGCCGTGTCCCTGTCAATTATGCACAGAAACAGCAGCAAGGGCGCAAGATTTATGCTCAGCAGCAGTCACATTTGCCGCTGAAATTAAACATGGCAGGGGTTATTCCCGCCATTTTTGCCAGCTCTTTATTGTTGTTTCCAGCCAGTTTAGGGCAGTGGGTCGGCCAATCAACAGATCCTACTTTTACACAAAAAATATTACAAAATATGGCATTGGTACTGTCGCCAGGACAACCGCTATATTTAGTACTGTTTGGCGCAATGATTATTTTCTTCTGTTATTTTTATACGGCATTGGTCTTTAGCCCGCGTGAAGTAGCAGAAAACCTTAAACGTAGTGGAGCGTATATCCCAGGTATTCGCCCCGGACAACAAACTCAGCGTTACCTCGATCATGTATTAAACCGACTGACCTTTATTGGCGCGATGTATATGACGGTTATTTGTTTAATGCCAATGGTCGTCCAGTCATCGTTTGGTGTACCTTTCCAGCTTGGTGGTACGTCTTTGCTGATTATGGTGGTTGTGGTAATGGACTTCATCTCGCAAATTCAAGCGCACTTGATGACCCATCAATATCATGATCAGACGTTAATTCAATCGCCCACTCAACCTTAAATGAGCGGTACGATATCTCAAAGGAGCATGCTATGAAAGTTCAAGCATCAGTTAAAAAGATTTGTGGTAGCTGTAAAGTTGTGCGCCGTAAAGGCCGTGTACATGTTATTTGTACAGCAGAACCTCGCCACAAGCAACGTCAAGGTTAATATCTAGTAGCAACAAACCTTCGGTTTTGTTACTATAGCAATTAATACTTGAAAAATAACGGCGGATGCGATATCATCCGCCACTTGCCGTAGTTTATGCAAAACTTTTATAATACTGTCGATGAATGGGCTTATTGATGAGTCAAAGCAGCGATAGTCATTATAAAAGCTTTCGTATTGACAGCAACAAATCTGAAAAATACAGCCTTATTGATAAATAACGCTTATTTTTCTTTAATGGAGAGAAATCAATGGCTCGTATTGCCGGCGTAAACATTCCGGATAATAAGCATGCTGTTATTTCACTAACTTACATCTTTGGTGTAGGCCGTACCACTGCTCAGAAAATTTTAGACGCAGTTGGCATCGCTCCTACTACTAAAGTCAGTCAGTTAGATGATACACAGTTAGATGCTATCCGTGCACAAGTTGCAGAATACATGACTGAAGGTGATCTTCGTCGTGAAGTGTCTATGAATATCAAGCGTTTGGTTGATCTAGGCTGTTACCGTGGCATCCGCCATCGCCGTAACCTGCCTGTTCGTGGTCAAAACACCAAAAACAACGCTCGTACTCGCAAGGGTCCGACACGCCCTCTCAAAAGATAATTAACTTAGGAAGCTAAAAGATGGCTAAAGACACTCGTAGTCGCAAAAAAGTGACTCGTCGTTCAGTATCGGAGGGCGTTGCCCATATCCATGCGTCTTTTAATAACACCATTGTTACGATTACCGATCGTCAAGGTAATGCACTGGCTTGGGCCACTTCAGGTGGACAAGGCTTCCGTGGTTCACGTAAATCTACACCATTTGCAGCCCAGGTTGCAGCTGAAGTTGCTGGTAAAGCCGCTCAAGAGTATGGTGTTAAGAATATCGATGTTTTGGTCAAAGGACCAGGACCGGGTCGTGAGTCTGCGGTAAGAGCACTAGGTGCATTGGGTTATAAAGTAAACAGCATTTCTGATGTAACCCCAATCCCACATAATGGTTGCCGTGCGCCGAAAAAGCGCCGCGTCTAATATTAAAGACGAAGCTTTTTATCATAAGAGCTTATAGGAGACATAACAATGGCCCGTTATATTGGACCAAAACTCAAATTATCACGTCGTGAAGGCACAGACTTAGGCCTTAAGTCTGGTGTTAAGCCATATGACGTAAAAACAAAGAAAGCTGCTCGTCCACCTGGTCAACATGGTGTGAGCCGTAACAAAAGCTCAGAGTACTCTTTGCAGTTACGTGAAAAACAAAAAGTTAAGCGTATCTACGGTGTACTAGAGCGTCAGTTTGCGAACTACTATAAAGAAGCTGCTCGTAAGCGTGGTGCTACTGGTGAAAACCTACTAGCAATGCTTGAGAGCCGTTTAGACAACGTAGTATATCGCATGGGCTTTGGCTCAACTCGCGCCGAAGCACGTCAGCTAGTCAGCCATCGTGCTGTTATGGTAAAAAAAGCTGGCCGTGATGAGTTTGTTCGTGTGAACATTCCATCAATTCAGTTGCAAGATGGTGATGTCATCGCTATCCAAGAGAAGTCTCGCGAACAGCTACGTATCAAAAACGCTATCGAACTAGCGACTCAGCGTGGCATTCCAGAATGGCTAGATGTTGATCACAGCAAACTACAAGGCACGTTTAAACAAGCGCCTGATCGTATTGATCTACCTGCTGAAATCAACGAAAGCTTGATCGTTGAGCTATACTCTAAGTAAATGACGTACCGCTCAATGTCATAATCATGGCGTTGAGCAATGAACGTTAATTAAACCAGTTTAATAAATCGAGGTGACATCATGATGCTAAATGCAACTGAGTTTCTAACGCCGAACGCCATTAATGTGGATACGGTGAATGAAACGATTGCGAAAGTCACGCTCGAACCGTTAGAACGCGGCTTTGGGCATACCCTCGGGAATGCTCTGCGTCGCATCTTGTTATCTTCATTACCTGGTGCTGCAGTCATTGAAGCTGAGATTGATGGTGTTGACCATGAGTACTCAACGCTTGAAGGACTACAAGAAGACGTACTTGACTTGCTTTTGAACCTGAAAGGCTTGGCGATTACCCTTCATGACCAAAATGAAGTATTTTTGACCTTGGATAAACAAGGTCCAGGCACTATTACTGCTGCAGACATCACGCTACCGCATAATGTAGATATCATCAATCCAGATTTGGTGTTGGGTACATTAAGTGACCGTGGTCATCTTAAGATGCGTTTGCGCGTAGTAATGGGTCGTGGATATGAGCCAGCAAACCAGCGCCGTGAAGATGGTGACACTAAAGCAATCGGACGTTTAAAGCTTGATGCAAGCTTTAGTCCTGTGCTACGTGTTGCTTATCAGGTTGAGAACGCTCGCGTAGAGCAGCGTACTGATCTTGATCGTCTTATCGTTGAGCTTGAAACTAATGGCACTATAGATCCAGAAGAAGCAATTCGTAAAGCAGCCACTATTTTACAACAACAGATTTCTATCTTTGTTGACCTAGAAGCTGAAGAAGCGCCTGAGCCTGTGAAAGAAAAAGAAGAGGTCGATCCGGTGCTATTACGCCCTGTGGACGATCTTGAACTAACGGTTCGCTCAGCCAACTGCTTGAAAGCTGAAAACATTTACTATATCGGTGATTTGGTACAGCGTTCAGAGACTGAACTACTAAAAACCCCAAATCTTGGTAAGAAATCATTGACCGAAATCAAAGACGTACTAGCGTCTAAAGATTTAGAGCTCGGTATGCGCCTAGACAACTGGCCGCCAGCTGACCTTCGTGTCGATGATCGCTTTTCTTATCGTAGCCGTTAAACTTTAAGGATTTTTGACTATGCGCCATCGTAAGAGTGGAGTCAAGCTGGGTCGTACCGGCAGTCATCGTAAGGCAATGTTTCAGAACATGACCAACTCATTGTTTGAGCATGAACTGATCAAAACTACTTTGCCAAAAGCTAAAGAATTGCGCCGCGTTGCTGAGCCATTGATCACTTTGGCTAAAGAAGACAGCGTTGCTAATCGCCGTTTGGCATTTAGCCGTATGCGTAGCAAAGCTATGGTCGGTAAACTATTTGGCACGTTAGGTCCTCGTTACCAAACGCGTCCAGGTGGTTATTTACGTATCGTAAAATGTGGTCATCGTGACGGTGACAACGCGCCAATGGCTTATGTAGAATTGGTTGATCGCGACTAATTTTGCATTGACGATATAATGTATAAAAAAGGCTCCAATTCAATTGGAGCCTTTTTTTATGTTTCGAGTTTGTCGCTAATTACAATAATAATGAATCAACATCGGCTGCACCTTGTCTGATGATTTCAGGCACCCCACCAGTCATATCTACAATGGTCGTCAGCTTGGTGGTCTTGATACCAGCATTGATCAAACCATCAATTTGATTGCTTAATAACTCTTCGATTTCAAAAGGATCATCAAGGATGTCGTCATGTTCGGGGAGTATCAGTGAGCTGGTCAAAATTGGTTCATCCATGGCTTCTAATAATGCTTGAGCGATAGGGTTGCTTGGTACACGGATACCAATGGTTTTTTTCTTAGGATGCGCCAGCTTTTTAGGGACATCTTTTGTCGCATTTAGGATAAAAGTAATTGGGGCTGGGGTATGCGCTTTTAGCTGTTTATACTGAGCATTGTCTACGGTCGCATAGGTGGCAATCTCGCTTAAATCGCGACAAAGTAAAGTAAATTGGTGTTTGTCATCCAGTGCGCGGATTTGCTTAAGTTTGTCTAAGGCCTCTTTTGCGCCCAAACGGCACCCAAACGCGTAGCTGGTATCGGTAGGGTAAATGATTAGTTGATCTTTGCGCAGCAGCTCGGCTGCTTGAGCGATCAGACGAGGCTGCGGATTGTCGGGATGAATATAAAAAACTTGCATAATCTTTCCTTATTTTATAATTATAACAGTATCGATGATCGGTATAGTAAGTTGAAAACAAAACTGTCATAAGTTCCAAAGCGCTACTGGAATGCTGTTTTTAAACGTAGGCTGCGCAGCCTCTGTGTATACAGCACGCAAGGAAAACTTATACCAGTAGCGCTATAACATTTTTAAATTGAACCTACTATACTACGTCGCCTTATTGTGAGTCATACTCCGGGTCAATGACTGCTGACACGGGGGTATGATATAGAGTGACAAAGACAAGTAAGGCACTTTACTGGTTTAGTATAACGCAAGGTAAATATAAGTTTAGTAGTAGGGCGTTACGATGCGTAGAAAATCGTTAACGGTTTATGATGATATCAAAAGCGCCTGCTTTATTTTAGCCGCGCTTATGGTGACTTTATAGACGATGCTGCGTGAGATAAATACCAGCAGCACAGAGCACATATACTATATGTCCGTTTTATTTAAGATGAATTATAAATTAATTGCACACGCACAAAAAAGTATGCAATAAGGTTTTAGCATCGCGGGGCAGGGTATGAGGGCGGGCGATATAGTCCTCAGCTTGCTGATATACGTCGAGTGCAAAGGTGCTACTGCTGGTATCGAAGTCCGCAAACAAGTTGTCTTGTGACACTCGAAACACACGCCTGCATGCTAAGGTGAATAAACATTCTAGGGCTTGCGGTTTGATCTCTACGCGCTCAAACGCTTGCTGCTGCGCTTCACTACGGCCATCTGGGGCATACCAGTAGCCAAAGTCTGCCAACTGCCGCCGTGCCTTACCAGCGATGCACCAATGGCTGATTTCGTGCAGGGCGCTGGCAAAGAACCCATGCGCGAACTCAATTCTCGCTGGTAGAGTGTCTGTTGCAGGGAGGTATTCTGGCTCACCCTGACCACGAACCAATACAACCTTTTGATGCGCAAACACTGTATTAAACAAGTCAATCAGCCAATCAGTCGCCGCTTGTTCACTATCTGCTACTGAAGGCTGCTGGCCACCGTCTACCTTTGTAGTAGATATTTTTTGCCAGCCCTCTTGCCAGATTGATAGGTGCGAGTTTGTCATGATTGATGATAGCGCATTATCTGGGCGGCTAGAGGCTATTAAGCGGCTCAGACGCTGACGTAATATCGGCGCATGAATACGGGGCTGGAGGGTAGAAAAATCCATTGGATGGGTAAAACAAGTCATAGATCGGATACAGCGTAAATAGAGAATAAAGACAAAAGACCTTGTGAGCAAAGGCCAAGCGGCAGTGTGAAGCGGCAATGCGGTAAAATATAGCCGGTATCAAAAAATAGTAACATACTAGCGCTGGCACCCCTCGGTGCTTTCCGTTAGTATGGCAGGCAATATTATACACCGTTTTGATGAATGAGGCCGCGCATGTCAAACACTTTAGAAAATAAGCCGTCAGCAAATAACACTGACCATAAAAATGCGTCCATATCAAGCGTTATGCCTGAGAATATCTCGTTAGATAAATGGGCTGATAGTGGGTTTGAGTGGGCAGGAGAGGTGGAACCACACAGTTTTGAGCGTTTGGCTGCCATATTGACCACAGAGCATGAGCAACAAATAATACAGCTAAATACTCAATTATACCGTCATAATAATGTGCTGCATCTCACCTTTACCTTGGCGGGCGATATCTGGCTCACCTGTCAGCGCTGTTTGCAGCCAATTGCCATTGATTTGTCTGATGATTATGACATCGCGTTGTTGGATGATGACAGCCAAATAAGCTTGGTCGATGAAGAGCAAGATTATTTATTACTTGATGAAATCATTCCTGAGCAATCACCAGAAAACTTGCTGCCATTAAAAAAGCTGGTAGAAGATGAGATATTGCTCAAAACACCCATGGCCCCTAAGCACGATGATTGTGAAATGAGTGTTGAGCAGTTTGGTGAGATTCCAGAGGAAGAAGAAAACGAAAATCCTTTTGCAGCATTGGCATCGCTCAAAGGCAAACTATAACCGCGGTGGCAAATGAGCCTATGGCAGATTATGATGCCTTTTATCCGCTTTCTATCAAAGAGTGAAAGGCAGGGCTTTATTAATCCATCAAACATGCGTATAATGTCCGGTTTATTGCATTCTAGCAACAAGTTGCTTGCTGATAGAAGCTGACTGGGCAAATTTTCTATCGATTTTAGACGTAGTCAGCACTTTATGTAGGTGGCAATCTATTTAACCAATGATGCTTAAGACTTAGGTTGTTGTGATTATATAGCCTCTGTCAGTATCGACTAAAGCTGAATTTTAAGCTTATCCCTTTAAGTATAGGAGCTATATCATGGCTGTTCAAAAAAGTCGTAAAAGCCGTTCTCGTCGTGACATGCGCCGTTCACACCATCGTATGGAAGTGGCTGAGCTAAGCGTAGATGCTACCACTGGTGAAAAACATCGTCGTCATCACATGACCAAAGATGGTTTCTACCGTGGCCGTCAGTTATTTAAGGTCAGTCAAGACGCTTAAGTCGTTGGTTCTATAATGGTCAATACAAAATAATGATAGTACAGGTGACTATCATTATTTTTGTGTCGCTGTTATGAAGCAATTCGCTTTAAGCCAAAAAAAGCCAAGTTATTTCGCTATCATAAATTATGTGGCTGGATAACTTGGCTTTTTGCTATCGTTTTTTTAGACTCTTTGTCTAAAAAGCGTATGATGTTACTCTCTTTTGTAGACAAGCACCGATGCAGCTACCATCCATTAAGTCAGGGTTTTGTTCACCTTTGCCACACCACCTACTATGATAATAGCGTGTGTCAGTGTATAGTTTACGAATGTTCCGTTTTTTAGACCAAACGTCAAATCAACGGCTTTATACAGTATTTAATAATATAATAACCCCCATTGATTTAGGGATATTTCCAATTAAATAAGGAATATTGGTTATGGCCTCTGTACCCGATATGGTAAAAAAGCAGCCGACTCGTATGGCGGTGATTTTTCCTGGACAAGGATCGCAAGTAGTCGGGATGACTAGCGAGCTTGCTGACCTCTACCCAGAGATTCGCGAAACCTTTACCGAAGCCAGCGACGCGCTTGGCGAGGACTTATGGGCAATCTGTCAAGACGAAGAAAAGCTCAATCAAACCCAATATACGCAGCCTGCGCTACTGACAGCAAGTATGGCAATTTGGCGTATCTTACAACAAAAAATCACTACGGCGCCTTGCTACCTAGCGGGTCACTCGTTAGGTGAGTACAGCGCCCTTTGCGCCGCTGAAGTGATCTCACTTGCCGATGCGGTCACCTTGGTGCATAAACGCGGCCAGTTGATGCAAGAGGCTGTGGTCGGTGTGGATACCGCTATGGCAGCTGTGTTGGGGTTAGAGGATCACCGAGTCGAAAACCTCTGTGAGCAAGCGACCGAGCATGTCGATGATGCCATCGTGGGCGCTGCTAACTTTAACAGTCCAGGGCAAGTGGTCATTTCGGGCAACGCAGCTGGTGTGAATGCTGTTATCGATAAAGTACAAAATACGGGCAAAAAATCCATACCTTTGAAGGTCAGTGTACCGTCTCACTGCGCATTGATGGCGCCTGCAAGTGATGCCCTAGCCGAGATATTGGCAGGTATCAAGTTTGATCAAGCCACCATTCCTGTGATTCAAAACCGCCATGCGCGCGTTGAAACCAGTGCCGCTGGCATCAAACAAGCACTGACTGAGCAACTAAGCCAACCGGTCTTGTGGTCGCAGACCATGCAAGAGCTGGCTGATAAACAAATCAATGTATTAATCGAATGCGGCAGTGGCAACGTACTCAGCAACTTGGCCAAGCGCCAAGCACAGCCGATTACCAGCTATCCTACAGATAAGCCTGCCCGTCTAGATAAGTTAATGGAGGTGTTATCATGAGCCGCACAATTACCCTAGTCACTGGTGCCAGTCGCGGTATCGGTAAAGCTGTCGCCAAGCGGTTTGCAAAAGAAGGACACTTTGTGATTGGCACGGCGACCACCGAAAAGGGCGCTGAGCTGATTGATGAGTATCTACACGATACCGGCGGTATCGGCCGCGTATTAGACGTCCGTGATACCGCGCAAATCGAAAAGTTATTTGAAGAGATTGAAAGCGTCTACGGTGCCGTACAAGTATTGGTCAACAATGCCGGTATCACCCAAGACGGGTTGCTAATGCGTATGAAAGACGAGGATTGGGAAAACGTCGTCGATACCAACTTAACCTCAGTCTATCGTATGAGCAAACGTGCGGTACGCGGCATGATGAAAGCACGCCGAGGACGCATCATCAATATCACCTCTGTGGTGGCGCAGATGGGTAATGCAGGTCAGTCCAACTATGCTGCTACCAAAGCGGGTGTCGAAGGCTTTAGCCGGACGCTGGCGCGCGAGATTGGCTCAAGACAGGTGACCATCAACTGCGTCGCACCAGGTCTGATCGAAACGGACATGACGGACGAGTTAGACGAGCGTTTGCTAAACTCGATGCTCGACGCTGTCCCTATCAGCCGTTTGGGTCAGCCAGAAGATATCGCTGCTGCTGTACACTTCCTAGCCAGCGATGAGGCCAGCTATATAACTGGCGCAGTCATTCCAGTCAATGGCGGGATGTATATGTAAAGTGACGCACAAGTGTTACATAGAAATAATAAAAAACTGTGTGAACGAGTGTAAACTATAATAAAGGGTGTTATAATGACGGACACTTTTATGTCAAAGCACTGTATCATGACAGGACTTTAGTAGACATTAGACAGACTGTATCAGGTGTCATAGAGTACTCAGACAGCGATGTCGCTGATCTGGCAAATCCCATTTTATATACCATGCTATAGAGTGTAGACCGCACGCTATAGCAGTTTATTAAAAATAATAGATGATAAAGGAGCAATCTACATGAGCAACGATACCGAGCTAAGAGTTAAATCAGCTGTGGCTGAGCAATTGGGTATGAACGTTGAAGACATCAACAACGACGCCTCATTCATGGAAGATCTAGGTGCAGATTCACTAGATTTGGTTGAGTTGGTAATGTCATTTGAAAGTGATTTTGGTATCACTATTCCTGATGAAGACTCTGCAGAGTTGACCACGGTTCAAAAAGCAATCGATTACGTACAAGCCCAGCTATAATGCTGTAGTCATCGCCATCTGATTGGCTCAGCCAGTCTAAAAAGCCGCTTGCCCTATGGGTTGGCGGTTTTTTTGTGCTTGTCTTATTTAATATATAGATTTTAGTGACATGTTTGAATATTCAGCAATCTCAAAGTATTAACATATACTTTATGAAATTAACATTACTCAACATACTCTTACTATTCAAATGAAGCAGTTTTGTTATACTCAAAATGTCGACGTGATGCAGACATCGTTGTATATGGATTGACGCTATGTATGAATTAATTGCGTATGAAGCTATTGCGTTAACGTTTATGTACGATGAATATTACTGACATCACTGATAGTGAGACATTATCTACAACAATAACGATGCATAACAAATAACAATAGTTCAAGGAGTAGTTAGATGGGTATTTTTAGTTTTGCAAAAGACATCGGCGAAAAAATCTTTAATCGTGATGATGCCAAACATGACGCCAAATCAGAGACCAAAGCAGATGCCAACACCCCAGTACAGAGCACTGAGCCTTCTGCCCAGTCAGTAGCCAATATTTTGCTTCGCCGTATTCAGCAGCAAA
The DNA here is from genome assembly GCF_002810365.1 of Psychrobacter sp. L7. NCBI lineage: Bacteria > Pseudomonadati > Pseudomonadota > Gammaproteobacteria > Moraxellales > Moraxellaceae > Psychrobacter > Psychrobacter sp. L7. Next base: position 192,969 of record NZ_NEXR01000002.1, read on the forward strand.
ATCTGAATATCAGCAATCTAAAGATCAAATACAATGGTACGACAGATACTGCAGAAATCAGCGGTAATGCCAAGACACAAGCAGACCGCGAAAAAGCCATTATCGCCATCGGTAACGTGCAAAATGTAGCAAAAGTCATCGATAATATCGATATTGAAGAAGATGCTCCAGAATCAACCATGTATACGGTAGAATCTGGCGATAGCTTATCGAAGATTGCCAAAGAGGTGTATGGCTCATCTGGGGATTATATGAAGATTTTTGAGGCCAATAAGCCCATGTTATCTGACCCAGACAAAATCTACCCAGGCCAAGTCTTACGTATTCCAAAACCTTAATGTAATAGCTTAATACAATAGATAAATAAGCTGGAAAGTGTTGTATTAAAAAGTACTGTATTAAAAAGATTGCTCACCCAATAAACAGCGTCTCTTACATAAGAGGCGCTTTTTATTGGGTAAGAGGTTGTTGACATCACTGGTTAAAGCTATTTGACTAAGCAGCGACTCATCATAAGAAGCGAATAATCATAAGCAGCTGTGATAAGACAGAATATTAAGTATCAGTACCGCTGAGCTTTCGTTGTTGTTCAGAGATTGCCCAATGTATATGCTCGTCTAGCATGGCGTTATGGGTCTGCAGCTTAGCCTGCAATTGGGTGATGACTTCTTGACAGCCGTTGGCATTGCCAAGTGCAATCGCGATATTGCGTAAAAAATTAACGTAGCCTGTGCGTCTAAGCGGGCTGCCTTGGGTTTTTTGCATAAAATCCGCTTCTTGCCATTGCCACAGCTCAAGCAAACTGCTGTTGTCAAGACTGTGCCGCGGTGCAAAGTCTTCGACAGTTGTGATATTGGCATAACGGTTCCACGGACAGATGAGCTGGCAATCATCACAACCAAAGACGCGATTGCCAATGGCGCGGCGATATTTTTCATCGATGATACCATCATGTTCGATGGTCAAATAAGAGATACAAGCAGAGGCGTTTAGCTCATAAGGAGCGACAATGGCCTGAGTGGGACAGACATCAATACAAGCGCTACAACTGCCGCAATGCGACTTGACAGGAGCGTCGTCTGGTAGCTCGAGACTGATGAACAGCTCTCCTAGTACAAAAAAGGAGCCTGCTTGTTTGTTGAGCAGCAAAGTATGTTTGCCTGTCCAGCCAAGACCAGCGGCATCTGCGATTGGTCGCTCAAAGATGGGGGCTGAGTCACTAAATGGCCGAAAAACAAACTCTTGCGCCGAGCCGACATCCAGGTGTTGCCATTCAGGAAGCATGGCTTCGATTTGTAATGCCAATTGCTTTAGGCGACTGCGCATGGTTTTATGATAGTCGCGCCCTCGCGCATAACGCGCTATGATGCCTTGATTGGGAAAATCGTTATCAGCGACCGTCCGCGGCGTAGGCGTCTGCGTCAAATAATCCATGCGCACACTGATGATGGTTTTAGCACCTTCTACCAGTTGGTCGGGGTGAGCGCGCAGATGGTGATTGTTGTGCATAAACTGCAGCTGTCCTTCATAGCCTTTTGCCAGCCATTGCTGTAGCTGCGTCATTTGCTGAGCAAATAACGGATGATGCACGGAGAGAAAACCACAGTCCCCAAACCCCAACGCCTGTGCTTGAGACTTAATCCACCGCTTGACATCCTCGGCACTTGTGAATGGTGAGTCATTTTTGACGTCGATTTTCTTGCTGGGTACCTGCGATAGGTGAGCAGGCGGCGCAGCCGCTGTCTGGCCGTTAGAGGTGTCAGGTAAGTCGGGTTTTGAGAGAGTAGACATAAAGAATAATAAAAATCAAAGAAGTACCGCTATGATAAGGCAGTGAGTATGGAGTGCAAGCAGAAAAATGAATAAAGGAGCAAATATGAAACCGGATTGTCATTTAGCAGCATTAGCGTCAATAACGCCTAATGAGGCCACGGCACTGTATAACAGTGAGCAGGTCTATGCCATGGAGCAGGCTTGGTTTGCACAAGGGCACGATAGCTTTGGGCTTATGCAGCAAGCAGCGTGGCAGATGGCGCAGTATATACAAAAGGCAAATGAACAAAAATGTGCGAGGCCGAGCGCTTCTATCAACGGTACACCTGCCCGTCGTCATAGGTATCAGCAGCGGGCCAGTATCTGGGTAGGTAAGGGCAATAATGGCGGTGATGGCTGGCTCATTGCGCATTATCTACGGCGTATGGGTTGGCAGGTACAGGTCGTGACAGTTGGTTTTAGTAAAGACGATCTTGAGACAGATAACTCCATAATAAAGGATACTGATATAAATAGTGCGACATCTATCTCTGATGCCGAAAGAGCGAAACAAATAGCATTGTCAAAGGGGTGTCGTTATCAGCGCTTTGAAGAGATGTGCGCTGAGTGGGGCGCTAGCCTTAATATCGATGCTGATGCGAGTACATGGCAAGCGAGTGGTTATGCAGCGGATGCTGATGTCTATATCGATGCAATCTTTGGCATTGGGTTGGACCGTGCGCCAGCCGGCATCTACCAGAGCGCTATTTATCGGTTTAACCAATTGGCCAAATGCTATAAGCCGTTTGTGATTTCGGTGGACATTCCTAGTGGTTTGGTCGCGGCGACAGGTGAGGTGTTTGCTGGTGCCGCGATACAGGCAGATATGACTCTGTGCTTGGTGGCGCGTAAGTTTGGTCTGCATACCAAAGACGGTATGGATTATAGTGGCCAAGTCGTCGACATCGCGCTGATACCTTATGCGCTGGGGGATAACGCTCTTAAACCCATAGCAAAGCTGGTCACAAGTGCGTACGCTCTAACCCCTCGCCAACAAAACAGCTATAAAGGTAGCTATGGCCATGTGCTCATCATCGGTGGCAACCGTGTGGATGGCTCGCAAGGGATGGGCGGTGCGGCGATACTATCAGCTTCTAGTGCCATGGCAACGGGAGCAGGTAAGATCACTGTGGCATGTCATGAGGCTTTTCATGCAGCCTTGCTGACCTCACTGCCTGATGCCATGACGATAAACCTACATGATGCTGATGGGGTAAGGCAATTGCTTAAGGGAGCCAGCGTCATCGCTATCGGTATGGGCTTGGGACGTGATGATAAGGCCAAAAAATTATTTGTCTGCTATCTAAAAGCTGCCATTACAGAAAAAAAACCAATCGTCATCGACGCTGATGGCCTGTATCATCTGGCGGATTTGCATAAGGAGCATCACCCGCTTATCGCCGCCTTGCAGCAGCATAGCGCCCATCACTCAGTCTGCCTGACACCGCACAGTGGTGAAGCCGCAAAGCTATTAGGTATGGAGGTCAGTCAAGTAGAGAGCGACAGATTGGCTGCTATTAGACAGTGTGCGACAGATTATGGCGGTGATTGGGTATTAAAGGGTGCAGGATCGTTGGTGCTAGAGCAAAGAGGGCAGCAGGCACAGATCTATGTCTGTGCGACAGGCAATGCAGGCATGGCGACAGCAGGCATGGGCGATGTCTTATCTGGTCTGATCGCTGGACTGCTGGCGCAAAAGGACTTGACAAGAGAGTCGCGCGGTCTACAGCAAGCAGTGCTTCTACACGGTATGGCAGGCGATATGTTGATCAACCAAACCGATAAAACGGCGTTATTGATTGGTCAACGAGGGCTACAGGCGCAAGATATGCCGGCGGCCATTCGTCATGTCATGCAAGAACTTACCGTCAGTGATGACAACTGGTAGTAAGACCAACAGCAAGATCGATAATGCTATAGGTAGGGCGTGTCCCCAATTGAGTCGATAGTCATCTAAATGGACGAGAGTTGAAGGCACGCCCCAATTTACTGGTATAAGCGGCGAACCGCAATGCCCAGAGCGGCAGTTTACAAGGCTGCAGAGTTGCCACAATATTGATCGATGGCTTGCTGCACCCGTTCACGTTTTAGCTCAATCTCTCGGCCATCCAAATATTGACGTTTGCCATTGGCATCCATTTCATAGATACGGCCACCGACATTGAGGTTGGTCAAGTTATTACGTAGCGACTGACAACGCTGTGCATTGGCTTGTGCCTCTTGCTCTTTGATGCGAGCCTCTAGCTGTGCCACGCGTTGTTGCTCGGCGGTCTGAGCATTGCTACTTTGACTGGCATCTGTTTTTCCCGCCATTTCTCCTGCGTTGTTTTGCCGTCCATCGCTGCGAAACTCAATCAACTCGACATTTTTGCCGTTTTGCGGCACATGTTGGCTATATTTCACCTCGCCATGCGCGCCGATAGACTTATACACTTGAATAGCATGACTGGCGCTCATCGACAGCATTAGCATACCTGCCATACTCGCACTGACAAGGAGTTTGGCAGCAGTATATTGTGAAAACGCATATGCCATAGCAGAGTTCCTCTTAAGCGGCAAAATAAAAATATCGATATAAATATAACACTTTAGTATTGGGATGGTACTAAAAATGTACCGAGGTTTGATTCTATCAAATAATTCTTATTAATGTATATTATTTAATAACCAATAGTTAGGGGTAGGGGATATAAGTTTTTCTTGACAATAGCTGATAAACCATCGAATATAAGGACAGTTGATTGGTCAGTGAGCGGCTTTTATGATATTGCCGTGGCACTTGAGGACAAGGACCACAGGTTACTTATCGGTAGCTTGCACGGTTTTGTTTTCTTTGTGATGATGTGTGTTGTGAGGGTGGTCAGGAAGACCACTACAAATCACAAAATACATTGTCTCCGGACTTATCTGTCTACAATGACTAAGATAAACTTGTTATTTGAACCCTACTAAGTGTCATGCTTACGTTTGTCTCAAAAACGGCTCGATATGTAATGATAATACGAAATCAATAGTCGGTTATAGGACTTAACGACCTTGTTATACGCCACTAACCATGAGTGCTATCTGATTTATTTATGATGATTTATGTATCTTGTGTCAACGCCTTTGCATCCGTTAGTCTGACAGATGCTAAGTTTTGAAAACAACGGTTTTGAAAACAAAGGTTTTGAGAATAGCTGCTTGGTAATCCCCTTCAATAATAAGCTTCTTTTATAGATGCGCTCGCATCTTGTCATCGTACATCGATAACTTCCTGTCACAAACTGACCTCAATACTTTGCTGTATTTGAGTCTGATGCTGTGTCCAAACAGTATGACTTACGTATGGTGGGTACACATTCTTGATATGGATAAGAGTTGGCGCTTGTTTTATGGTGCTAAAAATCACACCAGTCGGTAATGGTTTTTTATTATAAAACACCGCAAATTCTCGCCGCAAAAAAAGGTGATGACAGTGACGCAAACCACGCAAAGTCCGAATATGACCGGACATACCCAGACGGGTAATGCCGCAAAAAACTTCGAAGAAAAACAGCAACGTCTTGCAGAGGATAGTGCGCAGCCAGTGATGCTATCTGGTGCTGAGATGTTGGTGCAATCGCTGACCGATGAAGGGGTTGACTATATCTTTGGTTACCCAGGTGGCGCGGTACTTCATATTTATGATGCTTTGTTTCAACAAGACGCCATTGAGCATATTTTGGTACGTCATGAGCAGGCCGCAGGTCATATGGCAGATGCCTATTCACGCGTGACAGGCAAGACAGGGGTAGTACTCGCCACCTCAGGCCCTGGTGCGACCAACACGGTGACGGCCATCGCAACCGCCTTTATGGATTCAGTTCCGATGGTGGTGATTTCAGGTCAGGTGCCAAGCAGCTTGATTGGTGAAGACGCTTTTCAAGAAACAGATATGGTTGGGGTATCACGCCCTATCGTCAAGCACAGCTTTCAGGTGCGCCATGCCAGCGAAATCCCGATGATCGTCAAAAAAGCCTTTTATATCGCCCAGTCTGGACGCCCAGGTCCTGTGGTTATCGATGTGCCAAAAGACATGACGGCTCCTAGTGAAAAGTACGCTTACGAGTATCCTGCTGAGGTATTCTTGCGCTCGTATCAGCCATCACAAAAAGGCCATAGCGGTCAAATCAAAAAAGCGGTTGAGACTCTGTTATCAGCACAGCGCCCTGTCGTCTATGCTGGCGGCGGCGTGATTTGGAGTAAAGCCCACGAAGAGCTGACCGATCTTGCTCATCGTTTAAACTTACCTGTGACCAACACCTTGATGGGACTTGGCACCTTCCCAGGCTCAGATCGTCAGTTCTTAGGTATGTTAGGTATGCATGGCACTTATGAGGCCAACATGACTATGCACCACGCGGATGTCATCTTGGCAATTGGCGCACGCTTCGATGACCGCGTGACCAATAACGTCAAAAAATTCTGTCCAAATGCGACGATTATCCATATCGATATCGATCCGGCTTCTATTTCTAAGACGATCAATGCCCATATTCCAATCGTCGGAGATGTCAAAGCGGTCTTGACAGATATGCTAGGTATCATTGGTGATGACAAAGAGCTTGAGCAGCATGCCTTGCAAGACTGGTGGTCGCAAATCAACGAGTGGCGTACGCGTCATGGCTTGCGCTACGACACCAGTACCGATGAAGGTATCAAGCCGCAAAGCGTCGTCCAAGCCCTGTGCAAAGTGACAGATGGCAAAGCCATTATCACCAGTGACGTCGGTCAGCATCAGATGTTTGCCGCTTTGTATTACACCTATGATGAGCCGCGTCAATGGCTAAACTCAGGTGGTCTTGGCACCATGGGTGTGGGACTGCCTTATGCAATGGCGGCCAAGCTTGTAAGGCCTGAGCGCGATGTGGTGTGCATCACTGGTGAAGGCTCTATTCAGATGAACATCCAAGAGCTATCGACTTGCTTGCAATACAATCTACCTGTCAAAATATTAAACCTAAACAATGCTCAGCTGGGTATGGTTAAGCAGTGGCAAGACATGCTGTATGAAGGCCGTCACGCACAGTCTTATATGAATTCACTACCAGATTTTGTGAAGTTGGCAGAGAGCTACGGTCACGTCGGTATCAAAATCACCGATCCTGCGACGATGGAGGCTCAGCTGGCCGAAGCCATGGCAATCAAAGACAGACTGGTATTTATCGATGTTTATGTCGATCGTCATGAGCATGTATATCCAATGCAAATCGCGGGTCAATCCATGCGTGATATGTGGTTAACAAAAGGGGAGCGCACCTAATGCAACAACAACATCTGATTTCGGTATTGATGGAAAACGAAGCGGGTTCGTTGTCGCGATTGGTCGGCTTGTTTTCCCAGCGTGGCTATAACATCGAGACCCTCAACGTCGCGCCCACTGATGACCCAAGTATCTCGCGTCTGACCGTGACGACCATTACCTCACCTGAGCGAATCGAGCAAATCACGAAACAATTGCATAAATTAATCGAAGTGGTTAAGGTACTGAATCTGACGGATAATGTCCATGTTGAGCGTGAACTGATGCTGATCAAAGTGCGCGCGACTGGCAGCGTACGCGAGGAGATTAAGCGTAGTGCTGATATCTTCCGCGCACAAATCGTGGATGTGACATCCAATCTATATACCATCCAAATCGTCGGTGATAAAGCCAAGCTAGACGGCTTTATCGATGTGATTGGCCGCGAGCGTATTATGGAAGTGGTTCGCTCAGGCGTCATCGGTATCGCACGTGGAGAAAAAACCCTAAGTCTTTAGTCGGCAGTAGTGACTAATACTGTGAACAATGTAGTTTATTATCAACAGCGCGCTCATCTTAGCCCACACTCTATGAGAATGGTTGAAGTAGGAGCGCTTACTATCCATGGCACGCCATGATTGAGGAAAAGGACTCTATTTATGAACGTTTATTATGATAAAGATTGTGATCTATCGATTATCCAAGGCAAAAAAGTGGCCATCATTGGCTACGGCTCACAAGGTCATGCCCACGCGCTGAACCTACAAGACTCAGACGTCGATGTCACCGTGGGCCTACGTGCCAACTCGGGCTCATGGAAAAAAGCTGAAAATGCTGGTCTAAAAGTCGCTGAAGTCGAAGAAGCGGTAAAAGCGGCCGACGTTGTCATGATTTTGACGCCTGATGAGTTTCAAAAGCAGCTTTATAACGACGTGATCGAACCCAACATCAAAGAGGGCGCTACCTTAGCTTTCGCGCACGGTTTTGCCATTCATTACAACCAAGTAGTGCCGCGCGGTGATCTTGATGTCATCATGGTCGCACCAAAAGCGCCAGGTCATACTGTTCGCTCAGAGTTTACCAAAGGCGGCGGTATCCCAGATCTTATCGCGATCTACCAAGACGCATCTGGTCAAGCCAAGCAGTTGGCACTATCTTATGCAGCAGGCGTGGGCGGTGGCCGCTCGGGTATCATCGAGACGACGTTTAAAGATGAGACAGAAACCGACCTATTCGGCGAGCAAGCAGTACTTTGTGGCGGCGCAGTAGAGCTAGTCAAAATGGGTTTTGAGACGCTAACAGAAGCAGGTTATGCACCAGAAATGGCCTATTTCGAGTGCTTGCATGAGCTAAAGCTTATCGTCGATCTCATGTATGAAGGCGGTATCGCTGACATGAACTACTCAATCAGTAACAACGCTGAATACGGCGAATACGTCACTGGTACAGAGGTCATCAACGAGCAATCACGTGAAGCGATGCGCAATGCCCTAAAACGCATCCAGTCTGGTGAGTACGCGAAGATGTTTATCTCTGAAGGCGCGACCAACTACCCATCAATGACTGCCCGTCGCCGTAACAACGCTGAGCATCAGATCGAAATCACTGGTGCCAAATTGCGCGCTATGATGCCATGGATCGGTGGCAACAAGATCATCGATAAAGACAAAAACTAAACCAAAGCACTAAGCCTACGCTTATAAGTAGCCATATGCGCTATCTTTAGACTGGCTGCGTTAAACAAACCCATGTTATCAATAGATAGCATGGGTTTTTTGTAGGTGGGTATGGGCTAAGAATAAATGATATGGGTTGAAAATCAAAAAACGCTGCCCAATATAGGCAGGCATTACGGTCTTAATTATGGTAGCTAATAGTGATGATAGTCGGTGCGTATAGCAGTTAGCTGCCACGTATTTTTTGTTGATGGTTGCCGCCATCAGTATTTTGTTTTTTTATCTTTGTCTTATTGTCGCAAAGTGCTTCTTTTTTCTAGAATACAGGTTGTCTGTTGTGCAAATATCTTATCCTGACTGGCTAACGCCGCAATTCGTTTACATTACTCTGAGCGCTGTGGTAGCAGTCTTGATTTGGATAGAAGGGGAGATGCTCAAAAAAACAGACGGCAAACTGCCCAAATCAAAGTTTTTTCAGATCAGCTCATTATTGGATACATCGTGGTTTTTTGTCTCTGTCGTCATGCTCTATGCCATAGACCTAACGCCACTGGCCATTACCGTCCCAGCGGCCTATGGTATCTATACCACCTTTGGCTGGGTCTATGGCACACGCCTGCTCAAACGTAAGGGCATTCCAGACTCACCGCAGGATCTAGTGGTTCCAGCCAAATACATCGCTTATAGCCAGTCGTTTTCATTGATATTTTTTGCGCTTTGTCTATTGGTACTAAGTGCGCCATGGCTCCTGATATCGCAGGGGTAGGTCGCTATTTAGTCATCTCGTTAGAAGGATGAATAGAAGAATAAAAGGATGGCCAAATAAAAGTAACGTCAATCATAACGAAAGCAGTTGATGTTTTTATTGATAATTCCTTTATTATCAAATAATTATGTTGTATCAGTGCTGCCGATGATCATTGGTTTTTATTCCTCATGACTATTTACAAAAATCATCAATTTAAGCTGTTGCCGTTAGGAAAAGCTGTTATAATCGGCTTGTACTCAGAGGATTTAAAGCAATAACTTTGCTTTATTTAACAGGGGCTTGGTGGTTTTTGCCAGTCCGCTGCAACAAAAGTCATTTGGGTATATATCAATTAATCGGTGACGACACCAGTCTCGCCAACAGTTAAAGAGTTAGGAAAATTTATGTCAGATAAAGTTGAAGGCACTGTAAAGTGGTTTAATGAAGCTAAAGGTTTTGGTTTTATCGCTCAAGACAACGGCGGACAAGACGTATTCGCTCACTACAGCGCTATCCAAGGTAACGGTTTCAAAACTCTAGCCGAAGGCCAAAAAGTGTCGTTCATCTTAGGTGAGGGCAAAAAAGGTCCACAAGCTGAGCAAATCGAAGCACTATAATCTCTTTGCTGTTTGGGCACACTGATGTTCAGTACGCTCGATGACAGTTAGAGTGACGATATGCATAAAATTTTTGTTTATAAAAACAATAAAAATACTGTTTAGACTTTAAAAAAAAGCAACCTCTTATCAGGTTGCTTTTTTTGTGGGGTTTGTTTTTCGGTTATTTGCGATATAGGATTGATTGAGAATAGCGATATAAGGTTGATTTATGAAGTGGCAGACATGGTTTTCGATTGATTGGCAGCAGCTGGTGGGCATATCTTTATCTGCTGCAGGGTTTTATGTGGGCTTGATGCTTTTTACTCGCTTGATGGGGCTGCGCAGTTTTTCAAAAATATCTAGTCACGACTTTGCCATGACGGTTGCTATCGGTAGTATTTTAGCCTCTACGGTGTTGTCTGATTCGCCATCATTGATGCAGGGTCTATTTGCTGTGGCGGTGTTATTTGTCATGCAAGGGCTGATTTCTATGATCAGGCGAAAGGTCAAACCACTCAAATCGTTGATTGACAATAAAGCCATTATATTGATGGCTCACGGCGAGTATTTTGCAGACAATTTGGCCGAGGCAAATTTAAGCACCAGTGATGTACAAGAAGTGCTGCGCAAAAATGGCCTAAAGTCCAAGACAGAAGTGTTTGCGGTGATTATGGAGACGACAGGAGACATGAGCGTCATCAAAAACAATGACGTCCCGCCTGACTGGGCGTTGTTTGATGACATACGTGACAGCGAGCTGTTGATGAGACCGAGCCACCATGAGTCAAGCTAAGCTCAGGCTGCTTTGATGAGCTATGGCGCGCCAAACACTGGTAGGGTAAGAAGTCATAACAAAGCCTTAAGCAAGCTGTATGCTAGCAATGCTATAACGGAGTGAAGAATAAAGCTTGGGTTCAAAAAAAGGAAGAGGACATCAGGAGGGAATTGTGCGTTTATAAACTATTTATTATAGAATGGTGACAAATTTATGACGCATTATTCACGGCGTTGTCTTGACCTTAGGCCTGTGCTCACGCAAGATACGTAGGTCTGATAATAGCGGCGGGCTTAGCCTTAGTGGATTTTATTAATAAGAAATATGCGACAAATATGCGTTTTGGTATTGTTTCATCTCTCTTAATTAACTACTATCTATTGACGCAGTATAAACCTTGAGTAGTATTTTGAACGACAGTTTGAATAACCATGAACCTTTGGTTCTTAACTGGCAATTTTTTAATTCATAACATTAATAAACGAGGAACGTATGAAAGCATTAGTAGCGGTCAAGCGTGTCATTGATTACAACGTAAAAGTTCGTGTAAAAGCTGATAACTCTGGCGTTGATTTATCAAACACCAAGATGTCAATCAACCCTTTTGATGAGATTGCAGTAGAAGAAGCAGTTCGTCTAAAAGAAGCTGGCGTCATTGACGAGATTATTGTTGCCTCTATTGGTCCTAAAGAGTCACAAGAGCAGATTCGTGCGGCCTTGGCACTGGGCGCAGATCGCGGTGTTTTAGTATTGACTGACGACAAGCCATACCCTCTACAAGTCGCTAAAATCCTAAAAAATATCGCCGAAAGCGAAAGCACCGATATCATTCTTTTGGGTAAACAAGCGATCGATGATGACAACAACCAAACAGGTCAGATGCTCGCGGCATTGATGGGCATCGGTCAGGGCACCTTTGCATCAGAAGTAAAAGTCGAAGGCGATAAAGTAAACGTCACTCGCGAAATCGATGGCGGCTTACAGACAGTTGCGCTTGATTTGCCAGCAGTCATCACCACTGACTTGCGCTTGAATGAGCCACGTTATGCCAAATTGCCAAACATCATGAAAGCGAAGAAAAAACCGCTTGATGAAAAAACGCCAGCTGATTTTGGTGTAGATATGGCATCTAAGCAAGAGATTATCAAAGTCGTACCACCTGCTGAACGCAAAGCTGGTATCACAGTGGGTTCTGTTGATGAGTTGGTCGATAAGCTAAAAAATGAAGCAAAAGTAATCTAATATCTTAATGATTGGATACTTCGCGGCGGCACATTGTGTACAAGGCTACGCCTATAAAGCTGCGTCTATAAAGATAAGTCATAGGGCCATATAGACCACGTTGTACACAAACCCCTTCATGAATTGATGATACGAATAAATAAAGGATTAAAACAATGGCAATTTTGGTATATGCAGAACATGACAATGCCAGTCTAAAAAAGGCAACTTTAAACACCATCGCAGCAGCAAAACAAATGGGCGATGACGTTCATGTATTGGTCGCAGGTAGCGGCGCGCAAGCAGTCGCTGATGAAGCAGCAAAAGCTGAAGGCGTGACCAAAGTATTATTGGCAGACAACGCAGCATATGAGCACCAACTAGCGGGTAATGTGGCTCTATTGGTTGCTGATGTAGCCGGCGATTATAGCCATATCGTTGCTGCAGCGACCACCACTGGCAAAAACTTTATGCCACGTGTTGCCGCATTGCTAGATGTGAGCATGCTCTCTGAAGTCTCAGCAGTCGTAGATGCGCAAACCTTTGAGCGTCCTATCTATGCTGGTAACGCGACCGCTACCGTTAAAACGTCAGAAGATAAAGTGGTCGTTACGGTTCGTACCACAGCGTTTGATCCAGTAGCTGCTGAAGGCGGCTCGGCGACGGTTGAGACTATGGACAGTGTGCAAGAGACGGGTAAAGCCAGTTTTGTCAACGAAGAGATGGCACAATCTGACCGTCCTGAGCTGACGTCAGCGAGTATCGTTGTCTCTGGTGGCCGTGCATTGGCAAACGGTGAGAACTTCACCAAATACATCGAGCCATTAGCTGACAAGCTAGGCGCTGCGGTTGGCGCATCACGTGCCGCTGTGGATGCAGGCTATGTACCAAATGATATGCAGGTCGGTCAAACCGGTAAAATCGTTGCGCCGCAGCTATATATCGCAGCTGGTATCTCAGGTGCGATTCAGCATTTGGCCGGTATGAAAGACTCTAAAGTCATCGTGGCGATCAACAATGACCCAGAAGCCCCAATCGCTAGCGTTGCTGACTACTTCTTAGAAGCAGATTTGTTTGAAGCGCTTCCTGAGCTAACCAGCAAAATCTAAGCTTATATGACTAAGCACTTGTCAGTGCCTACACATAGTTAATGGTAAGTTAAAGGCCTTCGGTTTATTGGACCGGAGGCTTTTTTATGAGTGTTTTATCACAACCGCAAAAGACGATAATGTCGTGATGATTGGCTGATAACATGCTATGTTATACGGCTGAGAGGTAACGATAGCAGTGATGACGCTGTCTATCAATGGCTTTATAAAGATAAAGCAAAGGCTTTATAAAACCAAAGTATCAATCAAGGAATGAGTCATCTAAAGGATTAGGAGATACCAATGAGTGCAGTACTAAATACGGCAACAGCTTTGCCCCAAGAGTGGCAAGAGTGGGTGATGACCAATATCATGCGCGGCGTACAGACAGACGCTATCATCGACACCCTAAAAAACCATCGCTTTTCTGATGCTCAGATCAAAGCTGCGTTAAGCGACGAGCCAGAGCTGGCAGCGAATGAGAGCAAGCAGACCATACGCAAGCTGCCAAATAATTGGAAAGAGTGGGTCGCTAGCAATTTGCTTGCAGGAACGAGTAAGGCGGGTATAGCTAAGACGCTGGCGCAACAAGGGTTTAGCAGCGCTGAGATTGCGCTAGAGATACAAACCGCGAGCAAAAGCCCTTATCTACGAGCAGCGGCAAAAACCGCTCAGACCCTCAAAAAACGTGAATGGCTACTTGCGACTTGTGACCACCTCGCGCGGTTAGATCCTGGCTACAATCAGCAGCTTGAGGTCATCGATACGCCGGCTTTTGAGGTGTTTATTAAAAACTACTACAGTAAGCACAAACCCGTCGTGCTCCAAAACGGCATCGAGCATTGGCCAGCGCTCAAAAAATGGAGCCCGCAATACTTTGCTGAGGTCTTGGGCGCGGCTGAGATTCAAGTACAGTTTGACCGCGAAAGTGATGCGTTGTTTGAACGTCATTCTGATAAATACCGCAAATCGATGCGCATGTCTGAGTTTGTCGATATGATAGAAAATGATGGCGAAAGCAACAATTATTATATGACTGCCAACAATACACAGCAAAATGTCGATGCCATTAGGCCTGTATTTGCCGATATTGGGGATTTTGGAGACGGCTATCGCCAGCTTTTGGCTGATGATCCAGCCTTTAGCACGTATTTTTGGATGGGACCAAAAGGCACATTTACGCCGTTACACCATGATTTGACCAATAACATGCTGGTGCAAATCTACGGCCGCAAAAAAGTCACCTTGATTCCAGCGTGGCAGGTGCCGTGGATGTACAACGATTTGCATGTCTATAGTGAAGTGGATTTTCCTAATGTGAATCTAAAAACTCACCCGCTAATGCAGCATGTCACGCCTGTTGAGGTGACGATTGCGGCAGGCGATGCGTTGTTTATTCCGATTGGATGGTGGCACTGCGTGGAAGGGTTGGATAAATCCATTAGTATCAGCTTTACCAATTTCAATGCACCAAACAGCTATGCAGAAGGCTTTAAAAAAAAAGGTTTTTCGGTTTTGTGACTTCAACGAAAAAGGACTGATAACCCACTGCGTTATCAGTCCTTTTTATGCGTATCTCGAAAGTTAAGACACGCGTTTTAGCACAAAGACAGGTGCACTAAAGGGTAGCGTATTTCCGTTGACGTAATGTCTCATATAGGCATAGTGAGCCTGCGATGGCGACGTTGAGGCTTTCTTGACCATTGGGCTGTGGTAGGGCAATGGGCGTGGCGCATTGCATCAGCTCGGCAGACACCCCTTGACCCTCATGACCCATAATCCAAGCGATAGGCTGGGTTAAATCGTGCTGATAAATAAGCGTATCAGTGTGGGAGCTGGTGGCAAATAACGGCGCTTGCACATGATCTAAAATGTCTTGAATACTCAAGCCTTCATAGATATGTAGGGCAAACTGTGCGCCCATACCTGCTCGCAAGGTCTTAGGCGACCAAGCCTGCGCCGTCGCGCTGGTGCATAAAACATGAGGGATACCAACCGCCGCCGCTGTGCGTAGCAAGGTGCCCACATTGCCGCTATCTTGTACGTCATTGAGGATCAAACAATCTTCTGCAAGCATCGGTAAGCTGGGCGTGGGTATGGTAATCAGCGCCATGATATCGATACCCGTACCGAGACTACGAATACTCTCGTACAGCGAGTCTGATAGCGTTGTGATCGGCGTATGACTTGGTAGGCGCGTCAATAGTTGCCCAACCTCAGGATGCGTATGTGCTGATTCAGCCAGCAGGATTTGGGCAAATGGATAATCACTACGCAAGGCGGCGTCAATTAAATGTACGCCTTCGAGCACGGTTTGGCTGTGTTTTTTGCGCTGGCGGGCTTGCGTCAACAAACCTTTGACCAGCTTGACGGTGTTATTCTTATCTGAGGTAATCAGCTCGGTGGGGTTTGCTACCATAATAGATCGCTTAGAGAAAAATATAAGTGGAGCAATCAGGATAAGGCGCGATTAAACAACATAATCTTTATCCTGACTGCGATAAACCGATGGGTCAAGCTTATGAGTGAGCGCGCTGTACGTGCAAGTCTTTGACATAGTTGACTTCATTTTTGCTGCCTAATACCACCGGCACACGTTGGTGAATGTCGATCGGCTCGATATCCAAAATACGGTTGATGGCATCTGTCGCCGCGCCGCCTGCCCGCTCAATCAGCAAGCTCATCGGATTGGCCTCATACATCAAACGCAGCTTACCTGCCTTGTTGGGGTGTTTGGTGTCGAACGGATAAGTAAAGAGACCACCGCGGCATAAAATGCGATGAACATCACCGACCATTGCAGCGACCCAGCGCGTATTAAAATCACGGCCGCGTACGCCCGTTTTGCCCGCGATAAGCTCATCGATATATTGCTGCATTGGCGCCAGCCAGTAGCGATAATTGGAAGCATTAATAGCATATTCGCTGGTATCGGCGGCGATTTGCACATGGTCATTGATAAGAATATAGTCGCCACTGTCTGGGTCTAGGCTAAACATAACCACATTATCAGCGATGGTCAGTGCCAGCACCGTAGAGGTGCCATATAGCAAGTAACCGGCTGCCAGCTGCTGATTGCCCGCTTGCAAAAAGTCACTGTTTTCGCTGGTTTGCCCTTGGCGCTCATACGGTAAGATAGAAAAAATGGTGCCAACCGCCATGTTGATGTCGATGTTTGATGAGCCATCGAGCGGGTCAAACAACACCAATAAGCTACCATCTGCATTGGCAGGGGTGGCATCATCTAACTCTTCTGAGGCGACGCCTGCGCAGTGAGTGTTTTTTGCTAAGGCGTCCAGCAGTAAGTCATTGGCCAGCACGTCTAGCTTTTTTTGCTCTTCGCCTTGGACGTTCTGATTGCCCGCTTCGCCCAAGATATCGGCGAGCGCGCCTTTTTTGAGCAGCCCAGAGATGGTCTTGCCCACCTCCGTCACGGTGGTGATTACGTTGCTAAGCGCAGGGTCTTTAGCATGCGCGTCTAGATAATTTGCTAAGGTGCTCATAAGGCTTCCTGATAAGTTATATAAAGAGATAAAATAAAAAACGGATCATGATAAAAAGATGTCGTGGCCATCGCTCAACGGCTAAGCAAATTTTGAAATAGCTGATAGCGCGTCTTTGTCCTGACCACAAAATCAGCTACACTATGTGCATTGTTAATGATTTATGGTTTGACTCGGCGGCGTCCTAAAGGCGACAAGATATCTCACCGATAAGACGCTTGTGTCATTAGGGTAAATTGTAGCAAATAAGCGCTAAAAAGTCCCCGTGTCTGCCCATGCCAGCACCAAATGATCGAATAAAAGCCAATAAAGACTGACGGGCTGTGTATTATGGTCGTATCTTATACAGTCCCTCATATAGCCTCATATCAACTCACAATAAAGACGTGCCCTTATGCCAAACTCTATCGATAATCCCTTAACGCAGTCGGTCTCACCCACTGATTATGCCAAGTTTGATCCAAATACCATTCATCAAAGGCTCAATAGCTCATTGAGTCGTCCGCAGCTCAATGCAGACAGTAGTATTCGTCACTTTTTGGGCGTAGAGGGACTTAATAAGGCTCAGCTGCAAGCAATCATCGCCAAAGCAGAGACTTTTTTTGATGAAAATGGGCAACTGATTAACCGTCCTGAGCTTGAAGGCTATACGGTGATGAACTTGTTTTTTGAACCATCGACGCGTACCCGTACGACCTTTGAAGTAGCCGAAAAACGCCTTGGTGCCAATGTGCTCAATATCGATATTGAACGTTCTAGTACCAAAAAAGGCGAGAGCCTACGCGATACGTTGTGGAATCTGCAAGCCATGACGGCGGATATCTTTGTGGTGCGTCATTCGGCCTCGGGTGCAGCGCACTTTATGGCGACAGAGGTGACGCCTGATATTGCTATCATCAATGGTGGGGATGGCTGGCATGCGCATCCGACTCAAGGTATGCTCGATATGTTGACGATTCACCGCGAAGCACCGCGGCCGTTTGAGGCGCTATCAGTAGCCATTATTGGTGATATCAAACACTCTCGGGTAGCTCGCTCGGATATCAGTGCGCTGCAGACCTTAGGCGTAAAAGACATTCGTGTCTGCGCGCCGCGTACCCTACTGCCCAAAGGTATTGAGCGGTATGGTGTCAAGGTCTATGAAGACATGAATGCGTGCGTCAGTGATTGTGATGTCATCATGGGCTTGAGAATTCAAAATGAGCGTATTGGCTCGCCGCTACTGGCGTCATCTAGCGAGTATTACAAACATTATGGCATTACCCCAGAGAGGGTGGCATTGGCCAAGCCTGATGCCCTCGTCATGCACCCAGGGCCGATGAACCGCGGAGTAGAGATTGCCTCAAGTGTGGCTGATGGCGCTCAGTCGGTCATCTTAAAGCAGGTGAATAATGGTATTGCGATTCGTATGGCGGTGTTGGCATTGGCCATGGAAGGTCAGCGCGCCCATCAGGCGTCTTGCTTATAAGCCCAAACGATTATTTTACTCTTTTTTATTTTCATTTTATCGATACGGTAATAACGCTCATGTCTACTACAATCAATACAGATGCGCCGATATTTGACCACCTGCCGGCTGCCATCAAACAATCATTACCAAGCACCGTCTATGACAAGCTCGCAAGCTTAGAGGCGGGGCGCGAGATGTGGCTGCTCCCACCATTGGTCGACCTGTGCGCGCGTTTGCGCGAGCCAGGTCAGCAGCAGCATGGCACCTTACAGTCAGAAGGGTCGGCGGCGCGTGGCAATGGGTTTTTGCATGTGGTCATTCCGCCCGACACGACCCCCATTTTAGAAAACGGCTCATTATTAAAAGGCCTACGCGAGCGTGCGCTGAGCGATGGCGGCATTCATTTGCATATTTTAGGCGCATTGACGGCAGGTCTAGAAGGTGAGCGCCCCTCTAACATCGCTGGCTTAAAGAAAGGCGGCTGCATCGCGGTTTCTAATGCGCGCAGACCCTTTAGCAATGATCTGGTGCTGCTACGTACGCTTGAGTACGCGGCCACGTTTGGTATGAAGGTATTCTTTTATCCCAATGAGCCAAGTCTGGCGGGAGAAGGGGTGGCGCATGAGGGCTATATTGCATCTTATCATGGCTTACAAGGTATCCCGTGGATCGCTGAGACAGTCGCTTTGTCTACGCAGCTGCTGATGGTGGAAGAAACAGGCATTGCCGCCCACTTTAGCCAGCTGTCTTGCAAGTCTTCGATTGAGCTGATGCGCTGGGCGAAAGATAAGGGCTTGCCTGTCACGTGTGATGTGGCCATGCATCAGCTGTATTTGACTGATGATAATTTGGAAGGTTTTAACGCCCAGGCGTATGTGCTGCCGCCGCTGCGTAGTAATACCGACCAGCAAGCCATCCGCCGTGGCCTAAAAGACGGGACCATCGATGCCATCTGTAGCCATCATGAGCCACTCAATAGCACCGCCAAAAAAGCCCCGTTTGCTGAGAGCACCCCTGGTATCTCAAACTTTGATACCTTTATGGCGCTGGCTTGTCAGCTGGTACATGACGAGGTCTTAACGCTCGAGCAACTGGTAGATAAAATCTGTCTCAATCCTGCCAAAATCGCAGGCATCAGTGAGCAATATGAGCACATCGGTGGCGCGGTATTGGTCGATCCTGCGCTAAAATGGCAAGTCACCAAGGAGTCCATGCTCTCAAACGGCAAAAACACGCCATTCTTTAACCAGCAGTTGCAAGGCCGCGTCGTGGAGACTTTCTTTGGCTAATCTGCCTCGATCAGATGATCGTTTGCCGCCATCTGTCGAGGATGGCTCTTCTCATGCGCCCTACCGATCACACAAGCCGGCGAGCACCGCCAGTGAATCTATCAAAGCAGTGGCCATCTATGAGGTGGTCAAAGGGACGGGGGCTATTCTTGGCGCTGGGGCGTTATGGTCATGGCATACAAGCCTTGAGTACTGGCTAAGCCATGCAAATGACGCTTGGCAGCAAAGCTTCGGTCAGCTGCTAGCGCCGCAGATCGAAAGTGCGGTGCGTATTGCCCAGCAGGCCAGTAAAAACTGGCCGATGTTTTTGCTACTGATCGTTGCGTACGCCAGCTTGCGTTTTTTGGAGGCGTATGGCTTGTGGCAAGATAAGACATGGGCGTATTGGTTTGGTGTGCTGGGCTATGGCATATTTATACCTATCGAAATTTACTATTTGCTAGCCCGCCCGTTTGATTGGTTTAAGCTTGCGATACTGATCTCAAATATCGTTATCGTGTTTGTGGTTTATCGCAATATGAAACGAAAGGGGTTGATATAACGATTTTATTTAGCCCATCAACTCAGTAGTACCGTCAAACATAGTCGAGTCCAAGTAAAACAGATACATGTCTATCAAGTCGCTCAATGAAACGTTGTTTTTCTTGGGTGCTGTGCCTACGCCGACAGAGGCTACGAAAAACAACTTTTCCTCTCAAGGTATCGTTTTTATATCGGATTGACTGTACAGTAGACCAGCATAGCAATAAATGCTTATGCTGGTCTTTTTTTATGATGATGATAGAGGGACAAGCGACTTTTAAGCGAATTATAGCGTGGTGGCCTGCTTATCAGGCGCAATGCTTTTTGCGACCTTACCAACGCTCAAGCCTTGTACCAAGATAGAGAAGATGACTACCGCATACGTGAGCGCCAGTAAAATGTCACGCTCTGCGCCCGTTGGTAGCTGCAGCACCAGTGCCACCGAGATGCCGCCGCGCAGTCCGCCCCATGTCAGTACTTTCCACGCTCCAGTTGGCAAGTCAAGCTGCCGCTGAAGGGTCTTTGTGGTCATACCGACAACGATAAAACGGGCAAGCAAGGCAATAACAATCGTCAAACCTGCAGCGATAAATAAATTGCCAGAATATGCAATCATCACCACCTCAAGTCCAATTAAGACAAATAAAATCGCATTGAGAATCTCATCGATCAGCTCCCAAAATAGATCGATATAGTGTCGTGTTTTATCACTCATCGCCAGTGCTCGTCCGCGATTACCGACCATCAGTCCCATCATGACCATGGCCAGTGGCCCTGAGAGATGCCAATGACTGGCCAGCGCATAGCCACCGATCACCCCCGCCAGCGTCAATAGCACCTCTTCTTGATAACTATCAATGCTCTTTAGCATATAATACAAAATCGCCCCGAGCACCAGACCAAACACAATGCCGCCGCCTGCCTCAACGGCCAAGGTATGGGCCACATAGTTGGCTGTTGGGATATCGCCGCTGGATAAAATACCAAGTAGCAGGACAAAAATAACGACGCCGATACCATCATTAAACAACGACTCGCCTGCGATGACGGTCTCTAAGCTTTTTGGGGCGCCAGCGGATGATAAGATGCCCATCACCGCGATAGGGTCGGTCGGCGAGATTAAAGCGCCAAACAACAAACACCAAAGAAACGGCAAGCCAAATCCAAAGAAGGGCAACATAAGATAGAGCGCAGTGGCGATTAGCAAGGCTGAGACTAGGGTACCCACGCAGGCGAGAATACCAATGGGCAGTCGATAGCGTTTTAAGTCACTGATATTGACATGCAGCGCCCCTGCAAATAAAAGCATCGAGAGCATACCGTCCAATAGCACCTCGGTAAAATCTAGCTGCTCTAGTAAGCTCACTTCATAATCAATGAGCTGGTCGAACCCCAAAAACCCCAAAAAAATCGCACCGATAGATAGGACAATCGAGATGACCATGACTCCAATGGTCGTGGGCAGACCGATAAAGCGATGATTGACATAGGTCAGCAGGGCAGTAATCGATAAAAAGATAGCGCTGATTTCAAGTATGGTCAGGCTGGTTGCAGATGCCATAAAACAAGTCTCTTATGAGTGATAAGTAGTAAAAGTAATCAGTACAAATTATTTAGTGTGCGCCTGTAGACTTTGGCGAATGCTGGCGGCAAAGTCACTGACATAGTGAAAGTGTTGGTGCTGCGAGTTTTTATCAATAATAAAGGCTTTGGCTTGCTGACACATCGCGCTTAGGTCATCGATAAGCTCTTGGTAGCTTAGGTTTTCTTCTCCTGCGCGCTCAATTAGCTGTAGCTCATGCAGCAAGGTCTGCTGCTGTGCTTGATTGATACAGGCATAGTTGAGATTGACCATCGCTTGACACAGCGCCTTTAGGACCATGGCATCAGCTGCGGCATAACGCCGAATCTCTCCAAGTGAGGTATTGATGAATTCTGATATTTTGGGCGTATAAGTCACCACGGCCAAGATAGCCACGCGCTGCTGCGCCACCACTTGTTTTGGTATGGCGGTATACGGCGGTTTGTCACGGTGCTCGGCAGGTACATAAAAATGATAGGGGCTAGGCGGCTGACGACGCATCATAATGCTCAGGCAACTGGTGAGCGATTGTACGCAGTTGACGGCTGTTTTTGGGTCATTGATACCAGGTGAGAGGGCGCGCACCGCAATCTCGGTCATCTGCCCCAGACTATAGGCAATATCATTGGAGTGTGCCAGTCGCTGCTCGATACGAATACAACCGGCAAAGCGCTGCCAAAACATACCATCAGGGGCACGTGGCACCACGGCCAACTGCGGCGTTGCGGTTTTTTGCCGATTATTGGGATGGTCTGTCGGACGTTGATAAAAATGCCCAATGACGTTTTTGTCAGTGACATAATCACCGAGGTTACTCTGTAGATGCACCACACCGCCATACTCTTGAGTCAGGATGATTAATGACTCCAAATAAATGTGCTGCAGGTAGCCGGATTGCGGAGGATAAATCGGCGTTGCCTGCCACTGGCGAAACTGCTCGACATCGTGCTGCTCGACATCGCGCTGATGCTGAATATCACAATAATCACCATACCAGGAGTGAATATTATTAATGGCATCGTTGCTGGCGTTTTGAATGACGTGCGAGGCCTGAATAGAGTGGACCATATGCTGGACAAAATAGACCAATAACAGCGCACAGATGATCGCCATGATAATCCCAAAGGTCACCGCCAGTTGCGGTACGCCAAAGGCCACATCATACTTATGAATCGACTTGAGTACCAACAAGCTATAGCTAAAGGTACCAATAAACGCCCCTAAGACAAACTGGTTTGGTGTGTCTGTCAAAAAGTTGCGTAATAACCGTGGGCCAAACTGGGAGGAGGCCATCGAAAGGACGGCGATGGTAATTGAGAACGTCGTACCAGCAACGCCCAATACAGCGCCAGCAATCGAGGTCATGATGGCGCGCGCCGCATCGTCATCACCCGTAAAAGCAAAGGTAATCTCTCGAACGGTCTCGCGGTCAAAGTGCTGATCTATCGTCACCAATACTGGCGCCAGTAAGATGCCGGCGATGACGCAAGCAGTCGGAATAAACCAATAAGAGCCGATCAACTCCTGCCACAAGTTTCTTAAACGATCGGGCAGGTCAGCCAATGTCTGTAACGACCAAAGCTGCGAAAACGCCTTCATTCTCTGCACTGAAAATAAGAGTAGTCGCTTAAAAAAGCCATTTTCAGGATGTTTGTCCAATGTTCGCGCTCCAAAAATGACTGACGAGATCGTATATAGTGAATCTATTTTAAAACAGGTATCGTCCTACAGGGATTCATTGTCCTTGCGTGCTGCGTCTACGCCTTATAGCCGGTTCAAAATAAAATGGTGATAAATTTAAGCGTAACGCTGGAGTAATCTTTTGACTATTTATTACCTTATCATATAAATAATAACGATGAAAAATTTAGTAAAAATAAGCCCCTATTATATAGTTAGCTGAATGTAAAACTGTTATGGATTTAAACGCGCCACTGGTATAAATTTTACTTGCGTGCTGCGTTCCCAGAGGCTGCGCAAAATTCATCCCAGTAGCGCTATGACATTTTTAGAGTGTATCGACTATAGGAGCTTATTTTAGCAAACTAATTTTTATTGCTAGAGCCGTGTTTAGGGTTGTCCGCTTCGGTAATGATTGTGCTTTTGTGTCCCCATCTGCTGGTTTGTGGAGACGGCGCCGTTTTTGGGTCTATAGGAATAATGATTTCATTATCATGTGCATCACATTCAACCTCACTGTCCTTGTCATAAGCGGCTGGATCAAAGTGCGGGGTCGCTGTTGTATCAGTTGACTGTCGAGCTAAGCTTTTAGGAGCGGCTTGCGATGTTTTTCTAAATTCAGGTTTTTTAAATAAAGGATGTTGGGTGTTTTTATTCGTGCCTTTGTCATCAGGGTTTTTGCGCGGTTCGGCGTTGGTAAAGATAACATTCAACGGCAAGTCTAGCTGCTGCTTGGCATAGGCTTCCGTATGCTCAAATCGATCCACTAGGAGGCTGAGCCATAGCTTTTGCTCTTCTACTCTTATCTCATCGAGCTCGTCTTTGATCGGCAAAGGGTAGGGCAGAGTGCGATAAAAATCCCACAATGTCATCTTGCTCAAGTCTTTTTTGAGTACATAGTCCTCATCTTCGGTCATGGTGATGAGGTTGCTGTCTTGGAGGTAGTTGATATAGGTGTACCATTTGGGTAGCTCTTTGCGGCCCAACACATTGCGCAGGGCTTGCTCACTGACCGCTTCGCCTTTTAGATGATGGGTGTACACAAGGTTTAACATGTCGAGTAAGCTAAGCAGTGGATGGCGCGGGTAGACTTCTTCGGTCTCAAAAATCGTCAAGGTATAGCTGATCTCAACGCCTAACAAAATCAAATTCCAAGACAGGTATATCCATAACAAAAAGATAGGCAAGGCGGCAAAGGCTCCGTAAATGGCCTCATAGCTGGTAAAGTTTGCCATCACTGTGCCAAACAGATGCTTCATCAGCTCAAAGATAATCGTCACAAAGACCCCAGCGATGGCTGCATTTTTTGCGGGCACACGGGCTTTGGGAATAAACCAATACATCCCTATAAAGCCGGCCATGGTAATACCAACCGACACCACTTGTACCCAAAACCCCCAATCAATACCGTAGCCTGCTATTTGGCGATTTAAAAAACTCAAGCTTTGTACCGTGCTCGAAGCGATAAACGCCGTACCCAGCACCATAGGCCCCAAGGTGACAATCGTCCAATAGCGCAGCAGACTCTTTATACCACCTGAGCGGCTCTCCACCCGCCAGATTTGATTAAAAGCACGCTCAATGGTGGTCAAGGTCATGATGGTGGTAAAAAACAGCACCATGGCGCCGATGATGGTAAGGTTCGATGATTTTTCAGCGAAGCTATTGATATACTCACTGACTTGCATGCTCGATTGCGGCAATAAGTTGCTATAAATTACCTCGTATATCTGCGCTCTGACGGATGCCAGTGCCGGTACAGAGGACAATATCATGAGCAAAACGGTCAATACAGGCACGATCGACAGCATGGTAGTATACGTAAGGGAGGCAGCTTTTTGTTGGCAGTTGTCTTCAAAAAAGTGCCGCGTCAAAAACCGTAAAAACTGGAACCAGCGCTGATGTAAAAATGGGAGTCTTTTGCTTAAGTTTTCCATAGTGACCGTTTAGCAAGAAGTAGAGAGACAATAGTGTAACAAAGATGCGTCGTTATCATCTGCCGTTTAATTGTGTCAAAATGCACAGTTGTTCTTTGATAAGGCATCACGTAGCCGTAGCTGGAGTAGGTGATCGTAAAATAGTCGTCAGCTGGTTTGCATGTCGGTGAATGACTGGGGCATAATGAGCACATCATCGCATCGCCTATCGCGGGCGATATCGTTATTGATCGGTAAATAATGACACATAGATAATAATATCAATGATTTTATGAGGAAGGACGGTTAATGAGTCAGGCCAACCCTTACGTTTTGGTGCTTTATTATTCAAATTATGGCACTACGAAGACATTAGCATACGCCATCGCTCAAGGTATCGAAGAAGCTGGGATGACAGCGCGCATCCGTACAGTACCGACCGTCGCGCCTGAGACTACGGCCAGCAAACCTGCGATTCCTGATGAGGGCGATCTGTATTGCACCATGGACGATCTCAAAGATTGTAGCGGCCTTGCACTCGGTAGCCCCACGCACTTTGGCAATATGGCCGCACCCATGAAGTACTTTTGGGACAATACGGTCACGCTCTGGCTGGCGGGCAATCTACAAAACAAACCTGCCTCAGTATTTACGGCGACAGGCTCGATGCATGGCGGCCAAGAGTCCACATTGCTCACGATGATGTTGCCATTGATGCATCACGGTATGATCATCGTTGGGGTACCGTATGCTGAACCTGCACTAAATCGGACGCATCGCGGCGGGACGCCTTATGGTGCCAGTCACGTGAGCGGTGCATTACATGACCAACCTGTAAATGATGATGAGCGCGAGTTAGGTATCGCTCAAGGTCGGCGTTTGGCGATTAGTGCCCGTGCATTGGCACAGGCCAATTGGCAACGATAAACGGCTTTTGTCTTCTACTATCTTTTATCTTCTACTATACTGTCAGTAGCCCCCAATCGTCGCTGCTGTGAATGAGGAAACCTGTATCTCTAATGGCTACCAACCACTCTGATAGCGACACCCATAGCAACGCGCCAACTGTAGAGTCTGGGCGCGCGGCCACACCGCAAAAACCTATTACGCCCATGCGTCAGCGCTTGATGATGACGTGGCTGATTTGGTTGGTGTATAGACTGCTTGGGTTGCCCATCTTAATCAATGTGTTTAATGCCAGTCACCCTGATATTGTGGGCGGTATCGCATGGCAAGCACTATGGCTTTTGCCAGCTTTTATACTGACGCCATGGATCGTGCGCGGGCGCTCGCCTTATGCGTTACTGGTCGGTAGTATGTTTACTCTAGTATATTTGGGCGCAAGTGGAGTGGTGCTGTTTACTCGCGCGTATGGCAGCAGCTGGGCGGAAATAGCGGTATATCTGTTTGATTTTGTATTGTTGTTTGCCATCAATGTTTGGCTGTTTATTTTACTAAAACGCCTGCCGTCGATGAATAATGTCGTCAAGAAGCCGCGCTCTCGCTAGATTGGTTTTTACCTCTGCTGTTGGCATAAAAAATCTTAGATAACAAAAAGATTGGATAACAAAAAGCGGCACTCTCATGTAGAGTACCGCTTTTTTTATAAGGCTCGCTCAACGTCAAGTGAGCGATAAGCTGAAACTTAATTGACCTTAGTCAGCTCTAGATCCATCTTTTTACCATCGTTAATCTGACTGACTTTTACGGGCAGATAATCCAAGCTTGGCGCTAACCAAAAACTGGTTGAGCGGTCATTGTCGTCATGAATACGGTCAACACGGACAGTATCAAAGGTACCGGCTGGTACCGTGATTTTGGTATTGCCCGATTTTTTAAATGGCGTTTTTTCTACCTTGTCTTTTTTGGCCATGTAGTAGTTACCAGAGAACTTACCGTTTAGTAAATCTTGACGAATTTGCACCTCAAGACTTAAGTCATCAAAGGCTTGCTGCGCCATATCCATGGTCATGGTTTTGCCTTTATAAGTACTGGTGACTTTTTTGCTGCTTGGGTTAAAGCTTAGCTTGTGCGTACGGCCAAGACCCAGCAGTTTATAAGTGGTGCTGGCCTGCGTTGGAATGACGTTGTTACCTTTGATGGTAAAGGTACTGCTTTGCGACGCATTGGCAACACCTGCCACCCGTGCTTTGACATTATACTTCCAAGTATTGCCCGATTTGCCTAGCGTACGGGTGGCAGTACCTTTGTATTTGTCTTCTACCGTAAAGCTATAATTGGCACTAGAGGGCTGGACGGTTTTGGCGCTAGCGAGGGTGGGTGCGGTCATACTCAAGGCTCCAATAGCAGCAATGCTCACACCTGTGGTGAAGGCGGACAATACTGTCGATTTGCTGCGGGCGGGGTTGTTAATGTTAGATTTAGATATAAAGCTCATGGATAGTCCTTAATACATTCTGTTTATCACTGTCTGTTTAAAACTGTCTGTTTAAAACTGCTTGAGCAGTGGTAAATTATTGCTATTATTATGATCTCAGAGACTATGATGGTCATACTCTGTTACACTTTCAAGGCAGGCGCTCACAAGTGACGTTTGCCTCTTGTAGCCAATGTTGCTAGCCACGCGGTCGCCCTATCTGTACGTAACTTGCTGTAAAACCAGTAAAGCACAGCGCTGCCTACAAAGTTGCCCAATAAGGCTGCCTGATAGCTGATATACGAACAGGATAAAAAATTCTTGTAAATTTTTGGTTTTTACACTTGAACCAAACTCCCCCTGCCCCCACTTTTTGATACAAGCTCAAAGCTTATCTATAAGATGTCACTTTTTGGTCGCATTTCTTATAGATACTGGTCTTGAGACCATTAATTCAAATAAACCCTTTAACGTTATAACCAACTTTTGGAGTCATATCGATGAACATTCGTCCTTTACATGACCGTATCGTCGTTCGCCGCGTAGAAGAAGAGCAAAAGACTGCTGGTGGTATCTTACTACCTGGTTCGGCACAAGAAAAACCATCACAAGGTGAAGTGTTGGCAACAGGCAATGGTCAGATTCGTGACAATGGTGACATTCGCGCGTTAGATGTAAAAGCTGGCGACAAAGTCTTGTTCGGTCAATATGCTGGTCAAACTGTGAAAGTTGACGGCGAAGAACTACTTATTATGAAAGAGTCTGATGTATTGGGTGTGCTAGAAGGCTAGTCCTTTTGAGTATGATTGAGTACTCAGCATATCTTTGACCATAGGCGTTTTAAATGACCTATATTTAATGACGCTCATTTAAAACGTCAAGCTGGTCAATACACTATCGACTCATTTAAATGTATTTTTATATTTATAATAATGGAGTAAATTAACATGGCAAAAGATGTAAAATTCGGTATTGATGCTCGTAAACAAATGATGGACGGTGTCAACGTTTTGGCAAACGCCGTAAAAGTCACGCTAGGCCCTAAAGGTCGCAACGTGGTGATCGATAAGTCTTTTGGCGCACCAACCATCACCAAAGACGGTGTGTCGGTTGCCAAAGAGATCGAGCTTGAAAACAAATTTGAAAACATGGGCGCGCAGTTGGTTCGTGAAGTCGCGAGCCGCACCAACGATGTCGCTGGTGACGGTACCACGACGGCGACCGTATTGGCTCAGTCGATCTTGCAAGAAGGCATGAAGTCTGTCGCTGCTGGCATGAACCCAATGGATCTAAAGCGCGGTATCGACAAAGCGGTACGCGAAGCGGTTAAAGAGATTCATAACCTATCTACCCCAGCTGATGATCACAAAGCAATCGCCCAAGTAGGCTCTATCTCTGCCAACTCAGACACCAAAATCGGTGAGCTGATCTCGCAAGCGATGGAAAAAGTCGGTAAGCAAGGCGTGATCACGGTTGAAGAAGGTTCAAGCTTTGAAGATACCCTAGAAGTGGTCGAAGGTATGCAGTTTGACCGTGGTTATATCAGCCCATACTTTGCCAACAAGCAAGACAGCCTAACTGCTGAATTTGAAAACCCATATATCTTATTGGTTGACAAAAAAATCAGCAACATCCGTGAAATCGTGCCACTACTTGAGCAAGTCATGCAGCAAAGCAAGCCATTGCTAATCATTGCTGAAGACGTAGAAAACGAAGCATTGGCTACGCTAGTGGTTAACAACATGCGTGGCGGCCTAAAAACTTGTGCCGTTAAAGCACCAGGTTTCGGCGATCGTCGTAAAGCCATGCTAGAAGATATCGCAACGCTCACTGGTGGTACAGTCATCTCTGAAGAGATTGGCCTGAGCCTTGAGACGGCGACCCTAGAGCAATTGGGTACTGCGAAAAAAGTCACTGTTGGTAAAGAAAACACCGTCATCGTCGATGGTGCTGGTAACAAAGCCGACATCGAAAACCGTGTTGAATCTATCAACCGTCAGATCGCAGAGTCTACCTCTGACTACGACAAAGAAAAGCTACAAGAGCGTGTGGCCAAACTAGCAGGCGGCGTAGCAGTTATCAAAGTCGGCGCAGCAACTGAAACCGAAATGAAAGAGAAAAAAGACCGTGTTGATGATGCGCTACATGCGACTCGCGCTGCGGTTGAAGAAGGCGTCGTCCCTGGTGGCGGTGTTGCATTAGTCCGTGCGATGAATGCCTTGTCTGACTTAACTGGCGACAACGACGACCAAAACGCAGGTATCAACATCCTACGCCGCGCGATGGAAGCACCACTTCGTCAAATCGTCACCAACTCAGGTGAAGAAGCGTCAGTGGTCGTCAATGAGGTGAAAGGCGGTAGCGGTAACTATGGCTATAACGCTGCGAGTGGCGAGTATGGCGATATGCTAGAGATGGGTATCCTTGACCCTGCCAAAGTATCACGCTCAGCATTAGAAAACGCAGCCTCTGTTGCCGGTCTGATGCTCACGACTGAAGCGATGATTACTGATCTACCAGAAGGTGATGACCCAATGGCTGCTATGGGCGGCGCTGCTGGTGGAATGGGCGGTATGGGTGGAATGGGCGGTATGGGTGGAATGGGCGGCATGATGTAATTTTACTTCTGCTACAAAGCGATTTCTTTTTGTCAGACGCGCTCAATGTACAATAGGTGCTATTTCCGCTCGTCTTCCTTGATAAATCGATTTTCGCTGAAAGTATGAATAACATCACGTACCTGTAAAATCTAGTCCAAATAAAACCCCCGATAGGCTGAGCTTATCGGGGGTTTTTTTATGCAAGATAAGTATGTTTTGGCTAAAAGATTACGCATCTGCCTCATTACGTCGAAACGTCCACGTTTTATCATCAGACAGCTCATCGACATAATAATATCCTGCCAAGTCAAACTGCTTTAATTGCTCAGCCTTGGTCAATTTATTGTCAGCAGCATATTTCACCATCAATCCACGGGCTTTTTTGGCATAAAAGCTAATCACTTTATAGTTGCCATTTTTCTCATCTTCAAATCGTGGTGTGATGATTTCTGCTTTTAGGGCCCTTTTCTTGACCGATTTAAAATACTCATTGGAGGCCAGGTTTATCAATACCTTGTCTTCGCTATCAGCCATGCGTGCATTGATAACATCAGTCACTTCCTCGCCCCAAAACTCGTATAAGTTATCTCCGCGCTCATTTTTCAGCTTAGTGCCCATCTCTAAGCGATACGGCTGAATCAAATCTAGTGGTTTCAATACGCCATACAGCCCCGACAAAATACCCAAATGCTCATTGACGTAGATGGCAGTGTCCTTGTCCATACCATACATATCCAGACCCGTATAAACATCGCCATCAAATAGATAAGCGGCAGGCTTGGCGTTTTCGGTGGTAAAAGGTTTGTCATTATCCCATTGCCACTGCTGGTTGCGCGCTGCATTGAGCTGCGCCAAATCGTCAGAGATGCTCATCAGCGCTTGCAAATCAACCGGCTCTTTTGTCTTAAGTATTTTCATTAATGCCTGCGCATGGTCAATCAGCTCAGGCTGGCTATAGTAGTTGCCTAGGTTGACAGGGATGTCGTCTGTCTCGTTTAAAGACTTGGCAGGTGAGAGTAAAAAATACATGGCTAATCCTTATTCTGTGAAGTCAATGACTTATCCATCGCGGTGTCAAGTGCTCTGATTATACCTTATATGCAATTTTAACGTGATTTGACGTCATGGTTGGAGGGATTTTGCTGCTTAATTGACAAGAAAGTAAACATTTGAAAGGTGGTTAAGATGACCAGTAGGCTATATTTAGCAAGGGGTTAGCTTTCGTAGAAAAATAAAAGTTTTTAATATAACAATAAAAGTTATCCAGATGGTGTAAATGCCTAACTTTTAATTTTACTTGTTGGTCACCATTAGGCAATGAAAGTTGGCGGATGATGTCTCTATAATAAAAAGACATGATGGTGATGTAGTCATCATTTATTAAATTGATAGCCTTTGGTCAACATCTTGAACCAACAACGACCAAAGGTTTTTTTGTCCCCTGTGCTTTTTAAATGTGCGTTGAGGGTATTAAAGGTAGTCATTGAGACGTAAATAAAGTCATTAGACGTAAGTAAGGAGACGGTATGAAAATCGGTGTAATCAGTGCAGATATCGCAAGCGAGAGCCGTGTCGCGCTAACCCCAGACGCGGTCAAAAAACTGCGTAAGCTTGGGTTTGAGGTCGTCATCCAGTCAGGTGCAGGGCAGGCAGCCTACTATGCTGATGCGCTGTATCAGGCGGCAGGAGCCGACATTGCCAGCAGCAGCGCCGAGGTGATTGCCCAGTCTCAAATTATTACCACCATTCACGACTTGCCCACCGAAGTGACAGAGCATTTGAGCGCAGGCCAAATCGTCGTCGGGATGCTAGACCCTTACCGCAATACGCAGCTAGACACTTATGCTGCTAAAGGCGTTACGGCCTTTGCGATGGAGCTATTACCGCGCACACTGTCACGTGCCCAAAACATGGATGTGCTGTCGTCACAAGCCAACCTTGCAGGCTACAAAGCAGTGCTGCTGGCCGCCAATGAATACTCGCGCCCATTTCCGATGTTTATGACCTCGGCAGGGACAGTAAAACCCGCTAAAGTGGTGATCTTGGGTGTCGGTGTTGCAGGGTTACAAGCCATCGCGACAGCCAAGCGTTTGGGCGCGGTGGTAGAAGCCAGTGATCTGCGCCCTGCCGCAAAAGAGCAGGTGGAGTCACTGGGCGGTAAGTGGCTGGATGTGCCGATGAGTGACGATGAAGCACAAAAAGCCAAAGCAACGGGCGGCTATGCGTGGACGCCATCAGAACAATATATCAAAGACCAAGCTGCAGTCGTCGACAAAGCATTAAGCAATGCCGATATTGTCATTACCACAGCACAAATCCCTGGTCGCCAAGCTCCGCGCTTAGTCCATCAAGCAACCCTTGCTAAGATGAAAGCCGGCTCGGTGCTGATCGATATGGCAGCTGGCACAGGCGGCAACGTCGAGGGCAGTGCGCCAAATGAGACTGTCACCACAGACAATGGCGTGCGTATCGTTGGCGCGGCCAATATTCCATCACAGCTAGCGGCGCAGTCTTCAGACTTGTATGCCAATAACCTTGTCAACTTTATCACCACCTTAATTGCACCAGCTGCTACAGATGACGCGTCAGCAAACAAACTGGCACTGAACTTAGATATGGAAGATGAGATTCAGGGTGCACTGGCAGTGACCCACGACAACCAAGTGCGCTTGACCAAACGCTAGCCCTTGCTGATCGCCATGCATTTGCCAGACACGAATAAATTTTTAGGAGGATAAGATGATTGCCACCATTTTAGCGGCAGCGCCTGCCGGTGCAGCCATGAGTAGCACACCATTTGTCGCGATTTTTACCGTATTTGTACTCGCTATCTTTGTTGGATATTACGTCGTTTGGGGTGTGACCCCAGCGCTACATACGCCATTGATGGCGGTGACCAACGCCTTATCAAGTATCGTGATCGTCGGTGCGATGCTACAGACCGTCCATATCGACGGCTCGATGTTTACCCCGACCAGTTTGCTTGGTGCTTTTGCGGTATTTTTGGCCAGTATCAATATCTTTGGTGGTTTTGCGGTGACTGAACGTATGCTCGCGATGTTTAAGCCCAAAGCAAAAAAAACGCCAGTAGCAACATCTGAAAATGGAGGTGATGCATGAGCGATTTAACCCAATTTATTGCCACCAATGCAGATTGGTTTTATTTAGTCGGCGCTATCCTCTTTATTTTAACGTTACGCGGATTGTCGAGTCCAAAGACAGCGATTCGTGGCAACCGCTTTGGTATGGCAGCGATGGCAATTGCTGTTATCACCACCTTTTTCTTAGCAGAAGGCCCTGTACTGTGGTTAATCATCGGTGCGATGATCTTAGGTGCCATCGTCGGCATGTGGAAAGCAAAAACCGTCGCGATGACGCAAATGCCAGAAACGGTGGCGTTGATGCACTCATTTGTCGGTTTGGCAGCGGTGGCGATTGCGCTTGCCACGGTACTGCATACCGAGCAGCAGCATGGCGCGGTTGCCCGTGTTGAGCTATTTATCGGGTGCTTTATCGGTGCGATTACTTTTTCTGCCTCTGTCTTTGCTTTTGGTAAGCTTGCGGCAAAAAGCTGGGCAAAAACAGTCACGGGCGGCTGGGTAAAACCTGTTCAAGCCTTGCTATTTATAGCGATGATTGGGTTTGGCGGAGTGTATTTTGTCACGGATTCCTTGCCCGCGTTTTATGCGATGGCAGTGATTGCAGTGATTTTTGGCTGGATGTGGATTGCGCCCATCGGCGGCGGTGATATGCCAGTGGTCGTGTCGCTACTGAACTCATTTTCAGGTTGGGCGGCAGCAGGTATTGGCTTTACGCTGGGCAACTCGATGCTCATTATCGCAGGTTCGCTCGTCGGTTCCTCAGGTGCGATTTTATCTTATATCATGTGTAAAGCCATGAACCGCTCTCTACTAAACGTTTTATTTGGTGGTATGGGCACGTCAGCGGCCGCTGCAGGCGATGATGATGGCGCACCAAAAACATATAAAGCAGGCTCAGCAGAAGACGCAGGGTTCCTTATGTCCAATGCCAGCAATGTGGTCATCGTACCAGGTTACGGTATGGCACAAGGCCGCGCGCAAAACGCGGTAAAAGAATTGTACGAGCTATTAAAAGACGAAGGTGTCAACGTTCGCTTTGCCATTCATCCTGTTGCTGGTCGTATGCCAGGGCACATGAACGTACTATTGGCAGAGGCCGACGTGCCTTATGACGATATCCTAGAGATGGATGAGATTAATTCCGACTTTGCCAGTACCGATGTGGTCTTGGTCATCGGTGCCAACGACGTCGTCAACCCGTCAGCAAAAGACGATCCGACATCTCCTATCTTTGGTATGCCCATTTTAGAAGCCAACAAAGCGCAAACGGTAATGGTCATCAAGCGTTCGATGAGCACCGGCTATGCAGGTCTTGATAACAGCCTCTTCTATATGGACAAAACCATGATGATCTTTGGCGATGCTAAAAAGATGGTCGAAGAGATGGTTCGTAGTATCAATGGCGGCGGTCATTAATCGCTAAAATCAGCTTTTCAGCATAATTTTTGAGTATATTTTCTTAAATAAAAAAGTCACTTAGGTGGCTTTTTTGCGTTAAGGTAAGCCATCTTTCTATTCAGTTAGACTTTATACAAAATCAGAATTAAGAGAGTCATTTATGAACATGTTGATACGTTTTTTTATTATGATCAGTTTGCTAAAACAGCAGCGTGATAAACAGTCAGTAAAACAGCGTCTGAGCGCCGAGATGTTGGCCACACCGATAGTACGTCAGTACCGTGTCTTGCCGCACGATATGGGGTTTCGCGATCATCTGCCCAATTATCGTTATTTGTCCTTTATAGAATTAAACATCACCAAATGGCTGATGACTTGCTGTCATCAAAAGGGGATGAAAAATCTTGGCTGGATTATTGCTATGCAAGAGATGGTCTATCTTAAAGAAATTAAATTTCTTAATAAAATGACAGTAAATAGCGTGCTTGTCGGTTGGGATAAAAAATATGTGTATTTTGAAACGCGGTTTTTTGTCAAACATCAACTGATGGGTATTGGGATGACGAAGTTTGTCTTGACCGATAAAAAAGGTAAGTGCGCGCCGGCGGTATTGGATATGCTCGGCGAGCAGACCAATGACGTCATCGACTCATGGAATGCGCATCAAGTAGCGATAAAGTCTGCGCCAACTGTTCACTAGCTGACCGTAAGACAGTTTGGTGAAACAACATGGCTATAATCGGCTGCCGAAGTTTGGTACGATGTAGGCTGCTAAATCGACAAAAGAACTGACAAGCGATTGCACCACTCAACGTAATATTTTTAACTGACACAAGCTAAGGAGCCACCATGACCCCGCAAAAACTAAAATGGACAGACAGCCTCGATATCGCCATTGAGCTTTATGAGAAGTTTCCAGAGGTCGACCCGCAGTACATTCGTTTTACTGATTTGCACCGCTGGGTGACTGAGCTTGAAGGCTTTGATGATGATCCGCAGCGCTCAAACGAAGGTATTTTAGAAGCCATTCAAATGAATTGGATCGATGAAGCCGATTAAGGCGATTTTCTTCTTTAACAGTACATCCAATAACAATAACAGAGAACAACAGGGCAGGCAGCATCATGACGTCTCAAATTAAAGAGTTAGCCGAAGCGATAGCTTGTAATGGTATTAGCATTCGTACCACCAATCACGCTGAAATTAGCCATGAAACGGCGAAACTGGGCCGCTTATGGCAAAAGTTTTATCAAAATCACATGGGCGACTTGCCTGAAGGTGAAGATATTTATGGCGTTTACCACAATTATGAGAGCGATGATTTGGTCGGCGCTTTTGATGTGGTGGCCAGTTGGGAGGTGACGGGTGAACCTGAGGCCTCAAACGCGCCTAATCCTGCAGGCGGCTTGGTCGCGGTAAACATTCCTGCAGGCAAGTATTTGGTTTTCTCTGAAACAGGCAATATGCCAAATACGGTAATGAATGCATGGGAAAAGGCATGGGAGTACTTTAACGATCCAAACTGTGAACACACTCGCAACTTTGATGTAGACTTTGAGCACTATATCGATGGGAATTTAGAGTACGGCCAAGTCGACCTTTATATAGGTATTAAATAAAGCCGTAACTAGGGCGTGTCCTTATTTTAAAAATGGCGATAAAAATGAGATAAATCGCCGTCAAACAAGGAAAATAGCGCAGATAATATTGAGATATTAGTCAGCTATTTGACACCGTTTGGCCAGATTTAACCATTTTTAGCCCATTTAGAGGGTTGTCGATTGAATTGAAGACACGCCCTAGCTAACAACTTAAATGAGTTTTGAGCCAAAGCCGCCCATAAAAAAGCGCCAGTCATCTAAGACTCGCGCTTTTTTACTTTTCGGTTTTATCTACACAGTTACTCTAATAACAAATTTTCCAAAATCCCTTCATATATCTGCGCCAATTTGCCCAAGTCATCCACTTCTACTTTTTCATCGACCTGATGAATGGTAGCGTTACGGACACCAAGCTCGACCACTTGCGCACCAGTGGGTGCGATAAAGCGTCCATCGGATGTACCGCCTGATGTCGATAGCGTCGTGTCTGTACCTGTGACTGACTTGATCGCATTTTGACAGGCTGAAACCAGTTTTCCTTCAGGGGTCAAAAACGGCTGACCGGATAATTTCCATTGGATATCATAACTGGCTTTGCTATCAGCAAAATGCTTATCAAAGATAGCATGTGTTTTTGCTTTGAGTTCTTCTTCACTGGTTTCGGTCGAGAAGCGAAAGTTAAAGACGACCTCTAAGGTTTCGGGGATGACGTTGGTTGCGCCCGTACCACCATTGATATTTGAGACTTGTAAGGTCGTGGGCGGGAAGTAGTCGTTGCCGTTGTCCCAAGTTGCTGATGTCAGCTCGCTGAGCGCCGCCATCGCTGCATGGATAGGGTTACAGGCCAGATGCGGATAAGCGACGTGACCTTGTTTGCCAGTGACCGTCAACACCGCACCCAACGAGCCGCGGCGTCCGTTTTTGATGATATCGCCTAGCGTATCAGTACTTGACGGCTCACCAACGAGGCAGTAAGTTATTTTTTCTTGACGGGCCTCTAAGGTTTCAATGACTTTCACCGTGCCATTGATAGAGGGGCCTTCTTCATCTGAAGTGATTAAAAAGGCAATCGAGCCATTGTGTTCAGGGTGACTCGCGACGAAACGCTCGGCGGCGATGGTAAAGGCTGCAATGCCCGTTTTCATATCCGCTGCACCGCGCGCCCAAAGAAAGCCGTCTTTTATGGTTGGGGTAAAGGGCGGGTAGGTCCAGTTTTTCTCGTCGCCCGTCGGTACAACATCGGTATGGCCAGCAAAACAAATCACAGGGTCGGCTGTACCACGGCGTGCCCAGAGGTTTTTGACTTCCGCATGCTCGCCGCTCTGCTCTTTATTACCAAAGTACATAAACTCGCAGTCAAAGCCTGCTTTCGCTAGGCGAGACGACAAAATATCTTGACAGCCATCATCATCTGGAGTGACGGAAGGGCGCTCAAGTAAAGCGATGCTTAAGTCCAGTGTTTGCTGCTGATGAGTCATGTTTTGATTGTGAGCGTCAGACATGAAAAAACCTTTTTATTATAAAGTGAGAGGATAAGATTTTGGATTAAAGACTAGGGCGTGTTGCACATTCAACCATGGCACAAGCCGTAGCGGCTTATGATAGATTTATACGTTTTACATACTATCTTCAATAAATGGCACCAAACCATCTCGGCGCATCCATGTTGCGATAGAGTAGCGTTGCCGATGAGCGATTTGTACTTGATGTTGCAGATCGCTATCAAATATGACCAGTCGATTGGCAACAGGCATGACACTGTGATGGCTGCCGTGTTTATCAATGATTTCTAACGCGCCGCCATCGCTGGCTGTCCATTCATCATTAAGATAAAAAACCGCTGAGATAACACGCTCATCGCGGCCTGCAGGATTGTCGCTGTGCCATTGATAACCAAAGCCTGCCGGATAGCAGGCATAGTGTGCTTCACTATGGCGAATACCTGCAAACAAGCTTTGATTGAACAAAGCCGCTAGCGCGTTGATGGACTGCAAGTAATAAAATCCAGCAAAAAAGTTTTTTGTGATCCAGCGGATGCGATCACCGCGTATGTCACTGATGCGAACACCAGCCGTTAGCTCGGCGTCTCGGTATTGGACAAACCCACTCTCTGCCTGCAACGCCAGTAACGCCGTATGCGTAAACACCTCATCGATTACTATCCAACCATCATCGACGAGCTGATCGAGCTGTTTATCGGTCAGTTTATCAGCCCAGCACACCTCAAAGTCTGACATCTGCAAGGCATCTTGGCTCAATGACTTATCGTCTATGTCAGCGCAATTAGGGCTGTATGGGGTGAATCGCGGCGGATTGTCAGGACCTATTGGATGATCGACCACCAGCTTTGTCACATTTAGGTTGCTAATAATCTTAGTCATCTCACCTCGTTATTATCAATCAGCTGGCATTCAAGGCCCTTTTATTAAGAGCATTTACCAAAACCACATTATCTTTTACGCTGCCTATGCTACCATAGATGCAATTTTTCTTACTTTAAACTTTTGAGATTATGAACTATAAACACGCCTACCATGCTGGTAACTTTGCTGATGTGGTAAAACACATTTTATTGGTACAACTGCTTAATCAGCTGAGCCAAAAAAACAAACCCTTTTATGCGCTCGACGCTTACGGTGGTCGCGGTCTTTATTCACTCAGCAGTGAAGAAGCGCGCAAAACTGGTGAAGCCGAGGGTGGCATCAAAGCATTGTTAAAGCTTGATGACACCAAAATGGCACAAGCCCCAGCGGCTGTCAAAGACTATCTGGCAGGCATCAAGCAAGCCAAAGCCACTTATGATAATAAAGTTTACCCGGGTTCGCCATGGTGGATCGCCCATCATATCGAAAAAAACCCAGACACTGGCGTACGCGGCGAAGCGTTTGAGGCCAAAGCTAGCGAGTATGACGCGCTCAACTACCAATTGTACAAACTGCCCATTGGCATTCATCATCGTGATGCGTTTGAAGGCGTCACCGCTGTGATTCCGCCAGCCGAGCGCCGCGGTCTTATTTTTCTCGATCCTCCCTATGAGCAAGAGCATAAAGACTTTACCCGTCTGATCAATTTACTCGTCGCCGCCTATAATAAATGGCCACAAGGCACATATGCACTGTGGTTCCCGATCAAAAACATCGAAGCCGTTGAGCTGTTTTACAAAAAGCTGAAGCGTACCGAGATGAGACGTCAGCTGGTCTGTGAGCTAAATATCTATCCAAATGATGTCGCCGTGGGTCTCAATGGCACAGGTTTACTCGTCATCAATCCGCCATGGCAATTTGATAGTCATGCCCGTGAGATCTTGCGCTTTTTGCAGCCTGCTTTAAAAGTCGCTGATGCGCCAGAGCTGACACCTGATAGTGCCACCAATGTCCGCTGGCTAGTTGGCGAATAAGGATACCGTTATGACGACTGAGCAACCATCTCACCATAGTCTAAATGATAATGCCGCAACTCAGCCGCCTTTTGTTGATGAGCATGAGTTCAATATTCGCATGGCGGATAATGATAATTACGATGGCTTAACGTTTGAGGTGATTGAGACAGAAGTTGCAGAGGGTCAGCCGGTGGTTAGCCGCGGTGTCTATTTGGCCCCCAATTTGATTACCACCTTGTCGTTGTTGTCTGGCTTTTATTCGATTTTGGCCAGTACCCAAGGATCGTTTTACAAAGCCTCTCTGGCTATATTTTTGTCGGGGATTTTAGATGGGGCTGATGGCCGCGTCGCACGTATGCTCAATGCGCAAAGTCCCTTTGGCGAGCAGTATGACTCTCTAGCAGATATGCTGGCCTTTGGGGTTGCGCCTGCTATTTTAGTATATAGTTTTGCGTTGCAGCCGCTAGGCCGCATTGGTATTGGCTGTGCTTTTGTTTTTACCGCTTGCGCCGCTTTTCGTCTAGCGAGGTTTAATGTACAGATAGGCGAAGTTGATAAAAAATACTTTGTCGGTTTGGCCAGTCCATTGGCGGCTATATTGGTCACGTCCGCTGTCATGGTCGCGGTCGATCATAATGAGTGGGTCGGACAGTATGATACCGCTATTATACTCTTGTTTGCGGTGTGGGTTGTTATCTGTGGTCTGCTGATGGTCAGCAATGTCAAATACTATAGCTTTAAAGAGTTTGATAAAAAGAAAGTCCCATTTGTGGTACTTATTATTGGAGTGTTGATCATGAGCATCGTCCTCTATGACATTCCTGTTGGAATCTTAGCCATTGGCATTCTCTATGCGTTATCGGGCATTTTTACGACGATTAAAGCAAAAGCAAAAAGTTAGAGCTGCCTTTAAGCTTTGTATCTAGGGATTTACCGATAGGTAGATCCCCTTTTTATATTTTTAAGCACGATGCTAAGCCCAAGGATATAGACTGAGATAAACAAAAATAATGATGAATAGATATTAATAGTAATAACAATTAGTTAGAAAGAGTCATCGGAGATACAATTAAAGAGTGCGAATTATTTATCAGTTCCCCCTTGACCCCCACCCAAATACGCGTATAATGCCACCCAGTCGAAAGGGAAGGCGGATTAAAGAATGACTCATTTAAAGAATGATTCATCATCTTAAAATCCAAGTCTAACCAACTGATTTAAAATAAACTAAATTAGTTCTTGACTTACCAAATAAAGCGTCTATAATACGCACCTCATCAGGACGAGCTAAGCATTACTAGGGTAAATTACATAGTAACAACGCAGCGAACCTTGAGAAACAAATTAGATAAAAAAGCTTGACAAACCAAATCGTTATGATATGATAGTCGGCTCGCTAGATAGGATAAACCAMTAAGGTTTAGCGCTATTTAGCCTTACTTACTATAAGTAAGCGAAATATCTTACTACTGGACGACAGTATAAGACACTATTTAAAAGCACAACTAAAGAACAACTTGTGTGGATTTTTGCTGATTTAGAATGCTAAAAAATAAAGTTGGTTTTGACTTCTTTTCGGAGTYARYTCTAACTATAAAAATTATCATTTACTCAGCAGAAAAACTCAAAGTTAATTCATTACGAACATAATTTTAAGCGATTTGCTAGAATAAATGAGCCAAGTTTAGAAGCTTCTTTAAAGAGCTTCATAGCAAGATTAAACTGAAGAGTTTGATCATGGCTCAGATTGAACGCTGGCGGCAGGCTTAACACATGCAAGTCGAGCGGAAACGATGGTAGCTTGCTACCAGGCGTCGAGCGGCGGACGGGTGAGTAACACTTAGGAATCTACCTAGTAGTGGGGGATAGCTCGGGGAAACTCGAATTAATACCGCATACGWCCTACGGGAGAAAGGGGGCAGTTTACTGCTCTCGCTATTAGATGAGCCTAAGTCGGATTAGCTAGATGGTGGGGTAAAGGCCTACCATGGCGACGATCTGTAGCTGGTCTGAGAGGATGATCAGCCACACCGGGACTGAGACACGGCCCGGACTCCTACGGGAGGCAGCAGTGGGGAATATTGGACAATGGGGGCAACCCTGATCCAGCCATGCCGCGTGTGTGAAGAAGGCCTTTTGGTTGTAAAGCACTTTAAGCAGTGAAGAAGACCATATGGTT
>NZ_NEXR01000012.1:0-68631 GCF_002810365.1 Psychrobacter sp. L7
GGTAACCAATCAGGACAAGTATCTTTATACAGCTTAAAATCGTGGATTGACCCTTTACAGGTTTGCACATCAAGTATCAAACCAGTTTGCCAATGAACGATAACCTGCGCTTTTAAGGTGTGTTGTTTTTTCTTACCGCTGTAGTAGTCTCTTTGGTTTTTTTTGGACGCTCAATAGGGGTTTCGGTGGCATCGACAATGACGACTGACCAATTGATGTCCTCATCGACACGACTAGGCAACTTTTTAGGCAATTCAAACTTACCTGAATCGATAAGTACGTCTTCTACTTTACGAATGATACGGCTAGCAGAAGACTCATGAATACCAAAGTCCATACTGATATGATAAAGCGTGCGGTATTCACGCCAATAAGTCAGG
This sequence comes from Psychrobacter sp. L7, assembly GCF_002810365.1. Lineage (NCBI taxonomy): Bacteria > Pseudomonadati > Pseudomonadota > Gammaproteobacteria > Moraxellales > Moraxellaceae > Psychrobacter > Psychrobacter sp. L7. Next base: position 381 of record NZ_NEXR01000012.1, read on the forward strand.
GCTAGTAGTATCTGCTCCTTAAGACTGAGCACACTTGGTCTGCCTGATTTGGTCTTAGATGCTTCATGCTCTTGCATGGCCTCAAGCATGTCATAAAAGGTGGCTTTATGAATGCCTGTATAGCGTTTAAAACCAGCGTCACTTTGTTTGAGTAGCTTATCTATGTTTGGCATATCTATTAAGTAAGTAGAGTTCAATAATATACGTTGTGTCTTACAACTACTTTTGCAAGAGGTCTAATAGTTTATATTTAAACACATTACATAGAAAGCAAATTAAAATCCACTACTATAATTCATATAGGTCGTCCAATAAGCTAAACATAGCTAGGTTTAGCTATTCTTAGCTGTTTTTAGCTATCCTTAGCTATTTGCAAGAGTCCAAGACCAACCCTCAGAAACGACTAATCCATCACGGCGCATTTTCTGCAACAGGTTACGCACCTTGTTCTTACGCTGTTTATCATCTAGCACTTGCGGTAACTTGTTAGCCAGCATTTTATCAAAGTCAGCTAGTCTGCCTCGCTCAAACGTCTTGAGGTATTCTATAATCAAGCTTTGATAATGCATGTCATCTAAGCCGCGCATTTGCATATACTCTGCCTGCTGCTCAGTGTGCTTAGCAACATCAGCGGCAATGATATAGCTGTTTTTACGCCCTTCTATCAATGACTTTTTGCGTAACGCGTCGGCTTCCTCTTCAGTGATTGACTGCCCTTTTTGTACTTTATCCAGCGCTATGATGTCGTGCAGTGTGAGATTATCAACGGTCGCTAACTGCTTGGCGTATTCTTGATCAAGCACTTTGCCTGTGAACTTCACGCCTACTCTTTCACGGGATAAGTCATAATCTGGCAATGGAAAAAAGCGCTTAGACTGAATCTGATACATTTTTTTGATGCCGCTACCGATGGTGTCCATCATATTTAGATTGACCATGGCATTGACCAAAAACGGATTGCGGTAACTCGCTTCAGGCGCATCTTGCAGTAGTACATTTTCAATGGTCTTAGGAATAAACGCACCGCTGTTTTGAAACAATAGCGTTGAGTCTTCTTTTTCAACTATTATGATACGTCCGCCTAGGCGGTAATCTTGATGACCAATGGCATTGCTTAACGCTTCACGAATGATATAAGGATCGTACTGCTGCACCTCTTCAGGAAATAGCGTACCTGACGCCATGTAGCGGTAATTGAGATTACGAATCTTGTTATACACCTCATCTAAGACTAACAAAAACGGTGGTTCAAAATGCTCATAGTCTTTTTCAATGCCATCAACGCCCTTTAAAATCCAAGTGATATGCGCTTGCGCTGGACTCAAAAAACTCGTGGATTCATAACGACCTAATAGGATAATCGCTGTGTTAGTAATCTGACCGTGAATGGTGATTTTGGCTTTATTTAAAAAAGTGATGTCGTCCCATTCTTTAACATCTTCAGCCAACCGCTTGTTTTTATCCGCAAAGACTTGTCTAGCAACTGCAATGGCCTTAGGATCAAGGTCTTCAAGCGTTGCTTCATGACAAATCTCAGCGCTCCAATCATCGGCTTGATTTTGCCAGAGCTTACGGCTTTGATCAGGATAATGCTTGAGCAGCTTTGTGACACTACCGATACGAATATAAGGCTCATGCAAAAAGCTGACAGGCGTATCGGTAGCTGCTGGAATCTCAAACAGTACCACCGCTTTATCATCAATCTGTAGCTCATGAATGGTAAAGTGAATCTTAGGGCTTAGACGGTTTACCAGCCAATGCTCTAAGTCTTCGTTGCCTTTAGCTTTTTTTGTCCTCGGGCTAAAGCTTGTGCCAACGATGTTGTGCGTGCCGTCCTCTACGCCAAAAACTAAATAGCCAAACTTCTTGCCAGCCAAACACGCGCCATTGGCAAGTGCAGAGATACGCTTACCGATCTCATCAGGACTATGAAAATTATGCTTAAACTCAAGCCATTCTTGTTCGGTTGGCTGCTGAGTTAGTCTTAGGACAAGGCTTTGGTAGTGATTGGGCATAGTAAGAGCGCTAGAAATAATTAAGTATGAATGATTTTGTTTATTATGCACTGTCAATTATGCAAAAGCAGTATATCGTCTGGTTTTGTTTATGATAAGCTATTCTACTTTTAACGAACAAAGTTCTATATAAAAAGTTATCAGCTAAAAATACACGACATAGGTTAAGGTTAAACATGAAAATTGATGCAGACGTTTTTAGTATTGCAGACCTCGAAAAGTATTATTTTGTAGTACCAGACTATCAAAGGGAATACGTCTGGGAAGCAGACAAGCATATCTATCAGTTTTTAGTTGATACTGATGAAGAGTTTGAAGCACATGCTCATGAGCAACAGAGCTATTTTTTAGGCTCAATCATCATTGTAGAAAATAATAAAAAGTACGATGTTATAGATGGTCAACAGCGCCTCACTACTATCGTAATTACTCTGTGCGCCATGCGCGATATATTAGAGGAGATCCAGAAAGATAGTCAACTTTCTGAGATGAGCAACAGTATTCTTAGCATTATAAAAAATTGGCTGTTCAAATTTGATTTAAAAACTAAATCTACACTCTCGCGTCTTGAGCTACAGTATGATGAGAGCAACGGATATATAGACACGCTAATTCAAAAAAAGACATACGAAGGCGAGATCACCAATTCAATCGAAAAAATGCAAAAAGCATACGCGCGTATTTTTGAGCACCTACAAAACTATGTAAATCAAGAGACGCTACTGTTTGAGGAATACACACAGTACTTTTTAACTAACGTCACTGTGGTAGTGATGGAGTCAGACAACCTTGGCAGTGCACTCAAAATATTTGAGACGATCAACCAGCGCGGTGCTGGTCTCAACGCTATGGATCTTGTTAAAAACTTGATGTTTAGTAAAGCGAACTCACATGATTTTGAGGACATCAAAACCAAGTGGAAGCAGATTACCACTTATCTTCAAAACTGTGATGAAGCGGATAAGCCACTACGTTTTTTAAGATACTTTATGATCGCACGTTACCACAATGGTATTATTCGAGAAGATGACCTGTACTCGTGGATCATATCAAAAGAAGGCAAGAGTAAACTAGACTATGAAAACGAGCCTTTGCATTTAGTGAATGAAATGGTCGCTGCGGCTAAACGTTATAGCTATTTGGTTCAAGCAACCAATAGCGACAATAACGCGGACGGGGTTAATAAGTATCCCAACGTAGTCAATATTGGCTACATTAATAAACAACGCTCACGTCAGCACCTTATTTTATTAATGGCGTTAAACCTGAACTGTGATGATCAGGTGATCAACTATCTTGCACAGCAAATAGAGAGCTTTTTATTTTTCGCTAACACACTCAAGATGCAAACTAAGAGCTATGAGCGCCGTTTTACAGATTGGGCAACTAAACTACGCGAGATACGTAGCATAGATGAGATCGTAGAGATCATTGATGGAACCATGGTTCCTTACCTAAGAAGCTATCTATCAGACTTTAAATATAGCTTTTTGCAAATCAAACATTACGACTATAACCCGCAATATCGAGAGCGCTATATTTTAGGGTGCTTAGATACCGAATTATGCACGCAAGCAGGACTAAATCTTCTTAGCCAAGAGAACATACAAAGACTGCAAATTGAGCATATTCTACCGCAAACGTTGAAGAATATAGACGCAAGTGAAGAATTCGCTGATGATGAAGATCGTGAAAAGTACACCTTTATGCTTGGTAATGTGACCTTACTTGAAAGCCAAATCAATCAGGCTATCAATAGCTATAATGATCTATCTACTGATTGGTTTGGTATGAAACAGGCTGAATACATCCATTCTAACTTCGTGCTCACTAAGCTATTGAATGATAACTATACTATCGGTAAGAACACTGGCCTTAATCGTCTAAAAGACAAGCTAAACTGTCAGTTTAATGAGTGGACGAAAGCATCTATCGAGCAAAGACAGAAAATGCTGATGGAGCTAGCTTTGGATCACTGGCAGCTTAATGGTAAACGTTTAGATGAATACGATAAAATAAGTACTACGGAGGACGTAGAAAAATAAGAATAACTTAGAGTTAGTTAACAGAACAGACCACCCTTAAAGGTGGTCTACTTTTTTGATCTGAAGTAGTAAGAGCACATTTTTAGGTAAAGCCTCGCATTGCCACGCGATATGATAAGCTCAAAGATAGCTATGCAGCGGCGGTAATGCTCGCTTGTGTCTTTATCTGGTTGCCACTCATTTGAATTCTATACACACCCTAATTGATAGTTATCTCATAACTAAAATTATCAGCTAAACCAAACGATTCACGGTACTCGATCGGCTCGCCTTTTAGATTTTTGGCAACTCGGCAAATCTTGACCAAGCTTTCATCAATACCATTGCTTAAATAAGCATCGATATGGTTTTTTTTAAAGGTAAGCTTTTCAACCGCTGACGACACAAACTGATTGCAAATTTCATAGTAAAAAGGATATAGCAGATTACCAAAGTCTTCTATGCGCAATCCTGCTAGTGGGTGAAACAGACTTTCAGGAAGCCAAATTCTTTCACTCAGTATGATCTTGTGATCTATCACCCGTATACGCTCAAGATACACTAAGCGTTCATGATCTTTCAGATTTAATTTTTTGTTTATCTTAGAGACACCATTTATCAATGCTACTTTTTTTACTACCCCAGTCGGTGTGACATAATCACTATTTTTATCTCGAAATTTGAAAAACCGTGATAGCGATGTCTCAAAATTTGGTTGTTTTAAGAAAGTACCTCGCCCTTGCTGTTTTTGCAAAATCCCGTCTTCAACAAGCTTTTCTACCGCTTTTCGAACCGTTCCTACCGAAACCTCATATCGTTTCGCAAGCTCTGATTCGGTAGGTAACGGCTTATCTGCGTCCCACTGACTCTCAGTCAATAAGCATTGAATCTCCCAACGAACTTGCTCATACCGAGGTATATTAAGTCCTTCAATACTTTCTAATATTTTTCTTCTCATGTCTATACTCTTTATGAACTGGTTTCATTCTATATTTTAAAAAAGTGATTGACAACGTTCTTAGTATCACTTCTAATGTATAAATATTCATATACATGTTTATATGTTTATATCATTGCTTAGTCACGGTCAAGGAGTGAACATGACAATATACATACTCGCCGCTATCATTGCTTCGATATTTTTAGGCTATACCACTAAAGTTAATATTGGCTTTTTTGCTATCGTATTTTCTTACGTTATCGGTTGTTTTGGCCTTGGTATGAAGGCTTCTGAGGTCATTGCTCTATGGCCTATCAAGATATTTTTCATCATCTTCGCCGTCACTTTGTTCTATAACTTTTCATTGGTTAATGGCGCACTAGAAAAGCTAGCTAATCAGCTAATATATAAATGCCGTAAAGTGCCTGCTCTATTGCCCTTAGTAATATTCTTTGTTGCCACCATTATTTCAGGATTAGGAGCAGGTTATTATACGGTTCTCGCTTTTATGGCTCCTATGACTTTATTACTTTGTAAAAAAGCTAATATGAACATAGTTATTGCTGCACTGGCAGTTAACTATGGTGCACTGGCGGGTGCCAACTTCATGACGTCTCAAAGTGGCGTTATCTTTAGAGGATTGATGGATACTGCGGGATTGGCACAAGACATTGCCTTTACATATTCATCAGGAATCTTTGCTGCGACATTTTTGATTCCGGTAGTTTTACTTGGAGGCTACAGTCTTATCAATGCCAGACACAACAAAATAGCAATTGATGCAGTACTTCCTGAGCCTCTAGACCACAAACAAAAACAATCGATTGTACTCATTTTCATCATGATGGCAATCGTTCTTATCGTCCCTATTTTGAACTTGCTGTTTCCTAATGTTGAGATGATTAGCTTTTTAAACGCGCGAATTGATATCGGCTTTATTGCTATATTTTTCACAATCATCAGCTTGTTTTTGAAGCTAGCGGATGAAAAAACAGTTATTCGTTTTGTGCCTTGGAACACGCTTATTATGATTTGCGGCGTTGGTATGTTAATCAGTTTAGGTGTAAAGGTTGGAGTGATAGACGAGCTAACTGAATGGCTTAGCACCAATGTTCCAATTTGGATGATTCCAATTTTAGTATTCATTATCAGCGCAATTATGTCAGTATTTGCAAGCACACTTGGCGTCGTTGCTCCTGCCCTTTTCCCTATTGTTCCAACACTTGCAGCAGCCTCTGGACTTAACCCACTGCTATTATTTGTCTGCATCGTAGTTGGCGCTCAAAGCTCTTCAATCTCGCCTTTCTCATCAGGGGGTAGTTTGATTTTGGGGTCATCACCAAACGATATTGATAAAGATAAGCTATTAAACTCACTACTGTTTAAAGCTGTTCCCATTGGGATTGTTGCTGGACTTATTGCAACCTTTATTATTCAGGTTTTATTTTAATTGAGATAAAAAGGAGAGTGCTATGCCGCTTATTGACACCCATGCTCATGTTTTTTCAAACGAGGCAGACTTTGTTACCAATGCTCGCTATAAACCAAGCGATACAGCCAGTGCTGAGGACTATATCCAGCAGTTAGATGCTAATGGCTTTAACCAAGGCGTATTGATCCAGCCAAGCTTTTTAGGGACAGATAACAGCTATATGCTATCGGCAATCGCGTCTTATCCTGATCGATTAAAAGGAGTTGCCGTGGTTGATCGTGACGTGACATTATCAACACTTAAGGGCTTAGCTGATCAAGGAATTGTAGGAATACGCTTAAATTTATTTGGGCTTGATTGCCCAGATTTAACTAAACCTGACTGGCAAGCGCTTCTGACAAAGCTTACCGATGTTAACTTTCAAATTGAACTTCATGCGCCGCCTGCTTATTTAGTACGGCTATTGCCTAATTTACAGCAATACCCTATAGATGTGGTCATAGATCACTTTGGACGATTTGATCCAACATTGGGCGTGAATGATCCGGATTATCAAGCATTGTTAAAGCTGCTTGATCCTAAGCAGCATTGGGTCAAAGTATCAGGATATTATCGTGTTGATAAATCAGGTGTTCAAAATGCCGTAGACGCTTTTGCCTTATTAAAGCAAATCGGACTACAAGATCATCTGCTTTGGGGAAGTGACTGGCCGCATACTCAGCATGAAACCATAAGCTTTGATAAAGCACTTGATAACTTCAAGCGCATCGTTAATGATGATAAGCTTGTGACGCAAATTTTGATAAAAAATAATGCCGCGTTGTTTGGGTTTTGATTCAAGCGTCAAAATGCTTTGACTACGGTAATTTAACTGCCGATTAAGCTTTTTTTATTTATAATATATATCTTATCTAGTCTTAATATGGCGCCTCAACATTTATGAGGTGCCAAGTAATATCTTGATACAATTAATCAGGGGAAAAATCCCATTATTTGCCTTGCCTCCAATACTGTAGCGCTGTTGGTCTATTTGATGGTCTAATATGTATCTACAATAAAATAACTATAATTAAATCAATTACTTGTATATAAAGTTAGACTTCCTCCTTCACCGCCAATCTTATAAAATCTTAGTTTTCCTAGCTTGTCCTAAACTATCCTATGTACATCTTAAACCCTTTAAATATAACGCGTCTAGCGTTTTTTTTATACCTACTATTTCCCCAATCCCACCCAACGTGACCCACCTATCACGTCGCTTGTGTTGGTCTATAGTGAATTCAGTATAGTAAAAGACACAGTGGGACGGGGATAAATTTTTCGCAGCCTCTGTCTGCGTAGGCACAGCACGCAAGGAAAATTTAGACCAGTTCCACCTTGATATAGTCTAATCCAAATAAAACCGATACAATACTTTTAACAATTGCATTTAATGAAATAAACGATGACTTATTCAATAGACTATCGCAAACAGGTACTTTCTAGCATCACTGATGGTATGACCATACGAGAAGCTGCGCTATTTTATGGACTTAGCACCAGCACCATTCACAGTTGGCAGAAGAAATTAGCTCCTAAAACAACCAGGAATAAAGCACCGACTAAAATACCTGATGACGCCTTGATTGAAGACATAAAAAGATACCCAGATGATTATAACTATGAAAGAGCTCGCCGCTTGAACTGTAGTAAAACGGGCATCTTCAATGCTTTGAAGCGTCTTGGTATCAGTCAAAAAAAAGACTTTGGAACATCCAAAAGCGTGTCCGATAAAAAGAGCGATATTCCAGAGTAGGCTTGATCGCTTTACTCAGCAAGGCTATCCCATTGTCTATATGGATGAAAGCGGCTTTGAGGCTGAAACTATTCGTTCTCATGGCTATGCACCGATTGGTAAACCCTGTATCGATAGCTACAACTGGCAAGCTTCGAGACGTACGAATGTCATCGGAGCTCTCTATGAAAAAATGCTATTTGCGCTTGAGTACGTTGAGCAGAATATCAATAGCAATATATTTTATGATTGGTGTAAGTTCACACTTATTCCAAGTCTTAAAACCAAGTGCGTGATTGTCATGGATAACGCTCGGTTTCATAAAAGTAGACGCATTCAAAAACTACTCAATAGGCATGGCCATCGTATTTTATGGCTGCCGCCGTACAGCCCTGATCTGAACCCTATCGAGAAAAAATGGGCACAGGCTAAGTTTATGCGCCAAGGGTGGATGGAGAATAATCTACCTAAACTATTTCATGATATGGGCTGTATCGATTTTATAAAGACTTAACTATAACGGCGCTACTTCCTTTGTTCGACCGCAATTTGTCCCATTTTTATCACCATTTTTGACATGCAGACACGTCCTAATGACTTTACCAATCAATACGGTCAAAGTTTTACAGTACGTTATAATTAGTCAGTACTGTGCGATACGTCAATAAAAACAATAACACTGGATTGCCTTATGCTGTTAGACATCCTGCTCACCATCCACTTTATCTTACTGGTGCTCATCTCTTTACGAGTATTGTCGCGCCATGATCTGAGTGCCCCTGCTCGGCTGGCTTGGATTGTCATTCTATTTATCTTGCCTTATCTGGGGGTGGTGGTTTACTGGATGTTTGGTGAGGTACATCTGGGCCGCAACTTTGCCCGCGAGCGTGAGCAAGTCATCGATAGATTGAGCGCCTATCGCCCCGATGTGCTGGGCAGTGAGGCGGCCTTGACACAGGCTGTCAAACCAGGGTACCGCGCAGCCTTTGCCTACTCTGCCAATGCCACAGGCTTTCGTACGACGGTGGGCAACCGCGCCGAGCTAATGGCCGATGCCAACGAGACGCGTAGACGCATGATTGCTGATTTTGATGCGGCGACCGATCATATTCATGTGCTGTATTATATTTGGCTGATTGATGGCATGGGTATCGACACTGCCCAAGCATTGATACGGGCGGCAAAGCGCGGGGTGACATGCCGCGCGATGGTCGATGGCATGGGCTCACGTAAGATGGTGCGCTCAAAGATATGGCAAGAAATGAAAGACGCTGGCGTACAAGTTAGCGTGGCATTACCGATTAACAACTTCTTAAAGGTAATGATGTTTAGTCGGATCGACTTGCGCAATCACCGCAAAATCACGGTGATTGATGGCAAGATTGGCTACTCTGGCAGTCGCAACTGCGCCGACCCTGAGTTTCGGGTAAAGCCCAAGTTTGCGCCGTGGGTAGATATCATGATGCGTGTTGAGGGGCCAGTTGTGGCACAAAACCAGATGCTATTTGCCAGTGACTGGCTCAGCGAAAACCCTTATACCCCGCTTGAGAGCTTTCCTTTTTTTACCCAGCCTGCGACCGCCTTGGATGACGGTGCTGAGACAACGTCTGAGATACAAGCAACCAACACCTTTGCCGCGCAAGTCTTCTCCGATGGGCCGACCCAACGTCACGGCACCACGCCGCAGTTTTTGGGCGCGTTAATCAGCCAAGCCCAGCACACTCTTATTATCTCGACGCCCTACTTTGTACCGGACTACTCGTTGGTCAATGTGTTGTGTGCCACCGCCTACCGTGGTGTAGACGTGACGATGATTTTCCCAAAGCACAACGACTCTATCGTGGTGGCAGCCACCAGCCACAGCTACTACTGGCAATTGCTCGAATCTGGGGTAAAGATATATGAGTACAAACCCGGCCTACTACACGCCAAAACCCTAACCGTCGATGGCGAAATCAGCCTGATTGGCTCAACCAATTTGGACTTACGTAGTTTTGATTTAAATTATGAAAACAACATCGTTTTTAGTGATAGAGCGCTCACCGCTGATATCGTCGCACGCCAACACCAGTATATCGCAGACTCAGATGAGGTGACCTGCGCGCAGGTGAAAAACTGGCCACTGCCTTATAGAATTTGGAACAATATCGTCGCGAGCATGGGGCCTATTTTATAAATGGCCAGTTAGATGGCTAAATGGCTCTAGATTGAATTGAAGATACGCCCTAATACTGACTTTGCTAATAAGGATGCAGGCAGACTCATTTCATCTACAGACTGCGCTATTTACCCATATGCTTTTGCAAAACATACACCACAAACTTGGCTTCTGTATTAAATGGCGCATGCTCACTAAGCTCCAGTAATGCTTGGCGTTTTTCTGCGCGGGCGCGATAAGCATACGGGGTCATGGTCATCAAATCTGCCAAATCATTTGCCGCTAATGACAGCTCGGTACTGACGTGATGCGTCGCAAGCAGGGTAAAGTGCGGGGCTAATTCGTGCAAAAACTTATCAGAATCATGCTCGCGCACACTATCAAACAACGCCTCACGCATCGAGGCAAGATGCTGACTATCGGGTTTGGCAATGATGAGATAGCCTGTGTCACACAACACTTTGGCAAAAGCCTCAGGCAAGATAGGACTAAAGATGCTACTGATACCCGTCACACTACGGGCGCGTAGCGGCAGATGGGCGGCGCTGGTCACTAGTGGATATACCGCCGTCTGAGTCGCGCCCTCTTTGGGCTGCTGATACCACAGCTGCCCTGCCGCTTTACTTGCTTTGGCGAAAGTAGAGACGGCAGGCTTGCTGATGTCAGCCGCTATCAGCGATGCTATACCGTCTATCTGCGCCATTGCTTGGGTATAATAGCCCTCACCGCAACCGACATCCAGCCAATTTGCGGCAGTATCACTTTGCCCGAGCAGCGGCCTCATTTGCTGCTCAAGCAAAGCCTGTAATGGCTGGTAATGTCCTGCGGCCAAAAACCGCTGCCGCGCTTCGATAGAGGCTTGGCTGTCTCCTGGCGCTTTGGATTTTTTTTGTTGTACTGGTAACAAATTGACATAGCCTTGACGCGCCACATCGAAAGGGTGCTTGGTCTGCTTTGGATGCAAGCTGCCATCACAGCGCCACGTATCGGCGGCAGGCTGCATGGGTGACTGGCAAAGGGGACAAATAAATAACGACACAGGTTTCTCAAAATCAGTCAAATATGGCCGTCATTTTAGCAAAGTTTGCTTCAGCTGCGGCATAAAACCCCTCACTTAATAATAAGAGACAGAACCAAAAAAGCCACCTCAAACACGATGAGATGGCTTTTGCAGAGCGCTGAACCAAAAGACTCAGTTTGCTAAAACACCAGCTTGTTAAAGCACCAATTTATTAAAAAACCAGCTTGTTAAAAAGTAGTTAGCGCAGTTTTAGCGTCATTAGCCCTAAGATTACAAGGATAATGGCAATAATCCAAAAGCGTGCCACCACTTGTGTTTCTTTCCAGCCAATCTCTTCAAAATGATGATGCAGCGGCGCCATACGAAAGACGCGTTTTTTGCGCAGCTTATATGAGCCAACCTGTAGCATCACCGACAGCGCTTCTGCGACAAACAAACCACCCATAATGGCAAAGGCAATCTCTTGACGAGTCATGACCGCGATGGTACCGAGCATCGCGCCCAGTGCCAGTGCTCCGACATCACCCATAAATACTTGGGCTGGATGGGCGTTAAACCACAAAAAGCCCAAGCCTGCCCCAATCATCGAACCACAGACAATGATGACCTCAGAGTTATAAGCGATATAAGGCACATGCAAGTAGTCAGCAAAACGCACATCACCTGAGACATAAGCCATCGCGCCCAAACCTGCCGCCACCAGTACCACTGGCAAGATAGCCAAACCATCCAAACCATCGGTTAAGTTGACGGCATTAGAAGCGCCATTAATCACAAAATAGGTAAAGATAATAAACCCAATACCAAAAGGTAGCGCAGAGAAAGGAACGATCCAGTTTTTAAAGACAGGCAGTAGTAAATCCTGCATCTCGCGGGTGGTCGCCATATCTGGCTGCAGCGTGGCGATATAGTACAGCGACACCCCAACAAATAACGCGCCCATCGACAGCCAAAAGTACTTTTTGCGAGCGATTAGGCCTTTGGGGTCTTTATACTTAATCTTTAGCCAGTCATCAGCCCAGCCAACCGCACCAAACACCACCATCACCACCAGCAAAATCCACACATAAGGATTGTCTAAGCGCGCCCATAGCAAGGTCGACACCCCGATAGCACTGAGTATCAAGACGCCGCCCATGGTCGGTGTGCCCGTCTTGGCCAAATGCGACTGCGGTCCATCATTACGGATGGCCTGCCCATATTTGAGCGCACGCAAGTGGCGAATGACGCGGCCACCAAACATCATGCTAAAGACTAAAGCGGTAATGACCGCTAATAACGCGCGTAGCGTCAACGAAGAAACCGCAGAAAACGGTGTATAATACTGGCCAAGCCAGCCAAACAACCAAACTAACACCGCCTACTCCTCGACTAGCGCATTGATAAGGGTTTCCATTTGCATGGCACGTGAGCCTTTGAACAGCACGGTACAAGGCTTAGCCTGCTGCGCTTGCAAATACGGCTGTAAATACGCCAAAAGACTGTCTTTATCCGCAAACGCATGCGCACTGATATCAGAGATTTCTTGCGCACCTGCTACGGTATACGGCGCATACTCACCGACGCACAGCAGCACGTTGATACCAGTGGTGGCAATGGTACGACCCAAGCTTTGATGCTCGCTCACTGCCGCGTCACCCAGCTCAGCGATATCGCCCAACACCATCACTTGCGTGCCTGTTTGCGCCGCCAGCACCTTGGCCGCTGCACGCACGGAATGCGGATTGGCATTATACGTATCATCGATCAGGCGATGCATCCCCAGTATCTGACTATTGAGACGACCTTTGGCGGGGCGGGCGTTTTCTAAACCAATCACGATATCACTGACATCGATGTTTAACGCATGCGCACAAGCGGCCGCCGCCAAGGCGTTATTGACATTATGCTCACCCGCCAATGGTAGGTTGATGTCATGGACTTGATTGCCAATATGCAGCTTGAACTCACTACGCTCAGGCTCGACATCCAAGTGACTGGCACTGACATCGGTATTGCCAAAACCAATCACATGTGAGGTATGTTTTTCGGCGATACGGCGCAGTTGATTGGTAAAGTCGTCTTTGTCAGGGACAATAGCAAACTGAGTATCGGTTAATGTATGGTAAATCTCCGACTTGGTTTGACAGATACCTTCACGGCTACCGAATTCACCCAAATGCGCGGTACCAATATTGAGGATACAAGCCACATCCGGTTGGACGATTTCTGCCGTGTAAGCAATCTCGCCGATATGGTTGGCGCCCAGCTCCAAGATGGCATAGCGATGATGATCGGACAACTCGAGCAGCATCATCGGTACGCCCAAATCGTTGTTTAGGTTGCCACGGGTGATCAGGGTTGGTGCTAAACGACCAAAGATACTACCAAGCATCTCTTTGCAGGTGGTTTTACCGCTTGAGCCGGTGATAGCAATCACAGTCAAGTCTTGATGCTGCTGACGACGATAAGCGGCCAGCTGCCCCAAAGCCAGACGCGTATCACTCACGACCAACTGCGGGATGCTCGTCGAGATGGGACGTGAGACGATAGCAGCGACAGCACCTTGGGCAGCGGCTTGATTGATATAGTCATGACCATCAAAATTGGCACCGCTTAGCGCCAAAAAGATATCGCCGCTCTTTATCGTGCGGGTATCGGTGGCGATACGGTTGCTGGTGACCGCGTTGTTGGCAAGCTCAGTTTGTCCTGCATTGCTTTGCTCTGCTGCTAGCTGCCAATGCCCATCCAGCGAGGCTGTCGCAGCGAGCAGATTATCTACCTGCCAGACATAGAGACCTTGCGACTGAATGGTATTGTCGTTGTCGGCTGTCATAATGATTACCTTGTATGATGACTACTTAATTTTTATAAATACTGTTTGTTACGCTCAACATGATTTGATGAGCGCTCTCAAATGATGGCGCAACCCTCAAAATCATGACGCTGTAAACCCATTGCCTATCTGCGCCCAGCCTTTTGTAAGGCTTGTTGCAAGACCACACTGTCATCAAAATCATAACGGACATGATTGATCTCTTGATAGGTCTCATGACCTTTGCCAGCGATGACGACGATATCATTGGGTGCTGCTTGCATGACAGCATACTCAATCGCCGCTTGCCGTGCAGGCTCAATATGGGTGCGCTGATACTGCGCGGTGCTCATGCCCGCTTGCATATCTTGCAAGATGGCCTCTGGGTCTTCGGTTCGCGGATTATCCGCGGTCAATATAACCCTATCCGCGCCCGCCAGTCCTGCCTGCGCCATCAGCGGACGCTTGCCCGCGTCACGGTCTCCGCCGCAGCCAAACACCGCCCACAGCTGCCCCTCACAGTGGGTGCGCAAACTGGCCAGCACCTGACTGAGCGCATCAGGGGTATGGGCATAATCAACGATAAAGCAGCCATCACTCGATGCGACGCGCTGCATACGTCCTACCGCGCCTTGTAGCTGCGGGACGAGCTCGGCGATACGCTCAAGACTCATGCCCAATGCAGTAGCAGCGGCAATGGCAGCCAGCAAATTGGCGACATTAAAACGCCCGAGCAAAGGACTAACGATATTTATGCGACAGCTCTCTTTATGGCCAGTGTCTGTATCACCAGTTCCTTTATCAGCGGTATCTCCACCGGCGATGTCTGTCTGCAGTGTAATTTCCACCCCTTCTAAGCTTGGGGTAATATCGGTGGCAACAAAAGTCGCAGGCTTTGAGGCATCTAGACTATACGTCCATACCGTCAAACCACTGGCATGCGCCATATCTAGCATGACCTGCGCGTACTCATCATCGATATTAATGATAGCGTGGGTCAAGGAAGGAAAATGCGTTTTGTCAAAGAGCCTAGCTTTTGCCGCGGCATACGCTGCCATATCGGCATGATAATCTAAATGATCGCGGCTTAAGTTGGTATAAATCGCAACAGATATCGGCACGCCTTGTAGACGCTGCTGATCAAGGCCGTGCGAGCTGGCTTCTAACGCCAATACTTCTGCCTTCTCAAGCGCCATTTGATACACAAACTGCTGCACGGCAAGAGCGTCGCCCGTGGTATGGCTAGCCTGTACCAAAGCGCCCAGTCGACCGTTACCCGCGGTCCCCATCACAGCGCTGCTCATGCCAGTCAGCTGCGTCAACTGCGCTACCAGCTGGCTGACGGTGGTTTTGCCATTGGTGCCCGTCACTGCCGCCACCGTGGGTAATCGGCTTGGCTGCTGGTACTGCAAACGCGCCTGAATGAGACTGCCCAAAAAATCACGAATATGCGGCGTGTATATCAAAGGACAAGACAACACATCCGCTGGCAACTGTCCATCATCAAACAAGTCGCTTGGGTCAATCTCCGAGAGAATAAAAGCCGCCTGTGATGCGGCTTGTAGCAGATAGTCGCGGCTTTTTTGACAGTGGCCTGTCTGGCTTTTTAGCAGGACAAACACATCGTGTGCCGCAACGTGGCGGCTATCCAACCGAAACTGTGCAAATGGTATATGCGCGACCGAGATGCCCTCACTGGTATTGTCCGCAGCAGCGAGCAGCGCGGTGAGCGATGACTGTAGCAAAGAATGCTGACGATCGCCGCTCTCTAAAAGCTGCTGCAAGGTAACCGCGTGGGTGCTGGGCGATGAGGTAAGCGTGGTCATGGGCAAATCCTAAACGGTAAACACAAATCAGCGGCTGGCGCTGGATACTGGCCGACATCAGTCGTCGTGTTTGTGTGGCAAGATACTTATGGCTCTTCGGTCTTTAGCGGTTTATCTAAAGGCACATTATACAAACGCAGCGCCTCTTTCATGACATTATGAAAGACAGGAGCGACAGTCAGACCCGCATAAATCTGCGCGCGCGGGTCTTCGATGAGCATCACGCCCACCAGCCTTGGGTTTGATGCTGGTGCCATACCCGCAAAGACGTTGCGATACTGGTCAGTATAGTAGCCACCTTTGGGGTTGATACGGCGCGACGTTCCTGTTTTACCCGCCACACGGTAGCCATCAATGGCCGCGCCTTTCGCGGTACCACCCGGCTCGGTGACGCTCTCCATCATCTGCACGATAGACATCGCCTGCTCGTGCGCCATAATGCGTTTGCTTGGCTGCGGTTTGTCGTCTTTGATCAATGTCAGCGGATGCATGACACCACCTGCGGCCAGCGCCGAATAGGCCTGTGCGACCTGCGCAAGTGTCACCTGCAGACCATAACCATAACTGACGGTGGCGCGGCGCGAGGTTTCTTTTTCTTTTGGCGTGACCACCAGACCACTACCCTCACCAGGGAACTGTAATGGGGTTTTTTTACCAAAGCCAAACTGCTTTTGCATATTGGTAATGGCATCAGGCGGCAGGGACAATGCAATCTTGGTCGAGGCGACGTTACTCGATTTTTGTAGTAGCGTGCCCATGTTGATCATGCCGAGATTACGGTGATCGCGAATGGTATAACCACGGACACGGATAGAGCCTGGATTGGTATCAATCAATGATGTCGCGGTATATTTACCCGAGTCTAACGCCGCAGCCACAGTAAATGGCTTCATCACTGAGCCTGGCTCAAAGACGTCTAACAGCGCACGGTTTCGCTGGTTTTCACCGGTCATCTCATTGAGGTTATTGGAATTAAATGACGGCCAGGTCGAGAGGGCGAGCACCTCGCCTGTCTGTACATCGACGACCATACCTGTCGACCAGCGCGCCCGCTGTAGGCGTCCTGCTTTTTCTAACTCTTTATAAAGCAGATACTGCAGACGCGAGTCAATCGTCAGCGCCACATCTTTGCCCGGTATCTCAGGCTCGACTTGCTTGATTTCTTTTAGGCTGTTTTGTTTGGCATCTTTTAGTACCAGTACCTTGCCATCTTTACCCGCCAGCTCCTTTTCGTACTGACGTTCGATACCCGCACGCCCTTCATAGCCGCCCTCAGGATCATTGGCGTTTTGTCCCATAAAGCCGAGCAATTGCGAGTTGGGCTGAGGCTGCGGGTAATAACGCTGAAAGAAGTTTTTTTCATACACCCCAGGGAAATCTAAAGAGCTGACACTTTGGGCAATCTCTGGCGTGACTTTATTAAGAAGCGGTAAGTAGTGCGAGCCTGCGCCTGATGGCAACGCTGCTTTTACTGCTTCCTCGTCGGTGACATCGATGCTGTCATCGATCGCGGTGACTCGTTTTAGCTCACTGACTGAGATATTGGCGGCAGCGGCCAAGGTCGTCAAATCCATAGCATCCAAGCGTTTTTGCATGCGCGCTCGTAGCTGCGGACTGTCAGGGTTGGTCAAAATGATGCGTTTTAGCTCATAGTATTCACGCGCATAGTCATGCGGACTAAAGGACACTGTCGCCAGCGGCGCACTCACTGCCAGTGGCAGTTTGTTGCGATCCGTGATCATACCGCGATAAGATGTTTGTGTGCGTACGCTGGTGATCAGCTCATTGCCCTTATCTTGATAAAACTGGGCATTGGCGACTTGAATGTAGTAAGCACGGCCTATCAGTGCGACCAATATGGCAAGCGCCAATCCCCAAACCGTCCAAAATCGCGCTTTGTCTTGCTCAAAACCGCCCCGTGAGGACGCCCCTGATGCTTTATTTAAAAACGCGGTTTTACGGTTTTTGACACTGGTATAAGCACCTTGATTGTCATTCTTTTTTAGTCGCCCAAACAGCTTGGCCTTACGGCTATCTGCCGCACTACTATCAGTTTTTTTATTTTTTTGTCCTGAATTGGCCGCACTGACACGGCGCAGCGGCTTGGTGACTTTGCCACTGGTGGGTTTTTTGCTGTTGTTTTTTGCTGTTGACTTACCGGTCTTGGCTTTGGATTTTTTTTCACTCATCGCCCAGCCTCCGCCGCATTGGTATTAATTGATGTAGCTCTAGGCGGCGCGTCAATCGACAAATCGGTACTGACAACCTCTTGTATGACATCACTGTCATTGGCGGTGATATCTGCCTCGCTAGAGGCGGCTGGCGCCAGTGCCGTAGGAGCGCCTGGCTGAATAATCAACTTGTCTTTGAGGGTTGGAGAATACATGCCAAGCTCGGCCACAGCGCGGCTGGCAATTTGCGGCGTGGCGCTAAAGGTTTGCTGCTCGATAAGCAACCGCTGATGCTCTACTTGTAGCTTGCGCTGTTGTTTTTTCATGTCTTGCAAGGTTTTATAGTCCTGATGGTATTGCTGGACGCCTTCAGCGGTCTTGATACCGCTCCAGATGATTGCCGCCGCCAGCAATAATAAAATCGCCACATAAATGCTGACCACATTAAACCGGCGCACAAACAGCTCGCCGATATCGACATTAGGAGGGGTGCCGGCGCGGCGAGTAGGTTTGTCAGATATTGCCATGACGCTCTCAAAAAGTGGACTTCAAATATAAAATCGGCGACGGTTTTAAATGGTTTTTATGCGCAAATGTCTCTATCAGACACTCAGGCCGCATCGGTGACATAAAACCAAATATCACTGTCATGCGCGCTACAAACAAAAAACCAACTGCTGAGCCTAGCAGGTAATATTTACAGCTTTTTAACACTAGCGTAGCCATTCGCACATTTTTATCTTATTTAGACAAACAACAGCAAAGCGATATGACTACTCTTAAACCGCTTCACTGACAATGTAGCTAATCTTGGCTTGCCGCCTGTTGATACTCAACATCGCTGCGCGTGGCCAGTCGCAACCAAGCACTGCGCGCGCGCGGGTTGCCGCTGATCTCGCTCTTGCTAGGCCCCACCCGTTTTGGCTTACCAAAATAGCGCGGACGTTTGGGTGGCATCGGCAGATTATCATCCTCTGGATATTGCCCTTTGCTATGGCGCTGCAAAAACTGCTTGATTCGGCGGTCCTCTAAGGAGTGAAAGCTAATCACTGCCAGCTGACCACCTGCTTTTAAAATCGGAATGCTTTGCGCCAAAAAGTCATCGACATCGCCAAGCTCGTTATTGATAAAAATACGCATGGCCTGAAAGCTTTGGGTCGCTGGATGCTTGCCGCGCTGCCAGTTGGGGTGCGCCGTTTTGATCACCTCTGCCAGCTCAAGCGTGGACTCATAGCTGTCCATCTGCTTGATGGCGCGCGCGATACGGCGACTGTGGCGCTCTTCGCCGAACTCGTAAAGCACATTGGCCAAGGTTTCGTCATCGACCTGCTCGAGCCATTCGGCCACCGACTGGCCACGACTGGTATCCATACGCATATCGACCGCGCCATCACGCATAAAACTAAAACCGCGGCTACCATCATCAATCTGCGGCGATGAAATGCCCAAATCTGCCATCAAGCCATCCACCTGATCGATACCCAGCGCCGCTAAGCTATCCGTTAAGGTCGCAAAACTATCATGCACCACTTTGACACGGCTGTCACTAGCGGCCAGCTCTTGCGCCACAGCAATTGCTGTCGGGTCTTTATCAAACACCACCAGCGTCGCGTCGTCACTCAGATGACTCAATAATAGACGGCTATGACCGCCACGGCCAAAGGTAGCATCGACGTAGATGCCGCTCATTTGCAAGCTGGGTTGTGGGGCGTCATCTGTGCGTTTGGGAAGAGATTTGACCCCCAGTACCGCCGCCACCGTCTCTTGCAATAGTACGGCATCATGGACAAAGCGCTGCTCGCTGGACGCCGCGCATGCAGACCCTCCTTCACGGGTGGGCTGCGCGGTATCAGAGGTTACAGCAGATAAATCAGCCGCCGACTTGGCAGGGTCAGTGGCCAAAGAAGGGCTTTGTTTGCAAGTGGACGTACTGTTTTGCTTATTATTTGGCTTATCATTCAATGTGGACACAAACGACTCAGTAGATGACGGCCATATCGGCCGGTAATAGTAAAAAATCAGATGAAAATAAACAAGTTATGTCTTGCTTGACCTTATTATCGCAAGGATACACGGTGAGTCAAGCACTAGACAGGCTTTTCATTAAAAATATCGCAGCTGTCTGTTATACTAGCGCTATATTTTACGCTATTTTTTGCTATTGACGGCCACTCTTTCATTGCTATTTTAGTCATATTTTTCCTTTAGTTATTTTGTGGCTATTGTTGCTACTTATCGCCCACGACATTTTGAGATTTTTATTATGCAAACATCGACCCATGCTCCCTCCGACACGAGCAACGCCCGCCCTATTCGCACGCGTATTGCGCCCTCGCCGACTGGTTTTCCGCATGTCGGTACCGCTTATATTGCGCTCTTTAATTTAGCCTTTGCCAAAGCCCACGGCGGTGAGTTTATTTTGCGTATTGAGGACACCGATCAAACGCGTTCGACGGCCCAATCCGAGCAGATGATTTTGGACGCGCTACGCTGGGTCGGACTTGACTGGAGTGAGGGACCAGACGTTGGTGGCCCGCACGCACCTTATCGTCAGAGCGAGCGTAGCGATATTTATAAAAAACACGCCGAGCAGCTGATAGCAAGCGACCATGCGTTTCGCTGTTTTTGTACTACAGAAGAGCTAGATGCCATGCGCGCTGAGCAAATGGCCAATGGCGAGACCCCACGCTATGACGGCCGCTGTGCCCACCTACCTCCAGAAAAAACTGCGCAATTGGTAAGCGAGGGCACCCCGCATGTGATCCGTATGCGTGTACCCACCGACGGCGTTTGCCAAGTACATGACATGCTGCGCGGCACCGTCGAGATTCCTTGGGCGCAAGTCGATATGCAAGTATTGCTAAAAACCGACGGTATGCCAACTTACCATCTTGCCAACGTCGTTGACGATCACTTGATGGAGATCACTCACGTTATGCGCGGCGAAGAGTGGCTCAACTCCGCCCCCAAGCATCAGCTGCTTTATGATTACTTTGGTTGGGAGATGCCAACACTCTGCCATATGCCGCTACTGCGTAACCCCGACAAATCAAAGCTGTCGAAACGTAAAAACCCAACCTCAATTACTTACTACCGTGATGCCGGCGTACTACCTGAGGCGCTGCTCAACTACCTAGGCCGTATGGGCTACTCAATGCCTGACGATACCGAAAAATTCACCTTGGATGAAATGATTGCCAGCTTTGATATCCAGCGCGTGTCTCTTGGCGGCCCTATCTTCGATACCGAAAAACTCAATTGGCTAAACAGCGAATGGCTACGCGCGCTTACACCTGAAGAGCTTAAAAACAAAATCCTTGAGTGGGCCAGTGACAGCGATAAACTCACCGCGATCGCCGCTGCGATTCAGCCACGCATCGAGCTGTTGTCTGACGCGGTCAACTGGGGCGGCTTTTATTTCCAAAACCTGCCAGACATCACCGCTGAGAGCTTTACGCATAAATCGCTTGAGCCTGAGCAAATCATCGAGCTGCTACAACTGGCGCTTTGGCAGCTTGAGACCCTGCCGACGTGGTCGGAGGAAAACATCTATACCACGCTAAAAGGCCTCGCCGCCCACCTCGATATCAAGATGCGCGACTTTATGGCGCCATTCTTTATCGCGATTGCGGGTAGCACCTCATCGACGCCCGTTATGAACTCGATGGCGATTATCGGTGCGGATATGACCTTGACGCGCTTGCGTCATGCGGTTGATGTCTTAGGCGGCCTCGGTAAAAAGAAACTGAAAAAGCTTGAGAAAAAAGCGGCGGATCTGCCTAATTTTTTGGCTGATGCATAGTTTGGCAGCAGGGTATCCTTGTACTTGCCGATGAAGAGTAGGATAGATAAATAATAACAAAGAGTCAGCTCGATACTGGCTCTTTTTTATGTAACACCCATACTCAAACGTCCATAATTAGCCATTTAAATACTTTTAATGACTTTTTTTGCATTATTTTGCATTTTTTTAAAAATAGCGGTTGACAAGACTGCTGGTCTTACCTAAAATACGCACACTCTTAGCGAGGGGCTATAGCTCAGTTGGTAGAGCACTTGCATGGCATGCAAGGGGTCAACGGTTCGACTCCGTTTAGCTCCACCATACTATTTATCGCTCAACAGATAAATATTGCTTTGAGAACAATGTCAGCACCTAGGCAAGGCTTATTAATAAATAAGCGCTCTGATATTGTGAAGTACCGTTATAACCATAGGTTATGACACTCTATGCGTCCCCATCGTCTAGAGGCCTAGGACACCGCCCTTTCACGGCGGTAACGGGGGTTCGAATCCCCCTGGGGACGCCACTATTCGGCGTCACTTATTAGCACTTTTGCTTAGCATCAGGTTAGACTAATAAGCGAACACTAAAAAATCCCAGTCATCATCCGGTGACTGGGATTTTTTTCGTTTGTCGTTTATAAAAACCATCGATATGAGCTGCTCATGACGACCGATACCAGGTAAACTACGAAAGAAACGATAAATAAAACACTCCCCTATTATTGCTATCACAAGGAAGTATGAGCCATGTTCGGTATCGAAAACTATCTGGGCTTTGTCTTGGCGGCGATTTTGCTAAACCTCACTCCAGGCACCGATACGATGTATATCATCACCCGTAGCGTCTCACATGGCAGCGCAGCAGGGTTTTATTCTGTCCTCGGTATCATCTCAGGCATCTTGGTGCACACGGTATTCGCCGCATTGGGTCTATCGATCATTTTGATCAACTCGCCTCTGGCCTTTACGATTGTAAAATATATCGGTGCCAGCTACTTATGCTATCTGGGTATAAAAATGCTGATGAGCAAGCAGCCTTCTTTACTGGCAAATCATTTACCAAAAAGTCGCCCATCGGCACCTGCCAACTCTATAGCGCACTGGCAAATATACAAACAAGGCGTATTAACCAATGTCTTTAACCCAAAAGTCGCGCTATTCTTCCTTGCATTTTTTCCGCAGTTTATCGATCCTAGCTATACTCATAGCGCCTTGTCATTTCTGATTTTGGGATTGAGTTTTGCGCTGACGGGCTTTGTATGGTGTTCGTGCCTTGCTTTATTGGCCTCAAAATTTAGTGCCAACTTAAGAAAAAACCCAGCTATCGAAGTGATTTTAAATAAAATAAGCGGCGTGGTGTTTATTGGTTTGGGAGTTAAGTTGCTTACAGAGAAGGGATAAACAAACTGCAAATAATGATCAAATAAGCTGATTTTTATAAAATCTAACTACCCATAAAAAAGCCCAGTCTCCTTAATATAGGGGACTGGGCTTTATATTTTTCTAACTCTAATTAATCACTATGCAGCTTCTTTATTATCAGCAGCTAGCTGACGCAGCACATAGTGCAATACGCCGCCATGACGCACGTATTCGCGCTCTTTTGGTGTCTGCAGGCCGACATTGACCTCAAAGGTTTCAGTCGAGCCATCGGCGCGGGTGGCAGTGACTTGAGCGGTTTTGCTCTCGCCATTGTTCAGGCCAGTGATGCTCAGCACTTCAGAGCCATCGAGCTTGTAGGTTTGTGCATCTTCGCCATCTTTGAAAGTCAATGGCAGCACGCCCATACCGACGAGGTTTGAACGGTGAATACGCTCGAACGAGGTGGTCAATACCGCTTTTACACCAAGCAAAATCGTACCCTTCGCTGCCCAGTCACGGCTAGAGCCTGAGCCATACTCCGCCCCGCCGAGGACGACGAGCGGGCGCTTATCTTCTTTATACTTCATCGCTGCATCATAGATAGCCATTTCTTCGCCATCTTGTAGCGTTGACTTATCGTCTTTGAAGTAATAGGTATAGCCGCCCTCTTTGCCGCCCATCATTTGGTTTTTGATACGGATATTGGCAAAGGTACCACGGGTCATGACTGCATCATTACCACGGCGTGAGCCATAACTGTTGAAGTCCGCTTCCATGACGCCGCGCTCTTGCAGATACTTACCTGCTGGTGAGTTTGGATCAATGTTACCAGCTGGCGAGATATGGTCGGTGGTGATTGAGTCACCAAATAGACCTAAGATACGCGCGTCTTCGATATCAGGGATACCTTCTGGCTCCATGGTCATACCATCAAAGAACGGTGGATTTTTGATGTACGTTGAGCCTTCATCCCATGGATATAGCTGACTATCGGCTGAGCTAATCGCGTTCCATTCTTTACTACCATCGAACACTTCACCATAGTTTTTACGGAACATATCAGCATCAATGTTATTGGCAATCAGCTCGTTGATCTCATCTGACGTTGGCCAAATGTCTTTTAGATAGACATCATTGCCGTCTTGGTCTTGACCAAGCGGCTGGGTGGTCAAGTCGATATCCACCGTACCTGCCAGCGCATAAGCGACGACTAATGGTGGCGACGCCAAATAGCTTGCCTTGACGTGTGAGTGAATACGACCTTCAAAGTTGCGGTTACCAGAGAGTACCGCTGCCGCCACTAAATCATTTTCTTCGATACCTTGCTCGATACTTTCAAGCAGTGGTCCTGAGTTACCGATACAAGTGGTACAACCATAACCGACGAGATAAAAGCCTGTTTTTTCTAGCTCATCCATCAGTTTGGTTTTTTCTAAGTAATCCGTCACTACTTTTGAGCCAGGTGCCAATGAGGTCTTAACCCAAGGTTTGGCTTTGAGGCCTTTGGCAGCGGCCTTTTTGGCGACCAGTCCAGCACCGAGCATGACGGCTGGGTTTGAGGTGTTGGTACAAGAGGTAATCGCGGCAATCACCACCGCGCCGTCACGTAATTTATACTTCTCATCATTAATGTCAACGATACTACAGAAGTTACCGTCTTCATCACAGTTTTTCGGCTTAGCTGCTAGGTTTTTGGCTTGCTCTTGCTTACCGCCTTCTTCATCGAAACGCACCTTAGCTTCAACTTCTTTTTTACGGTCCTTGGTCATCTTCTCAAGCGTTTCGCCGAATTTTTCGTGCATATCAGATAAGTTGATACGCTGCTGCGGTAAGTTAGGGCCTGCCAGTGCTGGCTGGACAGAGGACAGATCAAGCTCTAGCTTACTTGAGTAAGTTGCCGCTGGCGTATCGGCATCATGCCATAAGCCCTGTGCCTTGGCATATTTTTCGACCAGCTCAATTTGCGCTTCGTCACGGCCTGATAGACGCAGATAATCAATCGCCATTTGGTCAATCGGGAAGATACCACAAGTCGCGCCATATTCTGGCGACATATTGGCAATCGTCGCCCGATCTGCTAATGGCATTTGATGCAAGCCTTCACCGTAGAATTCGACAAACTTACCAACCACGCCATGTGCCCGTAGCATCTCGACCACGCGCAATACCAAATCCGTCGCGGTGACGCCTTCTCTCAGTTTGCCTGTCAGCTCAAAGCCAACCACTTGCGGAATCAGCATTGAGGATGGCTGACCGAGCATCGCCGCTTCAGCTTCGATACCGCCAACACCCCAACCAAGCACGCCGATACCATTAATCATCGTCGTATGACTGTCGGTACCAAACACTGTGTCAGGATAGGCGGTCAGCTCGCCATCGACATCTGCTGCCATGACCACGCGCGCAAGATACTCAAGGTTGACTTGGTGCACGATACCCGTCGCTGGCGGGACAACGACAAAGTTCTCAAAGGCATTTCGGCCCCAATGGAGAAACTCATAGCGCTCATTGTTACGCTTAAACTCAATCTTCTCGTTGAGATCCAGCGCATCTTCGCGGCCATAAGCATCCACTTGTACCGAGTGGTCAACGACCAACTCACTGGGGATAAAGGGATTAATTTGCTCAGCACGACCACCCAGCTCTACTACTGCATCACGCATCGCTGCCAGATCGACGACTGATGGCACGCCGGTGAAATCTTGCAGCACCACGCGTGCTGGCATGAAGGCAATCTCTTTGGACGCCTCAGCGCCAGCGTCCCAGTTGGCCACTGCTTCGATGTGGTTTTTGCCGACAGACTGACCATCATCTTCGTTACGCAATAGGTTCTCTAGTACGACCTTCATACAGTACGGTAGCGTATTGATATTGTCGTAAGTTTCGGCAAGTTTGGGCAAGCTATAATAGGCATGCTCCTTGCCATCGACCGAAATGGTGTCTTTTACATTAAAGATATCACTCATGGTAGCTTCCTTATCGTTGTTATAAATCCTAAACATAAATGGCCAATTACAAGTTAGCATTTATGTTGATATTGGTGGCTCAATAAATGGTGGTTTATTAAAGAAATACTGTGTCAAAGTAGGCACTAAAGACATTCATTATTACAAAACCATGTAAGACAAAATCCTAAGACATATGTTTTCATTAACCCAAGCTCTAAAGGTGCTTGTAAGACCTGACATCAGCTTGTTTTTACCATAACAAATATATAGCGCTTTGTTAACGTCTGGACGTAGTCAAATCGTGGCACAATCGTAACTGTAACAATGTGTTAGCGAGTTAATAATGAGAGGCTAGCCAAATCCATTTTTATTACTTTTTACGGCGACCACTACGAAACACAAATGCATCATCATAAAAATTAGAATCTTCATTCTCGGCCCAGAAATGCGGCACACCTAAAATGGGCAATGGCGATAAATAACGCGGTGTGACTGTGTCCTTTGATAATAATTCATTCATATAATCAGCCAATTTATCATCCAAAAAGGCGATGCGCTGCTGCGTTGACAAGGCAAAGAAATCTTGGCCGACGTTGATGACCACACTATGCGCGCACAAGGGCTTACGCGGCGCTATCAATTGCTCAAGGAGGGCATGACCAAAAATATAAACCACCGCTTGCGCGTTTGGACTAGGACTTGTAGGGTCATCCCACTGCATGCGCGGCTGTACCAAACTGCCCTGCCAGTCAAAGCCAATCAACGCCTCACCAATACTAGGATTGGCAGTGACCAAAACCGCGCCGTTTTCATCAAACACAGTGATGGTATCGCGGACGCGGCCCCGACTGGCACCGACCCCTTGCTGCTCAATTTCAAGCATATGGTAGTGGTTTAGCAGGGCTTTGGTCTTAGGGAACGTCAGCCAAATACTACCGTTAAATAAGTCGTGTAAGTTGTCACGCGTCGGGATATTGCCCGTACTGCCGATGAAGCTCTCGTAAGCCTCGCCCTCTGGCAACGCCTCTTGTGAGACAAACTGTAAAGCCTGCGCCTTATGGTTATATGCAGGCTTGGTGTGCGGCAGTTGCTGCTGCACGTCAGCTGCCTGCTGATGCAATGCGGTATTTAATACTTTCGCGATGATGTCTGGTGTGTTTTGGGTACGGCTGATATCAAGGGCTTGATTTTCAGGAGCAGAACTTTGAGTATCAGCGCGCTCCATGCTCAAGCTTTTTGTCGCACTAAGCTGAGTGATGGCTTGGCTAATGGCATCTAACTGCTGCACATGACCAAGCCACGGCGCACGCCAGTCAATCTGGGCAAAGCTGTCATCAAGTCTGCTTGCCGCTAAGGCTGACGCCTGTACAGGCGAATCGTTCGGCAAAGGCTTATCAAAACGCGCATCTGAGCGATGCAAAGGAGGCAGATTACTGGCAGTCATATCAAACTATCTCTCATGAGCGATGGGCGGCTTATGGTATCATGGTGCGCTTTTTTACGGCTAGACGGGCAGCTCGAAACGTTGTGTTCGCGCGCTATTTATTGATGAGTTTTTATGGCAAATTTTAACACCCACTTAAATGTTGCATTTATGGTCAGCGGTACACTGAGCTTAACGGTCTATAAAGCGGGGCTGGTTGATGACTCTGGGTTTTTGATGTGTGCGGCGCTCGGTACTATCGGCGGCCTTTTGCCAGACTTGGACTCAGACAACTCAACACCGATTAAGCTTGGTTTTAACCTCATCTCTTTTGTCTTCGCTTTTGGACTGGTGATGCATTGGCGCGGTGAGCTGAGCCTATTGGCATTGATGGTGTTATGGCTGGCAGGCTATGGGTTTATGCGTTATGTGGTGTTTTATGTTTTTACCACGATGACGGTGCATCGCGGCGTTATCCATTCTGTGCCTTATATGGCGATATTGGGCTTGGCTCTGACGTATTTAAGCCATGATATTTTGCACCTGCCCTTAACGGTGAGCTGGTTTTATGGTTTGTTTTTATTTGGCGGCGCGATGGTGCATTTGGCTCTAGACGAATTATATAGCGTCAACTTGTCCAATATGAAAATGAAGCGATCGTCGGGTACGGCGATGAAGTTTTATCAGCATAAAGACAAATGGTGGTATTTGCTGCTATACGTTATTTTGGTGTTATTGTTATATATAGCGCCGCCGTTTGACACCTTTTGGCAGCAGGTCAGTGATCCCGCAGCTTGGGCAAAGCTTAAGCTCGGTCTATGGCCAGAATTGATAAAAGGCTGGCTGAGTTAAGGCCGCCTCTACCAGCAAAAAATGATAAATAATGAGAGTACACTATGTCGACTTCTGCCGCCCTCCAAACCTGCCCTTGCCAAATCAACCCCGCGTCAGAGACCGCCACCGCGCCCCTACTTTATAAAGACTGCTGTCAACCTTATCATGACAGCGTTTTAAATAAAGAAATGAATAAAGAAGTGAATAAAGAAGCGGATAAAACTGACGGCGTACAGGCAGAAACAGCGGAGCGTCTGATGCGCACGCGTTATAGCGCTTTTGTGCTTATCAAGCCAGAATACATCGTCAAAACCACACTACCCGCGCAGCAAAGCTTGCTCGATGTCATAGCGATTGAGTCTTGGGCCACCGAGACCGATTGGGCAGGATTAGAGGTTGTAAAACACAGAGCAAAGCTTGGCAAACGACACGCGCAGGTTGAATTTAAAGCTTATTTTAAAACGCCTAATGGCTTGCAAGCGCATCATGAGTTGTCTGCCTTTGTAAAGGTAGTAAATAAAGCCAATCATGATACGCGTTGGTATTTTCTCGACCCGACCGTTCCTATGTCTGTCGCCCAAAAGCAGCCGTGTATTTGCGGCTCGGGTGAGAAGTTTAAGCGCTGTTGTGGATTATACAGTTAATTCACTTTAAAACCGATACGGTGCCTGCCGGCGCTATACACTGGCCCCAACCGCCCGTGCCACTGCAATCCCTTCATCAATGGTCAAAAACTTACGCTGGCTTGGGCTGTCTTTATAAATAATCTCACCCTCAGAGAATATCAGACATTCATTGACCGCCAACTGTTGCCATTTTTCATTTTCAGTCAATGGTACGGTCACCAAAATCGTCACCTTATCGGTATCGGTGGTGACATCGCTAAAGTTAATCGCTAAGTCATCGTCCGCCAGTTTCGCTTCACCAAATGGTGCTTGGCGGGTGAGATAAAACAACAAGCTACCGGCATACGCCAATTGCCAGCGGCCGTTGGAGATTAGGCAATTAAACAGGCCATTGGCCGATAAATAACGGCACTGAGTGGTCAAAAAGTTAAACAGCGTCTGGTCGTCAGGACGGGTTTTAAAAGTGCTTTTTAAGCGATTGACCAGATAACAAAACGCCACTTCTGAGTCGGTGCTGCCGACAGGCTGACAGTGTGAGGCGTTGCCATTGTCTTGCAGACGCTGACAGCGCTTGATAAATTCACTATTCATCTGCCCGTTGTGGGCAAATACCCACTGCTCGCCCCAGACTTCGCGGACGAAAGGATGGGTATTTGCCAGACAGTTTTGTCCCTGCGTGGCTTTACGAATGTGGGCGATGACATTCATGGCCTTAATCGGGTAGTTATTGACCAAGTCGGCCACTGGCGACAGATGGCTTGGGCGATTGTCATGAAACAAGCGTAGTCCCGTTGAGTCGTTTGCCGTCTCGCCATTATTGGTGCAGTCGCTACGTTCAAAAAAAGCAATACCAAAACCATCCTCATGGCTATCAGTCATACCGCCGCGACGACGAAACCCTGCAAAGCTAAACCCAATATCGGTTGGGGTATTACAGTTCATTCCTAAGAGTTGACACATTTATAGATCACCATCATGATTGTCGTTATGGTCGTCGTTTTTTGTAGGATGTACAGTCGCGCTTGCGCCATTTTCTGCCCCTTCATCAAACATCTCATAGGGCGTCGCGCCTTCGGTATCGATACTGTCCAAGATCCGTTTGGCATGCGCCAGCTCGGTATCTTGTATCCACAGTACGATACCTGAGTTCATCCCTGGCATCGCGCTTAGCGGCTGCAAGGACACCGTGATGCCATTATTACGCAGTAGATTGGCATGCAGCTCACCTTGCATATTGGTGTCATAGCGTGCCAGTTTGTGCCAGTTATCAACTTGATCGGTCATAGGGTCGCCTCTGTGGTTTGGATGCAAAAAATGGTATTGAGCAAAAAAACTTACGCCAATTGATCGAGTGTATATTCTTTGATGCTGGTGTCGCGACGATTACTTAAAGTAGCACGCGCTTGCTCAGCGTGGGTGATATCACTAAATATACCTATGAGTTGATTGTCGCGCTTATCATTTGATAATACAAATACCGTCTTTTGCGCTTTTTCGACATGCGCCCAGTGATAAGCGGCCAGACGCTTCATAAGGTCAGGATTTTTCACCATGATATTGTCGCCCGTCCGACCTTCGGTACGGTTGTAATGAATGACATTAAGACGCAAAAGCCAAAAAATCACTGCCGCTTTGGCAAGCATAACAGGTAACGCACGTTTTTCATCGCGGTTTAGCGTGCGTTTTGACTCATATCCTTCTAAAAACGCTGCCATCTTACGACGATCAAAATGTACCAGCTCGCCTTGCTCGGCATCGCCCCACGTGGTACAAAAATCATTGATGGTAATGGCGATATCCATCACATAATGCTCGACACTGACCTCAGTAAAATCCAATAGACCTGTTAACTTTTCCTGCCCTTTAGTCAAGTCCCATAGCGTATTGTCAGCGAACATATCGAGATGACACAAGCCTTTTGGTAAGTCAGTCAGAGGTAGATTTGAGTAAGCTTGCCAAATATCACGCATGAGCTTGGCTTCATCGCCGGGCATAAACTGCATTTCACGGTCGCGCACCTCGCTCCACGGGTAGAGGGGCACGCCGTAGTCTTGTGCCGGTTGTAGCGCTTGCAAGGTCTCATGCAGCATCGCTAACGCCGCGCCGATCTCATGACACATCGCAGGCGTGGTCTCTTGCGGATGCGCGCCTGCCAAGCACGGCACCAAGGTGATTGCTTTGTTTTCATAATGAATGACATAGCGTTTTTTCGTATCAGCGTTATCATCAGCACCTAATGCTACCAGTGCCAACGGGGCAGCGACCGGCAGCTTGCCATCTAGTTGATTTAATATCACTGCCATTTTTTCGATATCCTCTGGCGGGCGCTCTTCAAACAAAGTAAACACATAAGCGTGCGCGCCATCGACATCGTCCGTCGTTTGAATAAACCAGTTAGAGTTTTTGATGCCTTGGGTAATCGGAATGGCGCGGGCAAATGACACGCCAAAACGCTGGCAAAAGGCGGCAAATTGATCATCAGTTAACTGGGTATAGACGGACATGACATCTCACTTTGGCAATTGGATAAGAAGATAAATAGAATAAATCTGGACGCTAATGACAATAATCGTCCCGCGCATCAGCAAACCATCATAAAAAGCATAATAATCTTGTGAAAACCTGCCTGATATGGCAGTGATTTTGCTAGACTAGCGCTTATGGTTGAATTGATTATAAGGTGAAAGACCCTATGTTAGCAAAGCGTATCATTCCTTGTTTGGACGTGGACAATGGCCGCGTGGTCAAAGGCGTACAGTTTGTCGATATTAAAGACGCTGGCGACCCTGTCGAAGTGGCGCAGCGCTACAACGAACAAGGCGCTGATGAGATTACTTTTTTGGATATTACTGCCACCAGCGATGAGCGTGATACCACTTATCATACCGTCGAGCGTATGGCGGAGACGGTGTTTGTCCCCTTAACTGTGGGCGGCGGCGTGCGTAAAATCGCTGATATTCGTAACCTGCTCAATGCAGGCGCGGACAAAGTGGCGATTAACTCGGCTGCGGTGTTTACGCCTGAGTTCGTCGGAGAGGCGGCGCAAAAATTTGGTAATCAATGTATCGTCGTCGCCATCGATGCCAAACGTGTCGCTGATATAGAGGTTGATGGCATCATTACACCGCGCTGGGAGATTTTTACCCATGGCGGACGTAAGCCGACTGGCATTGATGCCGTCGCTTGGGCAAGCAAAATGGCCGATCTTGGCGCAGGTGAATTATTGGTCACATCAATGGACGGTGACGGCACCAAAAAAGGCTATGATTTGGCACTGATGCGTGAAATTACCCGCCGCGTCAATGTCCCTGTTATTGCCTCTGGCGGCGTGGGCAACCTGCAACATTTGGCCGAAGGCGTCTTAGAAGGCGGCGTCGATGCGGTGCTGGCGGCCAGTATCTTTCACTTTGGCGAATATACCGTATCGGAGGCCAAAGCCTATATGGCAGCACAAGGCATACCCATGCGCCTATAAGCTTGGTAAAATACAACTGCCTTGACAAAAAATGTTATCATAGCGCTACTTATTTATTTTTGTCAGTTAACTATTGAAAACAATCGAGATTTTGTACAAAAATTTTGCTTATAATGCTACTTATTCAAAGGATTTTTTATGTCAAATTTACAGCAGCAGCGCAACGATATTACCCATATCGATGGTAACTTGCATCAAAACGAAGAGGCCCGTATCGGTATCGTCGTTGGCCGTTTTAATGGGTTTGTCGTTGAGTCATTAGTCGACGGTGCTATCGATGCCCTACTACGTCATGGCGTATTGGGTAGCAACATCACTGTGATTCGTGTACCAGGTGCCTTTGAGCTACCCCTTGTCGCCCAGCGTGCCGCTGAGTCTGATCGTTTTGATGCCATCATTGCGCTAGGCGCGATCATCCGTGGTAGCACGCCACATTTTGACTTTGTCGCTAGCGAGTCTGCCAAAGGTCTTAGCAGCGTTGCGATTGATTATAATATTCCTGTCGCCAACGGCGTCATCACCACCGATAGTATTGAGCAGGCGATTGAGCGCTCGGGCACCAAAGCTGGCAACAAAGGCTCGGAAGCAGCGATGGTGGTGCTTGAGATGCTAGCGGTTTTATCACAATTAGATGTTGATGACGATTACGACAATGATAATGACGCGTAATATAGTCAGTTGAAAACCAAACTGGCATAAGTTCCAAAGCGCGACTGGGATGAATCTTGCGCAGCCTCTGTGTATACAGCACGCAAGGAAAGTTTATACCAGTAGCGCTATAACATTTTTAAATTGAATCTACTACATCGCAGTCGTTTTATAGATTTATTATTTATTGTTTTACTGTTTTTGATTGGCGCTGATGGGTTAAAAACTCGTAGCGTCAGTGTCTTAAAGCTCGCGGCACTGCCGACAAAGCGCTGCAATTTTGCTTTAACACTCGATTGTCATCATCTGCCAGTCGATTACTATTTAACATTTTTAGTTCAAACGTCTATGCTTTTCTTATCACAGGCTATTTTTTACAATCAAGCTGATTGTACCCTGACGCTATTGGTATCAATATATCTATATTAAATAGTCGTTAAATAATTGATGAATACAGTCAATCAAAAAATAGTTAATAAAAGCAGTTACTCAAAATAGCCACTTAACATTCAGGTATTTACCCCCTATGACTGACCAACTCAAGCGCGCCATCAACGCTGCAAAAACCGCACAAACCAACGACCAACAAGCTGAAGCGACTCGTATCGCAAGCAGCAGTGCAGGTGAGCAAAAATTTGATATGAGTGAGTCTTCTTATAAGACCAGTCACACCGCTGTGCGCAAAGCCAGACGCTTTGCCATGCAAGGCTTATATGAATGGCTGGTCACCGACCGCCGTTTTGATAAAGACGGTAAGCTTGGCTGGAAAGACAATGCGCCGCACGATATCGCCGCGCGCACCCGTGCGACCAACGCCATGCATACGGTACATATCGGCTACTATCACGAAATGATGCGCGATATTCCCGAACAAATCGAAGCGCTAGATACACTTATCAGCCAGCATCTCGATCGCGATATCGATAAATTAGACACCGTTGAGCATGCTATTTTATTGATTGGTGCCTACGAGCTGCAAAACCGCTTAGAGATTCCTTATAAAGTGGTACTAGATGAAGCAATGAAGCTCAACAATCACTTTGGCGCCACTGACGCGCACAAGTTAATCAACGCGGTGCTCGATAAAATGGCCATAGATCTGCGCGACCTCGAAGTACAGGCCGACATCAAGGCCAACCGCCGCAGCTCACAAAAAGCCGCTGCGCCCGCCGCACAGCCGCAGCCGAAAACTGCTGATGAAACCAAGGCTGTCACTAACGCTGACGACACCAGTGAGACGCCGACCACAACTGGCAAACCTCGTATCAGTGCCAATAAAGCCATTAAACGGCCACGTGCTAACAAGGCTCAAGCAAATATCAGTGGTTATAGAGCCAGCAAAAAAGCCAGTGCGCAAGGACATAATGAGGCAGCAGCCGCGCCTACCCCTGAGAGCACTGCCGCCGATGTTGGGCTACAGGACTCAAACCTTGTCAATTCAGACGAAAAAAGTAAAGACTAACCATGAATGAATTTGAGCTGATCGAGCGCATCTTTGCACAGATGCAAATATCGCCAGCACGCACGGCAACGGACGTCGAAAAAGGCATCGGTGATGACGCGGCGGTGATGAGCGTGCCTGCTAGCGCGCGCTTGGTCAGCTGCATTGATACTCTCGTTCAAGGGCGGCATTTTAGCGCCGATTGGGATAAGGTACATCAATTAGCCTTTCAAATTGGCTATAAAGCGGTCGCGGTCAATGTCTCAGATATCGCCGCAATGGGCGCGGCGGCGCACAGTATTTTGCTGGCGCTGGCATTGCCTGAGCGCTTGGCGACTGAGACTTGGCTCACTGAATTTGCCAAGGGTTTGTTTCATGCCTGCCAGCTCTTTGGTGTGACCCTGATAGGCGGTGATACCACGCGCAGCGATAACTTAGTGCTAAGCGTTAGCGCGCAAGGATTTTTAGCCGCTGATACACCAGCCGTCTATCGCTCAGGCGCGCAAGTTGGTGATAAAATCTATGTATCAGGCACGCTTGGTGATGCCGCATATGCGTTGCAGCATCCTGATAGTAGCCAAGGCATAGCGCTGGCACATCGCTTGCATATGCCCACGCCGCGCATCACCTTAGGGACCACGCTAGCCAAAGTCGGCGCCACAGCGATGATCGATATCTCTGATGGTCTGTATCAAGACCTTGGACATATTTGCACGCAAAGCGGCGTTGGCATACGCCTTGATTTAGAGCAGCTGCCAACCAGCCAAGCGTTAGCGAGCGTGGATCTATCTGAGCGCTTACTATGCCAGCTGGCAGGCGGCGACGACTATGAGCTGGCTTTTACTTTACCTGCTGATATCGAGCCACCCGTCAACGATATCAGTGACACGCCAGTGACCTGTATTGGCGAGGTGATAGCATTGGCCAAGGCAGACACGGCAACAAATAGGCATGCTGATCTGTATTATCAAGGACAGCGAGTCACACCGACGCACCCTGCCCCTTTTGCCACATGGCCCACGCTGACGGGTTACCAACACTTTGCAGGTTAATCCATGACCGATCATGATCTATCTAAGCCCGATATCCGGCAAGCCAATGACTGCCCGCCTCTACCTGCCACGGCCAGCACGCTCGATCGTGTGGTTTATTGGCTTGGTATTGGTCTCGGTAGTGGCCTGCCGCGCCGTGCCCCTGGCACATGGGGAACAGTAGGCGGGCTACTCGTCGCGATACCGCTTATGAGTTTCGGCTTTTTGCCGTTTTTGATAATCACTATATTGTCTTGTGTCGTTGGTAACTCAATATGCGGCAGAACCTCCACCCTGATGGGCGGTCACGATAACCCGCATATCGTCTGGGATGAATGGGCGGGTATGTGGCTCACCTTGCTGCCGATGTCTTATATGGGCGTTGCCGATAGCAGTTTTTGGCAAAATATCAGCCAAACCTCTTCTCTCATCGCGCTTCTTATCGCCTTTATCCTGTTTCGTTTTTTTGACATCATCAAGCCACCACCGATCGGCTGGGCAGATAAAAAAGTCGCCGGTGGCTTAGGTATCATGCTCGATGACATTATCGCAGGTATCATGGCGGCAATTGTTTGGAGTATTCTTTATAGTAGCGTATTATCACTTGCTAACTGATGCTGCTATGAGTCGTTAGCACATTTAGTGACGCTGCAAATGAGACGTTACAAAGATGTCACGACTTAGCAGTTTGGTTGGTTACGCATTTACGTTATAATTCAAATCATATCTTGTTACATTTGTAGGCCATTATGACTTCTCCTCTTTCGGTAATTATCCTAGCAGCGGGTAAAGGCACGCGTATGCAGTCGGCCAAACCCAAAGTCCTGCAGACACTAGCTGGCAAGTCTTTACTCGCTCACGTTTTAGACACCTGCCACCAGCTGACGGTCGATGAGACCATCATCGTGTATGGTTTTGGCGGTGAGCAAGTCAAAGCTGAAATCACCACCCAGTATGCCCAGTCAGCCCTTACTTGGGTGGCACAAACTGAGCAGCTAGGGACCGGGCATGCGGTCAAGGTCACGCTGTCTGATTTGCCAAAAGACGGGCAAAGCCTGATTCTTTATGGTGATGTACCATTGGTCAGTTGCCAGACGTTAACCGCATTAAAGTCGGCCAACACCAATGGCATGTCGATGCTGACGCTAACGGTAGATAACCCATTTGGGCTAGGCCGTATCAAACGTGACAACAACGGTAATATCGAAGCCATCGTTGAGCAAAAAGACGCCAGCGCTGATGAGCAGGCCATCAAAGAGATCAATAGCGGTATTTACTGCGTCGATAATGCTCTGCTTCATAAATACTTGCCGAAACTTTCAAACGACAACGCCCAACAAGAATACTATCTGACAGATATCGTCAAGATGGCCGTGGCCGATGGCATCGCCATCGCTGCGATCGAGCCTGAGCATACCTTTGAGATTGAAGGCGTCAATAACCGTCAGCAGCTTGCCAGCTTAGAGCGGACGTGGCAAGGAAAGTTAGTCGCCGACTTACAAGAAGCCGGCGTGCAGTTTGCCGATCCTAGTCGTGTCGATATTCGAGGGACCCTAAGCGCCGGTCAAGATGTGTTTGTCGATGTTGGCGTGGTGTTTGAGGGTGATTGTACCTTAGGCGACAATGTCTATATCGAGCCAGGATGCGTCATCAAAAACGCTCATATCGGCAATGCTTGTCATATCAAACCCTACTGCGTCATTGATCATGCCAAGATTGGCACTGGTGTCGATGTCGGGCCTTTTGCGCATTTGCGTCCTGAAAGCGTACTAGCAGACCAGAGCAAAGTCGGTAATTTTGTCGAAATCAAAAAATCCACCATCGGTCAAGGCAGCAAAGTCAATCACTTAAGCTACGTGGGCGACTCGACCGTCGGGACAGGCGTCAATATCGGTGCAGGTGTCATTACCTGTAATTATGATGGCGTCAATAAGTCTCAAACCATCATTGAGGACAACGCCTTTATCGGCTCCAATGCCAGCTTGGTGGCACCGGTTACCATCGGTGATACAGCGACTGTAGCGGCAGGCTCGGTGATTACCAAGGATGTCGATGCCAGTGCCTTGGCGTTTGGCCGCGCTCGGCAAACGCAAAAAGAGAACTTTCAGCGTCCAACTAAAAAATAAAGACGGCGGTGATCGTCAACTCGATAAAAACGATAGTAAGACCACTAAGGCAGTACGACAATAATTTGTGGTGCTGCTTATTTATATTGACAGATTAATGATTATCCATGTATTGGCATCTTTTAAAATAACATGGTATGAGAACATAAAATTTAAGGAATAATTATGTGCGGAATCGTTGGAGCAGTTGCTGAGCGTCATATCGCCAATATCTTACTTGAAGGACTAAAACGTTTAGAATACCGCGGCTACGACTCCGCTGGCCTAACGGTCATTCGTGATGGCGAGCTGCATCGCGAACGCCAAGTGGGCAAGGTACAAGCCTTAGTCGATGCCGTCGCCGTCAACCCTGAGTTTTTTGATGGTCATATCGGTATTGCCCATACCCGCTGGGCGACACATGGCGAGCCTGCCCAGCGCAACGCCCATCCGCATATCTCTGGTAAGATCGCGGTGGTGCATAACGGCATTGTGGAAAACTATGCCGAACTTAAAGAAACGCTGATAGCAAAAGGTTACGAGTTTACCTCACAGACCGATACCGAAGTCGTTGCGCACTTAATCAATGATATCTATAAAAACACACCTGATTTATTAGAAGCGGTGCGTGCGGTCATTCCCATGTTGCACGGCGCTTTTGCCCTTGGCATTGTGCATATCGATTGCCCAGACGAGCTGATTACCGTGCGCCTAGGTTCGCCATTGGTCATCGGTGTGGGGATTGGCGAGAATTTTATCGCGTCCGATCAGCTAGCACTTCTGCCCGTGACCAATCGCTTTATGTATCTAGAAGAAGGCGATATCGCCAAGCTGACACGCGACAGCATTGACGTATATGCAGACGGTGTAAAAGTAAAACGTCAAATACATGAGATTGACGCCGCCCAGCATAATGCCGATAAAGGCGAGTTCAGACATTATATGCTCAAAGAAATCTATGAGCAGCCAGATGCAGTTGCTCGTACCATTGAGATGGCAGTAGATAGCGATGCGCCGTCTAAGCTGCGCGATGATTTTTTACAGCGTCATGAAGCACTGTTAAAAGGCATTAAACAGGTCCAAGTCATCGCTTGTGGCACCAGTTATCACGCAGGTTTGGTGGCAAAGTATTGGTTTGAAAGTCTCGTTCGTGTGCCGTGCTCAGTCGAGGTGGCTAGTGAGTTTCGCTACCGCAATCCGGTCGTCGTCGATAACACACTGGTCATTTGCATCTCGCAGTCTGGTGAGACAGCCGATACCTTATCGGCGCTACGCGATATTCAAAAACACACCCCAGCCGGTCTTGTGAGCTTGGCACTGTGCAACGTACCGACGTCGTCTTTGGTACGTGAGACCGATATCTTTTTGCCAACGCTTGCAGGCCCTGAGATTGGTGTCGCTTCCACCAAGGCTTTTACCACTCAGCTGGCCGCCTTGATGCTACTGGTGCTAAAGGTAGGCGCCGTCCAAGCGCGCATGACAGGCGAGAAACTGAGCACGCTGCTAGAGAAACTACAAGCGCTGCGCGGCCAACTGCATGCCAGCTTACACCTCGATGCGCCGATCAAAGTCATGAGCGAGCATTTTGAATATAAGAAAAGCTGCTTGTTTTTAGGTCGCGGTTTACAATTTCCTATTGCACTAGAAGGCGCATTGAAGCTAAAAGAGATCTCTTATATCCACGCTGAAGGCTATGCCGCCGGCGAGCTAAAACACGGCCCATTAGCCTTGGTGGATAAAGACATGCCAATCGTGGTGCTCGCGCCAAAAGACAGTATGTTTGATAAACTCAAAGCCAACATGCAAGAGGTGCATGCGCGCCATGGCGAGCTGTTTGTCTTCGCCAGTGAAGAGAGCAAGATGGTTGCAGAAGATAGAATGCACGTGGTCTATGTGCCTGAAGTTTGCGAGACACTGGCTCCCATCGTCTATAGCATACCTGTGCAGCTGCTGTCATACCATGTGGCCGTGATGCGCGGTACAGATGTCGACCAGCCTCGTAACCTCGCAAAATCAGTGACGGTCGAATAATATAAATCATTGATTTTAAATGGTTTTTTATAAATTAAACCATTGTATAACACTAAACCCTTTGCTGTCTAGCATTACTAGATAGCAAAGGGTTTAGTGAACGTTGTTAACGGAAATAATATGATTAGGGCGTGTTCTCTCTCTAAAGAGAACACGCCCTATTATACAAATATCACTCTCTAAACCAGCCCTTTATACAGAAAATAAAACCCAACGACGGTCAATAACACCGCAAAACATTTCTTTAATAATTGCGGTGATAATATATGAGCGACTTTTGCGCCCAATTTTGCGGTAAAAAAGCTCATGATACTAATACCTAAAAAGGCATAAATATGCACAAAGCCGATGGTATTGGGCACATCTACTTGCTTTTGCATCCCAAAGAGCATAAACCCTAGAGCGCCTGCAACCGCAATCGGTAGAC
Organism: Psychrobacter sp. L7; assembly: GCF_002810365.1. Classification (NCBI taxonomy): domain Bacteria; kingdom Pseudomonadati; phylum Pseudomonadota; class Gammaproteobacteria; order Moraxellales; family Moraxellaceae; genus Psychrobacter; species Psychrobacter sp. L7. Next base: position 40,673 of record NZ_NEXR01000012.1, read on the forward strand.
CGCACGCCGCTGAGGTGCCCACCGCTTTTTGCATCACCACATTATAACGCGTCAGATATGGCACCGTTAAGCTGCCACCGCCAATCCCAAAGATAGCTGAGGCAATACCGATGACGCCGCCTACTGCGAGCTGCTTGGGTTTTGATGGTAGTGTTGTATTGCGATAGTTGGCACCACTACTGGCGCTATTGGCATTATTCATGGCTTGTTTTTTACCAGCAAAAAACATCTTATAAGCGACCCACAGCAAAAACACCCCAACAACAATCTGCAGATACAGCCCAGAGATTTGCCCAGCAATCCCTGCACCTAGAAAACACCCAAGCGCCATACCAGGTGCCAGATTTTTAAAGACCGGCCAGATGACGCCGCCCTTTTTATTATGCGCCATCAAAGAGCTGATCGAGGTGACGATGATGGTGGCAAGCGATGTCCCTAACGCCAGATGCATGATCGCGTCGGCATCATAACCCATTTGGGTAAAGACGATAAACAATAGCGGTACGATGATGGTACCACCGCCTACCCCAAACAGCCCTGCCGCAAACCCTGCGAGCGCGCCTATTACTAAAAAAATGATTAATTCCACAGGATAGCTACTTCTTATTTGATTTTAGTGAAAGGATGATTGTATTGATACACGCGTGCCCTGCATTTATGCCAAGTCTGTCTGACCCACGCGCGCGTAGGCTCGATTAAAATATACCAAACTCTCATCGTTGATACCTGCTGAGCCAGACTGTTTGATGGCGACCACGCGGCACATAAACACACTATGCGTGCCCACTTCTTGCACCTGTTCAATCTCACAATCAAAACTCACCAGCGCATCTTCTAGCACAGGCGCGCCAGTGCTCAGCTCCGTCCAAGCACCATGGGCAAATCGCTCTGCTGGGCTGAGCCTTGAGGCAAACACGTTAGATAACTGTTGGTGCTGAGTGCCCAACACATTGACGCTCAGCGTTTTATTGTCGATAAAATGACTGTGTGAGCGCGAGGCTTGGTTCATACAGACGAGCAGTGTTGGCGGCGTGTCTGTGACACTACATACCGCAGAGGCAGTAAAACCATGTCGGCCTGTGTCTCCGTTTGTAGTGACCACGTTGACTGCTGTCGTCAACAAAGACATGGCCTCTCTAAAACCGCTTGCTTCAATCATCGCTTTTATCCTCAGTTAGCATGTGACCCGTGTCAGACAGACGTTAAGCGCCCAGCTCTTTACGCACGATTGCCGCGCCCGCGCTCAACGCATTTAGTTTCCCGCGTGCAACGCCGCGAGATAGTGGTGCCATGCCGCAGTTGGTGGACGGATACAGCTTGTCTGCATCGACAAACTGCAAGGCTTTGCGTAGTATCTCTGCCACCGCTTCAGGCGTCTCGATACTATCGCTCGCCACATCGATGGCACCGACCATTACTTTTTTACCGCGGATTAGTTCAATCAGATCCATCGGGACGTGCGAGTTTTGACACTCAAGCGAGACAATATCGATGCTCGATTGTTGCAGCTTTGGAAAGGCCTGCTCATACTGACGCCACTCTGATCCCAGTGTCTTTTTCCAGTCGTTATTGGCTTTGATGCCATAACCATAACAAATATGCACCGCTGTTTCACACTTTAGGCCTTCGATAGCACGCTCCAACGTAGCGATGCCCCAATCATTGACGTCATCAAAAAACACGTTAAATGCAGGCTCGTCGAATTGAATGATATCCACACCAGCTGCTTCTAGCTCTCGGGCTTCTTGATTTAAGATTTTAGCAAACTCCCACGCCAGTTTTTCACGGCTTTTATAATGACCATCATATAAAGTATCAATCATGGTCATCGGCCCGGGCAATGCCCATTTGATCGGCTGGTCAGTTTGACTGCGTAAAAATTTTGCATCATCTACAAACACAGGCTTTGAGCGACTGACATTGCCCACTACCGACGGCACGCTGGCCTCATAGCGATTACGAATTTTGACCGTTTCACGATTGGTAAAATCCACACCCTCAAGATGCTCGATAAAGGTGGTGACAAAATGCTGACGAGTCTGCTCGCCATCACTCACGATATCAATGCCTGCTTGTACTTGCTCCTGCAGTGACACCCGTAGCGCGTCTTGCTTGGCCTCTAGCAGCTCATCGCCTGCTAGCTTCCAAGGTGACCACAGCTTCTCAGGCTCAGCCAGCCATACAGGTTTTGGCAAGCTGCCAGCAGTAGAAGTTGGTAATAATATGTCCATGGCTTGTCTCTTTTTACTGTGATAGTTTTTACTATGTTTGGTTGTCTAATAAACGACAGATAACTGCCTGATAGGTCACCGATACCATCATGCTGCTTGTCTTTTTGCCGCTGTTTGTTTTAGCGCTGGCGTTTGCACTGGGTAGTTTGTCGCCCATTCCTCTAATATGGCTTGATACGGCTGGATAAAGGCCTCTTGGGTAAACCTGCCTTGTGTCACCGCCAACTGGCTACGCTCCTCACGGTCATAGACTATTTGCGTGAGTGAATAGTCTTGATAGTTTAGGCTTGGCTGGTACACCTGAGCGGCAGCGGCGTTGGCATTATAAATCTCTGGGCGATAGATCTTTTGAAACGTCTCCATAGTGCTAATGGCACTGATCAGCTCAAGGTCGGTATAGTCACTGAGCAAATCACCGGCAAAATAAAACGCTAAAGGCGCCGCGCTACCTTCAGGCATAAAGTAGCGAACGCTCAAGCCCATTTTAAAAAAGTACTCATCGGTCAATGACCCTTTGTTCAATGAGCCACCGTCTTGTCTGTACTCAGTCCCCAAGACAGGATGCTGGTTGCCCGTACGATAATAAGTCTTGCTGGTCGACACACTCAGACAAATGACAGGCTGTTTGTTAAATCTTGCGTGGTAAGCGTCTGAGTTCAACAGATGCTGAAACAGCTTGCCGTGCAAGTCGCCAAAATCCTCCGGCGGCGGGCACTCAGGGTTTTGAGCGAAATGCGCTGGCAAGACAACACTAAAATCATAATCGCGGACATAAGAAGAAAAGCTGTTGCCAATCATGCCATCGATACGGGTGTTTTCTTTGTGATCGATGATGGTGGTTTGCAATGTCTCGATGACAGGGAAAGTGTTGCCATTGCCTTCCACGTCCAAGTCTGCCGAGATGATGTCGACTTCTACTGAGTAACGGTCGGCATGAGGGTTGTCCCAATGCGCCAAGGCATTAAAACGATTGTTTATCATGGTGAGTGTTTTGCGTAAGTTTTCTTGACGGCTGGCACCGCGCGCCAAGTTGGCAAAGTTGGTCGTCAAACGCGTGCTATCAGCTGGCTGATAGTTTTCATCAAAACGAATACTTGAGATGGAGTAGGTAAATGGTTTAGTCATGATAATTGGCTACCTTTATTTTTTGATATGAATCCAAGGTCTGTATGAGATAAATCATACCCAATCTATTACATGAATAAAAACGATGTTATTTAAATATAAGATGAATTTAATTCATCTGTGCTGATTCAGTAAGTGGATAGGAGAAATCGATCACTGGTACCCTCAGCTCAATTGTCTTACTCATCTCTAGGGTGTGTGAAACCTTCAAAAAAGGCACTGCTAATCGCTAAAATGGCTCCAGACAAGTCGCAAAGCGATGATAATGAGATGCCTTAACTAGATTTGTAACGCAGTATATGGGGCAGTTTTAGCATCAGCCTTGAGAGTAGATCGAGCAAAGCACTGCTTTGCCCGTTCACAAGGCGAGAACGATGCTCGAGTGGGGAGCAGGACTCTTTTTTGCCGCTTTATTGGTAAAATAGACACTTAGAACGACTAAAATTAGCCAAGTAAGCCCGACAAAATCCTTATTTAAGTGTGATTATCAGTGCTCGACTGCGGTTTGCCACTTGGCGTCAACCATTTGGCAAACCATCCCGATAGATCATCCATCAATGTATATACCACCGGAATCACTACTAAGCTCAGTAGTGTCGAGGTGACAAGGCCGCCCAATACGGCTGCGGCCATTGGGCGACGGAACGTCGGATCGGCATCGCCCCACCCAAATACCAAAGGCAGCATCCCTGCGCCCATGGCGATGGTCGTCATGATAATTGGGCGCGCACGCTTGCGACAAGCATCAATGATGGCATCAAAACGAGCCAAGCCGCGGCGCTGAGCGATCAAGGCATAATCCACCAATAAGATAGAGTTTTTGGTGGCGATACCCATGAGCATAATAAAGCCAATCATCGAGGGCATCGACAGGCTACTATTGGTAATGACCAAGCCGACAAACGCACCACCAATCGAAAGCGGCAACGCCATCAGGATGGTAAAGGGCTGCAATATACGGCCGAATAATAAGATCAGCACGCCTAAAATACAGACCACACCGACCGACATGGCAATGACAAAACCACTAAACAGCTCTGCCATGTTTTCTGCCTGACCTTGGTCAATGATGGTAATCGATGGCGGCAGCGTCTGCATCGCTGGTACCGACTTGACCGCCTGCACCAAGTCGCCAAGCTCGCCATCAGAAGGCTGCACAGTAATACTAATGGCGCGCTCGCGGTCAAGCCGGTTGATCTGGGCCGGGCCTGTCCCAAAGTTTAGATCGGCCACTTCGCCCACGCGTACCCCTTGTCCTGCAGGCAGTGCACTTGGCACGTATAGGCCTTCTAATTGGCTGACGTTTTGTTTGGCGACATCAGGCAGTCGCACCACAATAGGAATCTGCCGGGTATCGAGATTAAGCTTAGATAAGCGCTGCTCATAGTCGCCGACCGTTGCCACTCGTAGCGTGGTGGCGATATCTTGCGTGGTGACGCCTTTATCTGCCATCGCCAGTCTGTCAGGCATGACCGTAAGCTCTTGCCTCGGCAGGCTACGGTCACTGGTCACTGCGCCGGCGCTGGGCAGCGCTCGGATTTCAGTCATAATCTGCTGGGCGGTCTGCTCTAGCACCTCTGGATTGGTACTGGTTAAAGAAAAGTTGTAGCCTGTCTCGCCGCCGCTCGATAGACCAACGGTAAAGCGTGCGCCAGGTACCTCCGCGAGCAGATGACTGATTTTGCGCTCAATCTCTTGCTTAGAGATACGCTCTGCGCGCGGCGCAAGGACGACATCTAGCCCTGCGATATTTTCGGCTTTGCCGCCAGAGCTGGGCTCCATAGCAGCTTGCGCCTCCCCTACCGAGGTAAAGATATTGGTCACTTCAGGCATGGCCAAGATACGCTCACTGGCCATCGCTGCCACGCGCTCGGTATCTTCGAGCGCCACATCTGGCGTCAGCTCTATCTCAACACGCGTCTGATCGATATCATTGTCAGGAATAAAGGAGGTCGGTAGCAACTTCACTAAAGCCAACGACGCCACAAACAATACTAAAGTCGCTCCCATCGTTATCCAACGATGGCGCAGTGTCCATGCAACCACTTTAAGATACCAATCCATCAGCGCGCTTTGTTTTTCCACGCGATTTTTTTCTGGCCGCAGTACGTAAGCTGCCATCATCGGCGTGATCAGTCGCGCTACCATCAAGGACGCAAATATCGACAAAGCCGCTGTCCAGCCAAACTGACGGAAGAACTGCCCAACAATACCGCCCATAAAGGCCGTCGGCAAAAACACAGCAATCAAGGTAAAGGTAGTAGCAACGACTGCCAGACCAATCTCATCAGCCGCTTCCATCGCCGCCTCATAAGGCGTCTTGCCCATACGCAGATGACGAATGATGTTTTCGACCTCTACGATGGCATCATCGACCAACACCCCAATCACCAATGACAATGCCAATAAAGAAATAATATTGAGACTAAAGCCAAACAGATACATACCCAAAAAGGTAGGAATAACGGACAATGGCAACGCCACAGCTGCGACAATGGTCGCACGGATATTGCGCAAAAATAAAAACACCACCACGACGGCCAATAACCCGCCTTCTATCAGCATACGCAGTGATGCTTGATAATCCTCGGCGATAGGGGTGGCTCGATCATAGACTTTTTCGATACTGATATTACCCGTATCGGCCGCCAGTTTGGCAAGCTCGGCATCGACACGCTCCATGACCTCGACCTCACTGGCACCGCGCGAGCGGGTGATGTTAAACGCCACCACCGTCTGCCCATCAAGCTTAGCAATCGAACTTGGGTCAGCAGCACCATCGGTGATTTGCGCCATACGTCTAAGCGCTTGCGTGCCACCTGTCGGCACGGCCACTTGTAGGTCGTTTAAGTCGCTTGCGCGCTCGACCGCCCCAAGCACGCGAATGGTTTGCGTGGTTTTACCGACCTCGGCTTCACCGCCTGAGCTGTCCTGCTGAATCCCAGCGATTTGCTGCGATAGCTGAGAAATAGGAAACTTTAAACCACTGAGCGCAATCGGGTCCGCTGCCACGGTAATCTCACGCTGCAGGCCACCGATACGGCTAACGGTACTGACACCAGGGATATCAGATAACCGCTTGGTGACCGTATCATCAACGAACCAAGACAGATCTGCTACATTCATGTTTTCTGCGGCGACAGAATAAGTCACCACCGGAAACCCTGCGGTTGAGACCTTAGTGATAATCGGATCATTGGCCGCGGCTGGCAGATCCCCTCGCACCTCACCGACGGCTGAGCGCACATCATCGACCGCTTCTTGGATGTCTTTTTCTAGGACAAACTCAGTGACCATGGTGGCAGCGCCGGTTTGCAAGGTGGTGCGAATATGCTTGACACCTTCGATACTGGTCAGTTTATTTTCGACTTTTTTGGCAATGTCGTTTTCGAGCTGGGTAGGTGCCGCGCCAGGCAGAGTGACGGTTACCACCACGGCAGGCAAATCAATGTCAGGGAACTGCTGCACCTTCATTTGCATAAAGCCATAAATACCGCCCAACGTCAGCAGTACAAACAGCAAAATAGCGACCAACGGATTTTTAATCGAGTAAGCAGATACATTTAGGCTCATGAGCGCGCCTGCGAAGCTGTATCAGCGTTATTATTGGATTGATTCAGACCATCGACGATGCGCACCAAGTCGCCATCATTTAAAAAACTACCGCCTTGCTTGACGATTTGACTGTCGCTCGGCAATGGCTCTGTGACCGCCACACTATCGCCGAGACGCTCACCCAAACTCACACGCTGCTGCTTGATACGGCCCGTTTTTTGCGCTGCGTGGTCGGTGCGAATTTGTGTGACCATCATCACATAGTCATAGCCATCATTGCTGACCACCGCACTGTTAGGAATGGTTTGGGTGTTGCTGCTACCCAATAAAAACTCGCCCGTTTGATACATGCCAGCGCGTACTTTTGCGTTGGCCGCTAGGCTAGCATAGATGGTGATTTGGCGATTGTTGTCCGCTGTCGGCGCGATGCGACTGACTTGCCCCATCACAGAGTCGCCATCTGGTAGGCTGACACGCACAGGCGTGCCAACAGTGACTTCCCCAACAAGCTTTGGATCGATATCTGCGCGCCATTCTAATTCCCCGCCTTTTATGATGGTAAATAGCGGTTCACCGCCTGCGACCATGCCGACCTCCACCATCTTGTCACTGATGACGCCGCTGACTGGCGCGACGACCTTAGCGTTATCCAAGGTCAAACGCTGACTGTTGAGCCGCGCTTTTGCCGCCTGCAAAGACGCTCTAGCACGCACCTCAGAGGTGCGATAGCGATCGGCTTCTTGCCTACTAATGGCATCGATGTCTATCAAGGGTAAGACCCGTGCGGCATCGGCACTGGCATTGGCAAGGGTGGCTTCGGCTTCGGCCACGTCGGCTTCGGCTTGCAACACCTGCTGCTCCATCGCATCGGTATCAAACACCGCCAGCACTTGGCCTGCTTTGACGCGATCGCCCTCCTCCACCAAGACGCGCTCGACAGCCACGCCATTGACTTTGGCACTGACATTGGCCGTGTCTTTGGCACTAATCGTACCGTCGGCGCTCAAGGTATTGCCAATCGTATCTTGGCTGGGCATTACTGTCTCAACTGATAGCACTGCCTGCGCGTCACTGGCCGCCTTGTCACCTACCTCATTACTTGACGCGTTAGGCGCAGTGGGAGTATCCGTCGCCGTCTTATCAGCGCCCCAATATCTCCCCAACAAGACACCTAATACCAGTACCACCACCAGTACCGGCCACAGCCATAAAGGCAGCTTTGCTGAAACGGTTGCGGGCGTACTGGGCTGACGGTACGGCGGTAGCTCTGTCTCGTTTACGGGTTTTGGGTGCGTCTTGTCAGAATCATTCATGGGTAGTCTCTATCAATACAAGCCATCATAAGATAAAACAGGGCGAGCAATGATGATTGCGCTACTTACTCATAACCTACTGTTTTTTAGTATAGTAATTTATAAAACCATTAAGAATAACATAATTTTGTTATTCTCTTATTGCTCGCTGTCTTAAAGCCTTCAGCTGTAAAGTCCTCAGTTTAAAACACTTCAGGCAACTCAACCAGCTCAAGCATTGGTATAACGGCTGGCCTCCGGCATCCAGCGATGTATCAGCTGACTGACATCGGCTTTGCGCGCAGGATCTGCAATCAGATGCTTGGCCAAGCGCTGCGCAATGGCAAATAACTGCTCATCGCGAATCAAATCAGCCAAATAATAGCCGACATTGCCTGTTTGTCGTTTGCCCAGCAGCTCGCCTGGTCCGCGCAGCTCCAAGTCTTTTTGGGCAATGACAAAACCATCAGTGCTATCTCGCAGCACATTTAGCCGCTCAGTGCCCGTCTCTGATAAAGGCTTTTGATACAGTAGGACGCAAAAGCTCTTGGTAGAGCCACGTCCAACGCGGCCGCGCAACTGATGCAGCTGTGATAGACCCAGACGTTCAGCATTTTCGATGACCATCAGCGAGGCATTGGGCACATCGACGCCGACTTCGATGACAGTGGTGGCAATCAATAAATCAAGATTGCCTGCTTTAAACTCCTGCATGATGGCTTGCTTATCAGCAGGTTTCATTTTGCCATGCACCAGCCCGATACGAATATCTAAGCGTGCACTTAAATCCTCAAACGTCGCTTCTGCCGCTTGCGCATCAAGCACGCTCGACTCCTCTACCAACGAGCATACCCAATACGCCTGCCTACCTGCAGCACAGTTCACCGCAATACGCTCAATCACTTCATCACGGCGATTACGGTCAATCGTCACGGTGGTGATGGGCGTACGTCCCGGTGGCAGCTCATCGATAATAGAGGTATCCATATCACCATAGACACTCATCGCCAGCGTACGCGGAATAGGAGTCGCGGTCATGATCAGCTGATGCGGCGTACTGCCTGCCACGCCTTTATTAGTGAGCGCCATACGCTGCTCAACGCCGAAACGATGCTGCTCATCGATAATGACCAAGCCCAGTTTGGCAAATTGCACTTGCTCCTGAAACAGCGCATGAGTACCGACCACCACTTGCACGGTGTTTTCACTTACCGCCGCTAGCGCTTCGCGGCGCTGCTTGGCGGTTTGCTTGCCCGCCAGCCAGCCCACACCGATGCCTAATGGCTCAAACCACTGCTTAAAGTTTAACAGATGCTGCTCTGCTAAAATCTCGGTCGGTGCCATGACTGCCACCTGCCAGCCACTATCGAGCGCATAGCCCGCCGCGCCTGCGGCAACCAATGTCTTGCCAGCGCCCACATCGCCCTGTACCAGTCTGAGCATGGGGATCGACGTTGCCATATCTGTGGTAATGTCTGTGAGCACGCGCCGCTGCGCACCGGTCAAATCAAACGGCAACGCGGCAAACAGCTTGTCAGCCAAAGGGCTGTGAGCGGCACACTTGGGCGCTTTGTACTGATGCAACTGCTGGCGACGATATAGCAAACTTAACTGATGGGCGGTCAACTCCTCAATGATAAGGCGCTGACAAGCCGCGTGGCTACGAGCGCTGAGCTGAGTCAGCAGCTGATATTGCTGTCTGGCATCGGTATAAGTGGGCGGGGTATGTAGCAGGACCAATGCTTCAAATATCGTCAAGTTATAGACATTATTATTGGCCGTACTAGCAGCGCTGCTGGACTCATCGGCACCATGAGCTAGAGTATGATCTGGCACACGCCGCGCAAGCGTTGAAAATATATCGTCTGGATAGTCGATCTCTGCGGTCACTGCCGGTTTTGGCGCAAAAGGCACCAATGGCAAATCTGCCACCACCGCAAAATCCGCTGGCGTAAATAGCGTCATCGGCAGACCTTGGCTGCGCACCGTCTGGAGAGCCAGCTTAATCAAAGTGCGCAATTTGTTTTGATGCAAGCCTTTGACAGTAGGATAAATGGGTTGCAGGCCGGTATTGGTGATGGCAGTACTATCAGTTAGCACCTGATATTCAGGATGGTGCATCTGCTTGCCATAGCGACTGACTTTGACCTCACCAAACAGTTGCAGCCGCGTACCTACACTCATGGTCTGAGCAAGACCACGATAGACCTTAAAAAATCGCAGAGAAATCGTGCCCGTATCATCATCGACAATGACGGTCATGCCATTTCGTTTGGTATCGACATGCACCACACGCCCCGTAATCAACGCCGCTTGCCCGTGCTCCACGTCAGCGATGGCCACCAAGCGACTACGATCTTCATAATCACGCGGCAGATGGAGCAGCAGATCAAATATCCGCTTGATATTCAACTGCGCCAACTGTGCAGCGACCTTTGTCCCAACACCCGCCAGCGCTGTCACTGGCATATCTAATGGCGAGACTGCGCCTGCTGGCCGTGCAGGTGCGGTAAAGTGACTGAGGGACTGATTGGCGGATGTGGTCATCGAAGATCCTAGCAATTTTTTATTTCCATCGACAAAAGCAAGTATTATCATCACACTATAAATCACTGGCTGATTTTATTATAACTGACAACACCATCGATTATGCCAAGCGATTTGATAACACGGTATTTAGCAGTCGACCCCCTCTAACAATGACATAGTGCTACTGGTCTAAACTTTACTTGCGTACTGCGTGCCTTCGATTCAGTCGCGTGCTTACACAGATAACCACTTTATTTTGAACTGACTAGGGCGTGTCGTGCGCACGTGCTGCAAAGATGCCTAATACGATAAAAGCACCACAATTGATACATTGCAGTGCTTTTTATTCATTTATATATCGTTAATACACTATAAAAATGACTATATAAATAATGTGATGCCATGACTTAACGAGCAGTCATATCATCATCGCCGGCTACGAGGCTACTTGACGCGTGCACGGTATTTTACTGCCACGGTGTCATTGAGCCCGACGCCCTGCAAATCCCAGCGTACGGCTTTGTAGTGCTTGAGATCGACATCGACCAGTTGATTGTCTACGCGAGTACGCAGCGGCATGCGAGCAAAGGTGTTACCATCGACACTGCCGTATGGAAAATCAGGCGCTACTGTACGCAGCAGCTCGACCTGCTCAGGTATAGTCATGGTCACGGTCATCTTACGCACGCGGTCAGCGTTAGTATTGGTAAAGTACCCTTGATACTCCAGCACATTGCCTGACTGCAGCCGGGTGTTGGCGTTGACTGGTACCAGCACTTCTTCGCCATTGGCATCGACACTGACCAAAGAGGCGGTGATTTTACTAGTGACTGCTTGAGCGCTTGAGTTACCGGCGTTGCTAGTACTCGTTTGTACCGCAGCTGAAGCGTCTACCGTCTGCTCTGGCGTTGGCAACATGGCAGAGGCTTGCGTGACGACCATTGCGCCGATAAGCGTACCGGCAACAACGTGAAATAAGCGATGTCCGCTCCATGCGCTAAATGGACTGGCAAAGTGGTTGGTTTTTTTCATGGTGTTCATTATCCCTCGTTGATATATCGATAAAACGCCGCGATACCGCTTCACTATCGGTATGACGCTCGCTCATCTATTGATGCGCGCGTGGCTCTCCGGCATTGGGCAGTATATAGTCAGTTCAAAACAAAACTGTCATAAGTTCCAAAGCGCTACTGGGATGAATTTTTCGCAGCCTCTGTGTATACAGCACACAAGGAAAATTTATACCAGTAGCGCTATAACATTTTTAAATTGAATCTACTATAGTTGCATGCCAAAGACGGCATTTATTTTTCTTGATTATCTTCGTTCGCGGTCTGTAAAGCAATAGCGTTTAGCATAGCAAAAACCCTATAGCTGTACATAAGCCCCGTGTTGCGGTTGTGTATATAGTGCATCGGCTCTGAAAATGATAAACACCACTGAAATAAAAGATAGCTCATAACGGCGTTTTTTGCTATGGTAATTCTTTAGCGATCGGCTTGTTTGCCGCGCCTTTTTTATTCTAACCACAACTGCCCCTATTATGACTACTAGCGCCATGCCACAGATCAATCCTGAATACGTTCATTGGTTTCGCAACTCAGCCCCTTACATCAATACGCATCGCGGCAAAACGTTCGTGATTATGTTTGGTGGTGAAGCGGTCAACCATCCAAATTTTAGCACCCTAATCCATGACTTTGCCTTACTCCATAGCTTAGGTATCAAGCTGGTGCTGGTGCATGGATCTAGGCCACAAATCGAAAAAAACTTAAAAGACGCCGCCATCACCTCGCCCCTGCATCAAGATATTCGTGTCACGCCGCGAGAAGCGATGCCGGCCATCTTACAGGCGGTCGGTGCCATCCGCCTACAGATCGAAGCGCAGCTATCGATGGGCTTGGCCAACTCGCCCATGTACGGCTCTCGTATCGATGCGATTTCTGGCAACTTTGTCACAGCGCGGCCTTATGGCGTTCGTGATGGCGTCGACTACCAAATGACAGGCGAAGTACGCTCGATCGATGTTGAAGCCATCAAAAACAATCTGCTCCACGACCATATCGTGATATTGGGCTCGATGGGCTACTCAGCGACAGGCGAAGTGTTTAATTTGCTCGCCGAAGACGTGGCGCTTAGCACCGCAGTGAGCTTGGGTGCCGATAAGCTTATTTTCTTAGGCGAAGAAGCCGGCATCAATGACAATGATCGCTTGCTACGAGAGATGATTCCAAACGAAGTCGATCGCTTCTTACGCGACCGCGACCTAAACTGTGAGATCAATTATTTCTTACACTGTGCCAGTGTGGCTTGCCGCCAAGGTGTCCATCGCACGCACATCATCTCATACGCCAAAAACGGCGCGCTCCTCGAAGAGCTATTCACCCGTGATGGCTCTGGCACCCTAATCAGCCACGACCCTTATGAAGAAATCCGCCACGCCAACATCGATGACGTGGTCGGCCTGCTCGAGCTTTTGACGCCACTTGAAGAGCAAGGCATCTTGGTGGCTCGCTCGCGTGAGCGCCTCGAGCAAGAAATCGACAACTACAGCGTCATCGAGCGTGATGGCATGATTTTAGGCTGCGCCGCTTTATACCCACTCGATGACGACTCAGCAGAGGTCGCTTGCGTCGCCGTCCATGCCGAATACCGTAACGGCAGCCGCGGCAATGATTTGCTGGCATTTATCGAGCAGCAAGCACGTAGCCATGGCCTACACAAGCTCTTTGTCTTAACGACTCGCACCGCCCATTGGTTTGTCGAGCACGGTTTTGCCGAAGTCGATGCCAGCGCTCTGCCCGCTGCGCGCCGCGAAAAGTACAACAACGGTCGTAACTCTAAGGTCTTTCAAAAAACCTTATAATCTAGGCAGGCTTTGGTCAACCGCCGCGCCAAACCAAAAAAGCCCTCATTTATAAATGAGGGCTTTTTTATCAACGCTAAAAATTGGTAGGGTAACTTTTTAGTTGGTCACTGATACTTTATCAATGTCACTCTGTAAATGGCACTTTATAAGTGATGCCTTATAAACGACACCTGATAGAGGCAGTCGCGCACAGATATCAGTCTGTCAATGCCAGATATAACACTAAAAGCGATGAGTGCCCTAATGCATTATTTTACGTTTAATAGCTCAACCGTAAAGATAAGCGTACTGTTTGGCTCGATACCCGCGTTACCCGCTTCACCATACGCGATGTCAGATGGGATATAAAACTCGTATTTGCCGCCCTCTTTCATCAGTTGTAGACCTTCTGTCCAGCCCGCGATGACTTGATTGAGTGGGAACTCAATTGGCTCGCCGCGCTCGTATGAGCTATCAAATACTGTACCGTCGATCAGCTTACCTTCGTAATTGACTTCGACCACATCGGTGGCTTTTGGTGATTTGCCTGTACCTGCTTCGATGACCTTGTACTGCAGACCAGAAGAGGTTTCTTTTACGCCTTCCTTCTTAGCGTTTTCTGCTAAAAAGGCTTCGCCTGCCGCTTTGTTTTCTGTGGCTTTGGCTTCCATGTCTTTAACAAATTTTTCTTCTTGCTCTTTTTGATAATCCATCAAGACTTGTTGCATCTGCTCTTGGGTCAGTGCTGAGTCGTTGCCTTCATAGCCATCGCGAAAGCCTTGCTCAAAAGTATCAAGATTTAGATCACCGACCGCTTCTTTGTTACCTTCGGCCATCATATAACCCAAGCTATAGCCTACTTTTTCGTTCGCCGAGCTTTGCTCAGTAATTGAGATGCTTTGCGCCGCGGTTTCTTGATTGCCGTTATTGGTGCTACAGCCTGTAACTAACAACATAGCGCTAGCAAGTGCACCAACGCTTAAGGTAGTGATTTTTTTCATAAAGTACTCTCAAATTGTAAGAATAGTGGCAAGATGTCACATGTTCCTATGATAGCAAATCTTGGTTTTAGGAGCCATGTTTGGCAAAAAATTATCGGGCGAATGTACAGTCTGTGTTAATATTTCCTGTCACGATAACAAGTTATCACACAAATACAGTAACACGTTAAGCTTTCTATCTTTAAATCCCCTAATACATCAGCTAAGCTGAATGAGTTCAGGTGATAAGTAACCGAGTGTAACTCTTTATCATGGATGATATGACATTGGTGGTATAGCAATTAGCACAAGATAAGCCGATGTTTTTTCGATGAATTTTTACACTTAAAAATTATAATATCACCGCACAACCGACTTAAAAAAGCTATTTATCATAACCATCTATGTTGGTTTCGCTCGCTGATAGCAGTACCTAGCCTATCATTCGGCGGCTTTTATATGATGATTAAAGGAGGATAAGATGAATCCAATGTTTGCGTCTTTTAACGGTTATCTGGGTGGGCCTATTGGTTCCATCATTGGGGCCATTTTGATATTTATTATTGGCTGGCTTGTCGCACTGGGTATCGCGGCTTTGGTTCGCAATGTACTGTCTAAAGTGAATCTCAACCAACGCATGAATTCTTCAACCGGCAAAACCTACGATTTAGAAGGCATCATCTCTAAAATCGTATTTTGGTTTATCTTTATCATCGCCATTTCTGGAGCGTTGAACCAATTGAATCTGAACTCCATTTCGACACCGTTTGCCAATATGGTCAATCAAGTACTGGCCTTTATCCCTAACTTGATCGGCGCTATCGCCGTTGGGGTGATCGGTTGGGTCGTCGCCACTGTGGCGCGTACTGCTATCAACGCCGCCCTTGCTAAAACTTCGATGGATGAACGCCTAAGTGCACAAGCAGGCGTAAAACCCATGAGCAGCACGATAGCCGATATGGTTTATTGGTTCATCTTATTGGTGGTATTGACCATGGTACTCGGTCAATTAGAGCTTGATGGTTTGTTTGCGCCATTGACTAACATGGTTGATAAAATCTTTAGCTTTATCCCTAACATCATCATTGCTGGCGTGGTGTTTGTCGTCGGCTACATCATTGCAAAAGTGGTGCGCGGTATCGTCACCAATCTTGTGTCTACCTTTAATATACAAGAGCTGGCCTCAAAAGCAGGCTTGAGCGAAAAAAACAGCCTGCCGAATATTGCAGGGTCTTTGGCATTTTTAGTGGTGATTATCCCGACGATTATCGCGGCATTAAACGCTTTAAAAATCGAAGTAATTTCGCGCCCAGCGACCAATATGCTAAACAAAATCATGGAAGCGTTGCCAAACATCTTTATGGCAGCGGCTATCTTAGTGGTGACGTTTTATGTGGTGCGTATGGTTGCCAATATCATCAAAGGTTTGATTGAAAACACAGAGATCAATCAGATACCTGCCAAGGTTGGCCTACAAGAAACCATGGGTGATAAGAAAGTCTCTGATCTTGTCGGTTATGCCATTGTCTTTTTTGCCATGTTATTTGCCGCTATCGCTGCCGCTGATTTATTAGGCTTTGAGCCAATCTCAGCCATCATCGCGATGTTTATCGCCTTTGGTGCCAACATTATCTTGGGCGCGATTATTCTGTTCATCGGCTTTTGGCTTGCCAACATCATCGCTGGTGTGGTGGAGCGCTCTGAGCAAGGCTCACAGTTCTTAGCAAACATCGTGCGCGTCTTAATCATGGGTCTTGTACTTGCTATGGGTCTAAAAGCGATGGGCATTGCTGACTCTATCGTCAACCTAGCCTTTGGTCTGACACTAGGCGCAGTTGCCGTGGCCTTTGCTCTCTCGTTCGGTCTTGGTGGTCAAGAAGCAGCCGCCCGCTTCTTACGTAAGATGCAAGACAAAATGGATGAAGAGCAAGATGAAGCCAAAGCCAAGTCTATGCTACAGCCGAGTGCATCGACTCGTGAGAAGTTTGCTGATGCTGTCCGCGAAAATACCCCATCAGCGGCAACGAAGACTACTGATACTCACACTGATGTCGTCGATACCACTCGCGTCGATACCGATGCTATCGACACCGCTGATATCGATAACGATGTTACCGATGGTAGTATCACTGATGCAGATATCGACAATAACAACTTGCTACCAGGTAGCGGTCTAAACGACGATATCAATAATAAGTAATTTGCTCTCGAAGTATGTGTTCTTGAGATAAATTCATCAGTTTTATGCTCGCTTAAACCAAAAAAGACAGCTTAGGCTGTCTTTTTTTGTGGGCATAAATGTGTGTTTTATACCTATCAGTCGCTATCAATAGTGCTATTTATTACTTTTACGCGCCGGAATGGTGAGATTCAAACGAACTTGCGGCAGGGCTTCTGCTGGATGGTCGTTATCCGCAGAAGTGCCTGCCACTGGCATTTTTTGCTGTTGCAGCTGTTGTATCTGCTTGGTGAGTTGGCGCTCACGCTGGGTCATGGTCGCAACGGGTTGGATCCATAAATCAATATCGATAAAGGTTTCTTGCCTTCCATTGATGAATTCCACCCCCAAAATAATGACATGATGCAGCGCTGCTATCGGTAAGCGCGTGGCCACATCTTGAGCAATTTTTGCCAAGTTTGGCTGAATGGCTTGTTTGCTATGCTGCCCTTCCTGATTTTGACCATAAAATATCAGCACATAATGCCGACCCAGACTCTCATACGAGTGCTGATGTACCACGTAACCGGCGCTTTTTAGGCTGTCTGGTTGCTTTGGATGTCGGTATAGAGTGCGTACCAGCTCATGACGAGAAAACAATGACTCGTCGAGTAGCTGCTGCTGCCAATATAAAAAATCAACCTCTGAGGACATTTGGGCGCTATTGCTCAGTCGCTCATCACGGCACATCGCTATCATCTGGCCGCTTAGCTGTGACCATAGTGTGGCAGCTTGTGCCATGTGCTGCTGATACATCTGCGCTGTCGCACTTTGATTTTTGTGCGCCAGCGTCATGGCGATCAACGCCGCATTGGGCGCATCTTGCACGCCCGCTTTTATAAGAGCATTATCAATGGTGATGGCATGAGTAAATACAGACGGGCTGTACAAAAACTGAGTGACCAAATCTGCCACCCTTTCAAAATGTGCGTGCTGATCGCTAAGTGACTGCTGGAGCTGCTGTAAATAATAGCGCAAAAACCGCCATAGCTCACAAGGCGTCTGTAGCGTTGACGACAGCTTCTGCCAGTCAACATGACTGAAGATTTGTAGCGGCCGCGGTTCACCACTCATATCGATGACCAAATCTTCCATAAAATAAGCAGTATCAAAATGATGCGTCAGGCGATTTGCTAAGCGCTGTTGCGGTGAGAGTGTCGGTATATCAGCGCTCATCTCTGTCTCATCGAAAAAGACGATATCAAAGACCAATACATCGCGGCGGCTTTTCTTGTCATGATTTTGATTATCGCTTTGATTATCGCTTTGACCGTTATCGCTTCGATCATGCTTATGTTGATTGTCCTTGCTATCCGCGACGCAAGAAGTCTTATACCATGCCAGCACCGCCTTTAGCGTCGCCGTTCGCGCCGACTTAATAGTCTTCGCGCTACTATGCCTTGGTAGATACAGTGTCAGATCCAACCATTGCAACCGCCCAAGCGGCAGCTGATAGCAGGATTGCCGAGCGTCATAGTAGGCGTTGTATTGACGCGTCACTGCCTGCATATCGCCAACGCTTACGCCTGCCGCTGTGCCCTGCAGGTAGCAAGCCAGATCCTCGGTTAGGTCAGTCAAATCAGCCACCGTTTCAACCTTTTATGATTATGGCGTGTTCAACACACCCCAAATATTATGAAAAATTAAACGACATAAGCGTCATGAGACACAGTCGCTTTCAGCGCAATGAGTTGTTATGATGATATCAGCACAGCAGCGCTTACGTGCGTCTTTATATAGTTTAGGGATTTGACGAGACGAGCCAGACGCGACTCGATACAGCTGATGGTCTTTTATCCCCTCAGCATCTGTCACATCTGACACCTCAAGGATACTCGGCTCACACCGCCCATGATTGTCATATAATAACAAGGATTGAATACCATGAAACGCTTTAAAGAAAAAACCGTCATCGTCACAGGCGCAGGCTCAGGTATTGGCCGGGCGACTGCTATACGTTTTGCCCAAGAAGGTGCCAATGTCGTCTTGGTCGGTCGTACCGCTGAAACCTTAGAAGAGACTGCAAAAGAGTTTCCACAAGACCGTACGTGGATTCATACCGATAACTATCTGACCATCACTTGTGATATCAGCATACAAAGCCAAGTACAAGAGATGATCAAACGCGCCGTCGATAAGTTTGAACAGATTGATATTTTGGTCAATAACGCTGGCAAAGCCATGCAAGGGAAAATCACTGACTTGTCAGCCGAAGACTGGCGAGCTGCCATCGATGTCAATCTAAATGGTACGTTTTATGTCTCGCAAGCCGCCATGCCGCATCTGATTGCGACCAAGGGCAACATCGTCAATGTCTCCTCGCTCTCAGGGGTCGGCGGCGACTGGAACATGGCCGCTTATAACGCTGCTAAAGCCGGAGTGACCAACCTCACCCGCACGCTAGCCTTAGACCATGGGCCAGATGGCGTGCGAGTCAATGCGGTCAATCCCAGCGTTACCAAAACTGACATGAGCAGCGCCATTCAAAACAACGACAATAAAACCGATAAGTTTTTGGCGCGCTGTCCACTCGGCCGCTTAGCGACACCAAACGATATTGCTGCCGCCATTACTTTTTTAGCCAGTCACGACGCGGCGATGATCACGGGGGTCAACTTACCCGTCGATGGCGGCGTCAGTGCCTCAAACGGCCAGCCGCAGTTTTGATCCAGCCATCAATCAAACACCATCAGACCTCATAATTACCGTTACCTCGCTCACTAATAACCAGCGCTTCTTGCCTTTGTCATAAAAAACAGCCCTTGATATCATCAGATGTCAAGGGCTGGTTATATATAAAACCTCAAAGCCTGCGCGGCGCATAAAACCCATAGCGCTTAATCTGTCGCGCGATTGATGTCTTGCAGAGGCTGCGACAAGCGCTCAGGATGTCTGGGCACCACCCCTTTATACTGCGCATAGATTTTTGGCAAATCAGCGTCGATATCGCCACTCGGATAAATGGGCGACATAAAACGTATCTCTTTGGTTTTATAATCCATCGCCACTGGCAATATAGGCACGCCCGCACCCATTGCCAAGTAATAAAATCCCGACTTCCAGCCTTTGGTGTACTGGCGCGTGCCCTCTGGTGCCAAACCCAAAAACAGTGGCTGACCAGTTTTAAACTTATCGATACTCGCTTGTAGTACCGAGCCTTTGTTGCCCCGATCAATCGGAATCACACCTATCCAATTTAACAACTGGGCAAAGACAGGTACTTTAAACAAAGTATGTTTGCCCAAAATGCTGATCTTAAGATCCAGCGCAAATAGGCTTGGAATGGCATAAATACCATCGACATTTGAAGTATGCGGCAATGCCAACACCACCGCTTGCGGGATATTGGGCACCTCACCGACTGTACGCCAGCCAGCTGCTTTGAGTAAGGCTGAAGCAAGGACAGGCGCAAACTTATTGCCCCGTCTTGGTACCAAATCACCCAGATGTTTTTTGCTAAGTTTTGGTAATGCTTTGACTCGTGCAGACTCAGAGCGGCCCGATTTAGCACGATTAAATAACGTTGATGTCATGACGGCACCATATAATTAAAGATAGCCATATCATAACATTAAGCTTATCGGGCGAGATTATCTTTTATACTTTTATTGCATAGGCGCTCGGCAGACACTTGCCCATGGGCGAGCGATCAATGACAAACATCACGGTATGTCTGCTAAATTACCTTTACTCTCTAACCACGACTTGCGATCGGCGGCGCGTTTTTTGGCCAGCAGCATATCCATCACGCCATTGGTCAGTATCATGTCATCCATATCCAGCTGCACCAGACGCCGTGTATCGCGGTTCATGGTGGTCTCACGTAGCTGCTCAGCGCTCATCTCACCGAGTCCCTTAAAGCGAGTGATTTGCGCTTTTTTATTCCCAGGTACGCCCGCTAAAATATGCTCAAGCTCAGACTCATCTAACGCATAATGCACCTCGCGACCGACATCGACACGATACAGCGGCGGCATCGCGACAAATAAATGGCCGGCATCCACCAGTGCTGGGAAATGTTTGACAAACAGCGCACAGATAAGCGTGGCAATATGTAGGCCATCAGAGTCGGCATCGGCGAGGATACATATCTTGTCATAACGCAGCTCAGAGAGATCATCTGAGGCAGGATCGACACCGATAGCGATGGCGATGTCATGAATCTCTTGGCTCGACAGCACCGTATCTGATGAGACTTCCCACGTGTTCAGAATCTTACCACGCAGCGGTAATATCGCTTGATAATGTCGATCGCGTGCTTGCTTGGCACTGCCGCCCGCAGAGTCGCCTTCAACCAAAAACAGCTCAGCCCCATCACGCAGATCGCCGCGACAATCGGCAAGCTTACCCGGTAATGCAGGCCCTTGGGAGATTTTTTTACGGGCGACCTTTTTGGCAGACTTGAGCCGTCGACCAGCTTTATTAATAGCCAGCTCGGCGATTTGAGTACCCATATCGGCATGCTGATTGAGCCATAGGCTAAAGGCATCTTTTGCGAGGGTCTGCACCGCACCGGCAGCTTCACGGCTCGAGAGACGCTCTTTGGTTTGACCAGAAAACTGCGGCTCAGAAAACTTGAGCGATAGGATATAGTTGACCCCATCCCACACATCTTCTGCCGTCAGCTTCACATTGCGAGGCAATAGATTATGAATATCGCAAAACTCACGCAGTGCCTCTAAGATACCAGTACGTAGGCCATTGACATGCGTGCCGCCTTGCGCAGTTGGAATCAAGTTGACATAGCTTTCTTGAATCGGCGTACCACCCTCAGGCAGCCACGATAAAGCAAAGGTAATACCCGCGCGCTCACCGTCTTTTGCCTCATGATTATAATAAAATGGCTCAGATGGCAGGGTCTCAAGTCCATCTAGCTGCTCACTGAGGTACTCAACCACCCCATCGGTAAACTGCCAAACGACTTTTTCGTCATTGATATCATCGACAAACTCAATCGTCAGACCAGCGGCCAATACCGCCTTGGCTTTTAGGTTATGCTTGAGCTGTTTGACATTGAATTTTGACGTATCAAAAAAACTGCCATCGGCCCAAAACTGCACCCGAGTACCGCGTTTGCGTTTATTGGAGCTGACAGATTTAGTCAACGGCGTCACCGCTGCGCCATTTTCAAACGCCATCGCAAACTGCGTACTATCGCGCCATACTGTGACCTCAACGCGTGTTGATAGCGCATTGACCACAGAGATACCGACACCGTGCAACCCGCCCGATACCTCATAATTGGAGGTCGAAAACTTACCGCCTGCGTGTAGACGCGTCAAAATCAGCTCAATACCTGACTGACCAAACTCAGGATGGATATCGGTTGGCATACCGCGGCCATCATCTTCGACCGATAGCGAGCCGTCGCTATGCAGCTGTACTTTGATGGTTTTGGCATACCCTGCCAGCGCTTCATCGACGGAGTTATCGATGACTTCTTGGGCCAAATGGTTGGGACGGGTGGTGTCAGTATACATCCCGGGGCGACGGCGTACCGGCTCCAGCCCTTCTAAAACTTCTAACGATTGCGCATTATATTGACTCACAAATGCATCCTTAACTGTTTATATACGATGAATTCTATACAACCATTATAACGAAAAATAACGCCATTAAGGTCAATACTCAGTCGCTCACGTCAGATAATGTCGTCTCTTTAAACCAAGCGACCTTTGACCAATTGCTGTATGACCTCGATGACTTTGGGCAATTGTGTTTTAAAATCACTAAAGCGATGATCGCCGCCTTTTTGCATATTGACCGTCGCTCCTTGCTCCCTATAGAAGTTGGCAGAAAGACTGCTATTGAGCAACTCATCACCCTCTTTGATTAGCGCGACTACTTTTTTAGGATAGTTAAGGCTCGATAGCTGATGGCACGCAAACCACTCTAAATCAGCATTCGTGATGCGCCAACCACCCAAAGTGGTGTATAGCACCTCGGACGCCTCGTCCTTCGCATCCTCGTCCTTCGCACCGTCGTCCTTAGTCTCAGCGTTATACTTAAATCGCTGCAGTGTCTGATGCGGCTGTATACTAGGGTTTAATAAAAGCGCCGGACAGCCGGTATGGTTACTGAGCAACGTAGCAAAATACCCGCCTAATGAGCTACCGACCAAGACCGTATCTTGATCATGAGGGTTTTTGCTCGCCACACTATCGATTAACGACAGCATCTGGTCAAACACTTGATCTGGCGTCTTATTTAGATCGGGGCGTAACACCTTGATATCAGGATCATACTGGCGACAATACTCCTCTAATAGCGAGCCTTTTATAGAATTGGCATCACTGTCTAAGCCATGGATATAAATAATATTCACGTATCATCTCACTTATTGGTTTTGTTAAGATGGTTGTATCTCGATAATAAAAATCCAGCATAGCACTACCGCGAGCAAAACAATAACACTAAAACGGCACACTATTATTCAGTATTTGCACCATAATAACAGTATCTGACTATACGACGATATAAGTAAAAGGACTAATGACAATAGCAATGGAGCTGCCATGAATCAGCAGTTTGAACTGTTCGAGATTGCCAATCCCTGTATTGGTGTCTGTCAAAGCAATAAAAAAGGCTATTGCTTTGGCTGTCTGCGTAGTCGTACAGAGCGTCAGCTATGGCATGATATGACAACAGAACAGCGCCGTGAAGTACTACGACTGGTCAATGGGCGCAGACAGCGTATCGAGCAGATGCGCCAGCGCAAAAACGAGCAGCTAGGCTTTGATTTTAACGAAGTGGCTGAGACAGGAGAGCTGTTTTAATCAATGAAAAATAGTTAATATGCGTTTAATAACGACTCAAACTATTATAGATGAACTACATAGTAGCTATTGAATTTTATATCCATATCCTCAAATATATGCGAGTAGTCATTAAAAATGTAGGAGAGTACAATGGATAACAGCCTAATAAATAGCGTAAAAGACACCGTCACCCACTCACGTCAAATCGAGCAGCTACACGCTGGGGTCGATACTCAAGACGGTGCTGGCGTTAAATTGACTCGCGTACTGACGCAGCAGCTGCAACAGCGCCTCGACCCTTATCTGATGCTTGATAACTTTAAAAGTGACAATCCAGATGATTATGTCGCTGGGTTCCCAAACCATCCGCATCGCGGTTTTGAGACTATTACTTATATGATCACGGGTCGTATGCGCCATCGTGATAGCGCCGGCAACGAAGGGTTATTACAAAATGGCGGCGTGCAGTGGATGACGGCAGCTAGCGGCGTGATCCATTCGGAACTACCGGAACAAGAAGACGGTGCGATGGAAGGTTTTCAGCTGTGGCTCAATCTACCTGCCAAAGATAAAATGAATGATCCTTGGTATAAAGACTTCCAAAGTGAGGACTTGCCTAAATACACCACAGAAGATGGCGTAGACGTCACGGTAATTGCAGGTACATCACACGGCGTAGAAGGTGCAGTCACCCGCGACATCACTGAGCCGACGTATTTAGATATCCATATGCCAGCAGGCACGAGCTTTAGCCAAGCCATTCCGGCTGATCACAATGCCTTTGCTTTTGTATATCGCGGCACGGTAGATATTGAAGGCGAAACCGTGCCGACTAAGACTATGGCTATCTTAAAAAATGATGACAATACGGATGGTGTTACCATTACCGCTGATAGTAATGAAGACACCAAAGTGATCTTAATCACTGGACGCCCACTACGTGAGCCGATTGTGCAATACGGTCCGTTTGTCATGAACAGTCAGCAAGAGATCATGCAAGCAGTCACTGACTTCCAAAGTGGTAAATTTGGTGAAGGTGCTTAGTTGATAGCCTAATTTGTTGAATATTTTATTACACGTTAAAGCCCGTATTAGTTCGCTAATATGGGCTTTTTTTTGGGAAAGTTGCTGCTTTAGCTGTTTGCCGAGTCTTACCGA
This sequence comes from Psychrobacter sp. L7, assembly GCF_002810365.1. Taxonomy (NCBI): domain Bacteria; kingdom Pseudomonadati; phylum Pseudomonadota; class Gammaproteobacteria; order Moraxellales; family Moraxellaceae; genus Psychrobacter; species Psychrobacter sp. L7. The sequence goes on from NZ_NEXR01000012.1 coordinate 65,367, forward strand.
ATGACGGGTATAGTTAAGTATGGGCATTGATAAGCATAGTCTAAAACTCATAGTTGAACGTCAGCATTTAGGGTTTGATTTTGAGCATTCAAATTCCTACTTCTTATATCTGCATTAATCTTAAGTGACTTTTTATCATCTGGAGGTAGGTAACCAATTTTGTCTAATTTAGAAGCTAAATGATTAATTGTTGGTTCATAGAAAAATAAAATTGCATTATTATTTCGATACTCTGTAAGCATTGTTAGCTGCATAGATAGCTTCACTATCGTTAAGTGCAAATCCATGAGCGTCGATTTAGTGTTTACTAGTTCAGTTTCATAATCTTCAGGTGGACGCTCTTCTGGTTTAATAATTTGTGTTAACGCATCATCTGTAGCAAAAGTCAGTAAGAAATAGAGTTCTCTTTTTCGAAGCTTTCCATCAGAAATAAAATATAATGGTTCTTTGTAAAGTCTTTCTAATCTAATTTCTAAAACTTGAATCGTTTTATATACATCAGCTTTTTTACTTTCATTCTTAAAATGCACAACTTGTTCTTGTGCAGCTAATCTAGATTGAGCTATTTCATCTCTAGTAGCTTCTAATTCACGATTTTGAAGAATAATTGTAATGAGAAGTGCCATTAAAGCAAAAAAACTTAATATTGGGTTCAAAGTTCCGCCAACAAAATCACCGAATGTTCCCCAATACTCAGGTTGCGATGTGAATTTTCCATTAAAATTTGAAAAGTACAGTATGAAGACAGCAGCCATTACAACTATAGCTGATATAAAAATTTTAAATAATACGCTAATCAGTTTACTAGATGTCATTGTCTGAATTTTATTCTTCAATTAAATACTTCCTTTTAAATTTAAGATTTTCTTACAACCGCTTTACTTTCTAAAATGAATAACTGGTTTATTAGCATGAATTCTCGAATTTCGTCGCTTAGATTATGTTTAGGTTCTTGATGTGCACGATTATTGCGATAAGCCATGAAAACATTGGCAAATAGAGAAGCTCTTCCTTTAGATTCGCCTGACTCTAAGTTCTCCCAATACAAAACCGAATTATCACCTTGAAAGGCTTTTGCAAACAGCTTAGTGCTACTTTCGTTACTTAAACCAGTACGCTCTCTGACGATATCTTCAATTTTCCGGTATCCGCTCATTATTGCGTTATCTGGATTTGTTTCAAACTCCAGTGCTAGCTTAATAAGACGTTTATCAAGTAAAGCCATAGGAATAGTAAGAGGGAACTCACTAAAAATATTAAGTTCACGTTCCTTGTAAAGGTAAGCAGAATCATGCCATCTAGCAGGACGCACTGGCTTTATACTATTGATATATTCCAAATCTTTTACACTTAAACTTGAATTACATATACGTTCAAAAATTGATTTTGAAATAATGTATTCATTAATATTATCTGTATAGTTCCGCAGTAAATTTAACACGAATGCATATCCTTTTGGCCCTTCTCCGTTGTAACCTGAAGCAAAACCACCTTTAATGACTGTCTGAATATCATACTCAAGGGTTAGCAATAAGGCATGAGCTTTTGAATAAGGCTCTTCAAAGGTGAGTACTTTTACTTCATGTATTTTTTCGCCAGCATGGATTAGGTTTATAACTGCTTTTTTACATTCTTGCGTAATACCACTGTCGCCTATGTATTGAATACCTGCTAATTTAGCCTTCACTATTGTTCCTCAGTTATCAAACTAAGAAAGGATATACTAATATTTTCCAGAAATATACCCATAAAAAAAGCCCCCAACACATAAGTGTCGGGGGCTTTTAGGAATAGGGAGCTGACGATGACCTACTCTCACATGGCCGGAGCCACACTACCATTGGCGCAACGATGTTTCACTTCTGAGTTCGGGAAGGGATCAGGTGGTGCCATCGTGCTATTGTCGTCAGCAAAGGGGGTTAGATATGAGTCTGTGTTTGTTTTACTTATWTGACTAAGTATCACTTATCCTAACTGAATCAAGGATAAAGGTGATATCGATATAATGCTTGATACAAACCACTTGGGTGTTGTATGGTCAAGCCAAACGAGCAATTAGTACAGGTTAGCTCCACACATCGCTGCGCTTCCACACCCTGCCTATCAACGTCCTAGTCTTGAACGGCTCTTTAGGGAAATCTAATCTTGAGGTGGGCTTCCCGCTTAGATGCTTTCAGCGGTTATCCCATCCGAACGTAGCTACCGGGCAATGCCATTGGCATGACAACCCGAACACCAGCGGTTCGTCCACTCTGGTCCTCTCGTACTAGGAGCAGATCCTCTCAAATTTCCAACGCCCACGGTAGATAGGGACCGAACTGTCTCACGACGTTCTAAACCCAGCTCGCGTACCTCTTTAAATGGCGAACAGCCATACCCTTAGGACCTGCTTCAGCCCTAGGATGAGATGAGCCGACATCGAGGTGCCAAACACCGCCGTCGATATGAACTCTTGGGCGGTATCAGCCTGTTATCCCCAGAGTACCTTTTATCCGTTGAGCGATGGCCCTTCCATACAGAACCACCGGATCACTAAGACCTACTTTCGTACCTGCTCGACTTGTGGGTCTCGCAGTTAAGCGCGCTTTTGCCTTTATACTCTATGAACGATTTCCGACCGTTCTGAGCGCACCTTCGTACTCCTCCGTTACTCTTTAGGAGGAGACCGCCCCAGTCAAACTACCCACCATACATTGTCCTCGGTATTGTTATACCTGAGTTAGAACCCCAACATGACCAGGGTGGTATTTCAAGATTGGCTCCACCAAGACTAGCGTCTCGGTTTCAAAGCCTCCCACCTATCCTGCACAAGTCAGGTCAAAGTTCAATGTAAAGCTGTAGTAAAGGTTCACGGGGTCTTTCCGTCTAGCCGCGGGTACACAGCATCTTCACTGCGATTTCGATTTCACTGAGTCTCTGCTGGAGACAGCGCTGCCATCATTATGTCATTCGTGCAGGTCGGAACTTACCCGACAAGGAATTTCGCTACCTTAGGACCGTTATAGTTACGGCCGCCGTTTACTGGGGCTTCGATCAAGACCTTCGCATACGCTAAGCCCATCAATTAACCTTCCAGCACCGGGCAGACATCACACCCTATACGTCCACTTTCGTGTTTGCAGAGTGCTGTGTTTTTAATAAACAGTTGCAGCAGCCTGGTATCTGCGACTGCCAATAGCTTACGGAGCAAGTCCTTCACCATCAGCAGCGTACCTTCTCCCGAAGTTACGGTACCATTTTGCCTAGTTCCTTCAGCAGAGTTCTC
>NZ_NEXR01000015.1:0-5415 GCF_002810365.1 Psychrobacter sp. L7
AAGCCTTTTTTTGACAACCTATTAAATCGATTATAGGCGGTTTTCCATGGACATAGCTCACTCGGTATATCACGCCATGGGGCTCCTGTACGAAGTTTCCACAATATGGCTTCCATGACTTGTCTGTCGTTTTTCCAAGTATGACAGCCATGAGCTTTCATGGTACTTTGGAGTTGTTCCCATGTATTATCATTGAGCACTGTTCTTGCCATAATTTAGAGAGCCATGTGGTAAATAGTCTCTTTATTTTAAAGGCTTTATACTTGCTTTTCCAGATTAGGGACACGCCCTAGAAACTACTTTAAAGCTACTTTTCTTTTACACCAACTAATGGACGATAAGCAATTAAAGTGGCTTGAAGCTTTTGATAATCATGATTTGTCAGATGATGATGCTATGGCGCTTATGCTAGCTCACGAGACAGGTGCAGTTGATAACAGTACTCTTAGAGAAATAACTAAATTAGAAACATTGTCAGCAAGTCGCCTTTTATCCAATCTTTGTAAGAAAGGGTTGTTGCAGAAAAGAGGTGGCGGGAGCTCTACTAACTATACCTTAACCGAACATGCCTTAGGTCTAAATATTAATAGTCAGGAAAAAAAGCAAGGTATTTTATTAGTTGATAATCAAACCTCAGGAGCTAACGATCAAACCTCAGGAGCTAACGATCAAACCTCAGGAGCTAACGATCAAACCTCAGGAGCTAACGATCAAACCTCAGGAGCTAATGATCAAACCTCAGGAGCTAATGATCAAACCTCAGGAGCTAACGATCAAACCTCAGGAGCTAATGATCAGTATTTACTAGACCTTTCAGATATAAAGAAAATAGAAGATCTACCACAAAAAACCTTAAGCCAACTAAATGACCTTCCTAAGAAGGCTTCGATGAAGCAGATACAAGGTATACTTCTTCTTCTATGCAATCAGCAAAAATTTAGTACAGAGGAATTAGCAAAATCAATTAATAGAAATTCAGACTATTTACGTACAAAATATATCAATTCACTTCTAAGTAAGGGGCTACTAAGTCAGACGTATGCTGAAACTCCTAACCACCCTAACCAAACATATTCAACAACTGAAGCTGGTATAGAATGGTTAAGCAATGAGAATAATATTGTACCGAATATAAAGAAGCAGGATGATTAACATCATCGCTTCTCATTGTCAGACCGTTCACGATCAATTTTTGGCATAGATGCATTGAGCTTACTTTCTGTCATTCCATGTTTGTAAGCATTGTACTGCCACAATACAAACATTTGCTTGTATTGACGGTTTTGCTCCTTGAGTTCTGCAAGCTCTGCTTCTAAGTTAGCAATTCTTGAAGCTGCTGCATTTAAACTAGCAGGCCGAGGCTTAGTAGGTGACTTCCCCTTAAGTGTGTCTTTTTTAGCTTGGTAAGCAGCCTTAATCGCCTCATGAGCGCTTAGAGATTGCCTTGTAGGCTTCTTACCCACAAGAGGCTGTACTTCCTCGCAAATCGCAGCCCACGTGATTTTGGGCTCATCCCAACCTCGAATCAGATTGACGATAGCTTGTATTTCTTGTCTGTTGAGATTTTTAGCCAAAACCGCCTCCAAGTATATCTGTGAGATTCTCTAAGATTGATGCCTCTTTAAATTCAACTTCATTCTCTGCAACCATACTTATAGATTTCTTTTCAGCAACACGACGTAACTGGCTGAAGTCATTGCCACGAAGCTTAACCTGTGCACCGTCATCTATGTCTGGATTCTCTAGAATACAGATAAGATCTCGCAATCTATTGGCTGTTTTGGTTTGATGCTCCAACCATCTATCAGCACCCATTTCTCCTTCTTCAATTGCTTGCTCAGATTTAACTAGTAAATGCTCAATTTTATCGAGTCTCTCTTTCATACGAATTAGTTTTTCTGCATCACCTTTAATACACACTTGTTCTGTACAATTAATACAGTCTCTAAATTTTTCACACGGACTCATTGTAAAGTCGTGCACACAAAATCCATATTCTGTGACATGAGCAGCAGCTTGCTCAAGGGTGTTAAACTCTTGAGCAGTGACTGGAAGATGATTTTCCACTTTACCTAAAGGGCCAAACAGCGCTTTCGAGGGATCAATCCTCTCTGCCATAGCGACCATTTCATAGTCAGCCATGTGGTTATAGGTGCGGTTTTGTTTTACATCCGCTCTACCAGACCATTTAGCTATTTCAAGGTTGGATAAACCACCACGCTGTGCAATAGTATTGAGCAGGTGGCGAGCTTGATGCGAGGTAACTTTTAATCTTTCACCATCGTTGTCAAAATAACCATACCTATCAAATATATTCTTATGTTTATCTCCCAAAGCTAGACGAGTACCGATATCGTTATTGAAAAAGGTCGTATCAGGCTTTTTAAGTTCGGTAGGCAAACGCGGTCTATTACCATGGAATTGATTAGCATTTAGCGCAAATAGTGCATTCGAGAACTTAATACCTTTATCTTCATCAAACCATGGAAAGCTATCAGGCAGGCGTCCTTTTACGTGTTGCCATAGACTATTTAAAGTATTCGTATAATCATGATGATCAAGACCTCTACTATTCAAACTAGAATAACAGATATCTTTTGTATGATGAGCTAGCCCTAATGCTTGACAAGCTTGCTCCATCGTAAGCGGCTTATCATCGGCTACGTTCGGACAGTTCTCGTGCCGATAAAACTTATTAGGATTGTCCTCAATCCATTTAGCAAGCTTACGAGCTTCAAAGGATAGATTTTTAGCTCTATCAACGGCGATTTTAGCGACTTCTACCATGACGGTAGGTATCCACTTAATATCTCCTTCATAGCCTTTACCAGCAAAGAATCGCCATCCATAGCGCTCTACACCTTCACTATCTTTTTCAAACACTTCACAATCTATGGGTAATGCCATTACCTCGGCAATTCGAGAGGGTGCAGACATTAACATTGCAAATATTGATGTTGTAAAAATATCTCGCTCCTCAACAGGATTACTAGCGAATATCTCAGCTAATGCGTTGAGCGCAGTTTCGTTAGGAAGTTTTTTTTCTCTATTTTTTTTTGCCTCTTTACCTGTTCTTGTAGTGTCTGTTGGACGAGAAATGGGATTACGCCATTCTTTTAGATTTGTATTAATGAGATGATTATCAGTTACAAATTTAGCCAACCTTTCAATCTCTCTTCCACAGGCATAAGCAGCACCCTCACTGTAATAGCCTCTTGCCAATGAAACTGCTTCATCTAGACAAGTAAGAGATAGTCCTTTTATAGATGCGTCACCATTCACTTGAATGAGTGCTGCTTCTAATACTCGGAGCGCTTTAAGCTCATTTTTAGTATTAGTAGGCTTATGACCTTGTTGATACCGAAGATATGCCTTTGCGAATTCCAAAAAGCTCTTATCCATTAACTCTTCTTGCTTTGGCTTACGTGTTGTGACCCCGAACTTTGCAAATACGGCTACTTTTGGCCAGACGTGAGCATCCCAATCTAAATCAACTCCAAACACTGTTAAGTCTTCACGGCATTTACTTATAAAAGCCTCTAAGTTAGCAGCGGCTGTTAGTTCTGCTTTAGACTTGAACTGGAAGATATTAGGCATGATCAAGACCTCTCTGCTCATTAAGTTCATCACGACGCTTCTCACAGCGAATTATGACGTCAGCTACAGCAACGATGCTTCTATCTAATATTGCTGCTACTTCTATATCACCAGTGATATCTTTAACTCGTTCTCGCTCTTTTAGTAAGTCCTGATACACTTCTTTATGAGGGCCATCAAGCCAAGGTTGGAAGTGGATGCAGGTATAACAAGGTATAGGAACGTTTGCCCCACAAAACCCATGCTCACCGCAAGTTCCAATCCCTGAGCCTTCTTCAGTACGAATTCTGCTATTTGGGTCGTCACCACGCTCAGCATGTTTTTCAGAATCAACTAGCACACCTGCAAAGGCTTGCGCATAAGGTGCTAATTCGAAACCAACGGCTTCATCTAATCGCTTTACATGCTCAGGGATATTTTTAATATATACGCCCGAATTTTGCGTATCACTATGGTCTAGTAGCTCTGCTATTACTAACTCACCAAACCCTTCACGCGCAGCTCTAGTACCTGTGGTGTATCTAAACCTACGAGCAGTGATATAGAGTTCTTCGCCTGTTCTTTCTGATCTAATATCTGACGCTGCGACAACGAACTGTAAAGTGTCAGTCACTTTAGATGCTGCTATATGCAACTTGTCACTCGTCGCTAAAGCTCTAAGCTCAAAGAGAGAGCCTATTTTTCTAATTACCGAGTAGTCAGGGAATAGGGGGACTTGTTGACTGTCCTGCTCATTTAATTTGCACCCAATACTTTTTTCGACCTTTGAGATGGCATTTCTTACTTGAGCTGAGAGAATAGACCATAATTCTTGTGTTATGGCAAAATCTTTTGATTGACTCCTAAACCCTTCACCATGCTTTGCCCTCGGTACATTCAGTAAATAACGAGGTTCATCTCTCTTATTTGTACCACATACAACGTCTATTACTTTTAAATGAGATATTTGAACTGGACGACGGCCTGTATTACTTGCAATACGTGAGATCGCAAACTCATCAAGTGTAATGAGGTTTAGCTCAAAAGCCTTTACTGCCCCCTCATTAAAAGCTTGTAACTCATTGTCGCTTAATGGGCCTTGGTTAGGGTCTTTGCGTTTAATAGCATCACCTTTCCTATTACCTTTGATAGTCCAACTTTCAAGTAATTGAATCACGCTTTCATCAATACCATCATAGCCAAGTTCATACCACTTTCTCAAAAAGCCTCGAACTGTTCCTAAATACCACTCATTAGTCCTGCTTAAAGAAGCTCTATAGTTAATAAGCATAGTGTCATCAACTATAGAAGAACCTGTATTTTTAATCATATGATTAAATCTAGCGGCTATATTATAAGTATGACTAGCTGATAAGTTAGATGCATAATAAGCTAATACATGAACGAAACTATTCAGAGTATGCTTATCTAAATTTTTGTGAAAAAAGCTTAGGTTAATAGTACTATTTTTATCTAAAACCCACTCGCTATCCCAAATATGAAAATAATACCCTTTCGTCTTTGCACGTATTCTCTTATTTTGTTTAGGTATAGTCAGTCTAGAATAAAAGAGATACAACCCATATCATGAAACAGCTTAGGTAGATTATTCTCCATCCAGCCTTGACGTAGAAATTTTGCCTGTGCCCACTTCTTTTCAATGGGATTTAGATCAGGGCTGTAGGGTGGCAACCAAAGAATACGATGGCCATGTCTGTTCAGTAGTTTTTGAATGCATTTGTTCTTATGAAATCTAGCATTGTCCATCACGATCACACATTTTGTTTTAAGACTTGGTATTAGCGTGTGTTTGCACCAGTGGTAGAATATGCTGCTGTT